>JAQUEX010000309.1 GCA_028684935.1 Kiritimatiellia bacterium | reverse complement strand
TCACCAAAAGCACCTTTTGTTTCACCTTGCCCCCGTCAGATTTCACGCGCTGGCCGCCCGGCATGCGCACCCACCCGCAGGGATCCCAGCGCGTCCGGTCAGCGCCGAGGCGCGTTGCCGCCGCGAAAAACGCGGCCACATCCTGATCGTCACGCCCCCGGCAATCGAACCAGCAGTGAAGAGACTTGCCGCCCGAGTCAACCACCAGAACGAGCGGCAGGGCGCTATTCAGCGCCGACGCCACCCGCGCCTGCTCCGGCTTGCCGAAAGCGGCGTCGTCAAACTCCGCCACGACGAAACGACGCTCGGCTACGTTGTCCTGGCACCGCGCGGACCGTTTGCCCTCCTTGGTCAGGCCCGTAGGCCCCTTCATCGGATTCATCACGATAAACTGGGTTGTCCCGACCCGAGGCATCCACTCACGGAGCGGACGGCAGATCGGCCGCTCACAGACCCACCCGGCGCACACGAACTCATCCTGCCCGAACAGCCCGGGCAGCACGTCCGATGCGCAAAGTCCGGTATCCGTCACGCCGTCAAACAGGGCCGGGGCCGTCCACGAAACCGAGTCCCGCGCAGAAGCGTCAAGAGAAGGCCAGGCGGGGGCCTGCTTGCGTTCCCCAGGCGTCCGAGGTGTATCGTAGGCCAAACGCAGAGCCGCCTCAATTTCGCGTTCTGGCACGGCCCTATGACTCACCCACCGGGAACAGCAATCCCGCAGGAACGCTCCGCACGCCTCGCGGGGGACGCGCCCCGAGGTCTGGAGCCCGGCCGCTACTCTTGCGAGCCAGCGGTGGGTTTCTCCGGCCTCGGGGGTTTCCCGGAGCGTTTCCTCGACACGCCTCGAAAATGGAAGGAGAAGAGCCATCAGTTACTCCGCCTCAAACCCGAGCTCCTGCTGGCGTTCCTCGTCGGTCATCGCCCGCTGGCTGACCCGCTCGCCGGTGTCGCTCCGAAACTCCTCGACGCGCCCGACGGCATAGACGAAGTACCGGGTGCACGGGACGCTGCGGAACTCGAACCCGTTCTGAACGTTCCGGGCGAGAGTGCCGAGCCGCGCCTCCTTGCCGGCGAGGCGGCTCTTGAACTCCTGGACGACCGCTTTCAGGTCAGCCTCGTCGCTCGCAATCTCGCTCATAAGCTGGGCCATTTCACGCGACCGCTCGACGATTTCGTCTCCGGTCAACACGCACTTCTGCAGACTCTCGAACTGCTCGCTCCGAGCACTTTTCTTTCCCGTCGCTTTCTTCGCCATGATTACGACCTCCACACCCCTACAGTTACGCGTCCCGGCCCCGGGGCAAAGGGCCGGACACGACCACCATCACAAACTGGAAGCCACCGTCCCCTCGATCCAGCGAGCGAACCCCTCGACCTTCGCGGCCAACTCAGCCCGAGCCTGCACGCCGGATGGGGACGTCAACTCAGGGACAGCAAGCCGTCGGACCGTTTCAGCGAAAGCGAGCACTTTCTCGCGATCCGGGGCTTGCGCCTTTCTGATTTCGGCAGCCTTACGCACCGCTTCCTGACGATCAGCCTCGGCTTTCGCGGCACGCTCGGCCGCTTCCTTCTTCGCCAATTCCGCCTGAATCCGCGTGCGCTCCATGCGTTCGAGATCAGCCTTGCGCTCGGCCTCGATACGCGCCCGGGCTTCCGCCGCCGCGCGCTTGCGGGCCTCGGCCAACTCAGCCTTTCGCTTTTCCTCAAGCGCCTCGGCATCTTTCCGCGCCCGCTCGACTTCGGCAAGGCGCAGCCGCTCGGCCTCGGCAGCCGCCTCAGCCTCGCGAACGCGCTTCTGCTGAGCACCGTACAGCATGGCGTCAAACTGTTCTTGCGACAGTCCGGCGAGATTCTCGCTCAAACCGCTCACGTCCATGTAGGCCGACAGCGCCAGACGGCGGGTTTCATTCAGCGCCGCAATGCGTTGTTCCTCGACTCGTTTGGCAAAATCCTCCTGCTCCTGGAGGTGCTTCTCGGCCGGCTCGATCAGAGCCTTGAGGACGTTCGCGATCCCGTCGATAGCTTTGCCCTTCGCAAGTGCGTCAGACTTGAGGCGCTTGCGCGTGTTCTCGGCATCGCATCGGATCTGCCGGAGGGCCAGGCGCACCTCCCGAGCCATCTTCATTTCGCGAACCTGCGACACGTCGGTCACCCGGATTGCTTGCGCCTGACTCATCCACCTCTCAGCCTGTCCGAACATTTCATTGAACGCGAACCGCAGTTGCGTGGCGGTCGACTGTTCGACGCCGGTCTCTTTGAGGATCTGAAGCGCGGCGCTCGGCAAAGCCGTCGGCCCGCCGGGGGTCCCGGTCATAGGCAACACTTCAGGATCGAGAATCTCTGCAGCCTGATTCATAAGCCACTCCTTTCCGCAGCGCGGCCGTAATCGAAGATCAGGAGCGCATCTGCATTCACCAGCGTAACCTCCACCGAAGGGAAACGGCGCTGAGCCTCGGCCTTGAGCTTGTGCTTGTCTCCGGCAACCTTCCCCACGCCCAGCCAGCCCTGCCACTTCTGCGGCGTGACCTCGATCAAGCGCCAACCCATGGCCATAAGCGCACCGACCAGGACGCCGCGCCCGTGCCCGAAGTTGAACATCGCACTGCCCGGGGCGGACTTACCCTTGATGAATCCACCCACCTTCTCGATGTAGCACACACGCGGCCCGTCGCCAGCGCCAGCCGTCACTGTGCGGAGCAGGTCGACGCAGTCTCCCTCGGTCGAGGGCATCCTCTGGACGTCCACAACGCCCTCGGCTTCCCACACAACCGCACCACTCTTCCCGGGGTCAATGCCCATGATCATCAGACACCTACTTTCCGTAGCGCTTCATGAGCTTGCCGCCCACCTTGAGCGGCAGCCCCGGAGCCCACGCCAGAGGCTCCGTCATGATTGAAGAAATCTTTGCCAGCTCCGCCGGCGCCGTCGCATCCGGAACTTCAAAAACGAGTTCGTCATGCACCGTCATAATCGGCGAATACCCGGCCTTGAGACAGCGAAGCCACGCCGAAGCCATCACGTCGCGCGACGCACCGGACACGATGTTCTCCGTGATGATCCCGCCGTGCAACGGGCAGCGCTCGCCGGCGATCATGGCCGTCATGCCCTTGCCGAAGCCGCCGTCCAGCACCTTGAGGTCCCGGTAAAAGAGCAATCGGCCGCAACGAGAGTCGTACGACGTGCAGGGAAGCGGCACGACGTGATCGCGGCCAGCCTCCCAGGACTTGTAGGCATCGTCCTCAAGACGCTCCCACACACCCACCACAAGCGGATTGCTCGCCCGGTAATCATTCACCGCCTGTTTTGCTTCCTGGAAACTTAGCTCCAGCTTCGCCATCATCTTCGCCACGCGCACGAACGTCCCGGCCCCGCACCGGTAGCCCAGCCCCAGCACACGAGCCTTGGCGTACTGACGGAGAGTGCTGCCGTTTTGCTCGCACCACTTTTCAAGAGGCATCGGATTGGTGTAGCCCATAGTTGACCGCGCGTGGACCTCGTACATATCCATATCTGGATGGTCACGAAGAAGCTGCAGCGTCTTTTCGTCCCCGGCGATCCACAGCAGCATCCGCGCCTCGATCTGAGAATAGTCACACACAACCAATGTAGAACCCGGCGGCGCCACGATCACCTTACGAATGTCCAGACCCTCGACCTCCTTGCGGTTGAAGTTCTGCATGTTCAACCCGCCAGTCCCGGCCCAGCGCCCGGTCGTAGCACC
>JAQUEX010000308.1 GCA_028684935.1 Kiritimatiellia bacterium | reverse complement strand
CATGACCCCTTTCTCCTTTCTGAAGAGCGAATGGCCGGACGTATGCGAGGCGGCGGAAAAGGCCGCCGCCGCAGTCCATCCCGATCCGCGGGCGGCGTGTTTCTACGCCCGCCGGGCGCTGGAACTGGCCATGCAGTGGCTCTACCGGAACGACGAGACGCTGCGGACGCCATATCAGGAGAACCTGAGCGCGCTGATCCACGAGCCGACCTTCAAGACGCTGGCGGGCGAGGCGATCTTCAGCAAGGCGCGGGTCATCAACACTCTCGGCAACCAGGCGGTGCACAGCCACAAGCCGGTCAGGCCGTACGACGCGCTGTGCGCCGTGCGCGAGCTGTTCCATACCGGCTACTGGCTGGCGCGGACCTATGCCCGTGCCGACAAACCCGCGCCGGGACTGGGGTTCGATGAGTCGGCCCTGTCTAAGGCCGCGCCGATCCCCAAACAGACCCTCGACCAGCTTCAGAAGCTGGAAGCCGGGTTGCGCGAACGCGACGAGCAGCTCGCTGCGGCGAGGGCCGGCAACGCCGCGCTGGACGAGGAGCTGAAGCGCCTGCGGGCCGAGGTGGCGGCAGCCAAGAAGGCCAGCGCGGCGCAGCCTGACACGCATGACTATTCCGAGGCGCAGACGCGGGACCTCTTTATCGACCTGCTGCTGCGCGAGGCGGGGTGGGTGTTCACCAAGCCGGGGCACGACACGGAGTTCGAGGTCAGCGGCATGCCCAACGCGCAGGGCAAGGGCTATGTGGACTACGTGCTCTGGGGCGATGACGGCAAGCCGCTGGCCATCGTTGAGGCCAAGCGCACGCGGAAGTCGGCGCAGATCGGTCAGCAGCAGGCGAAGCTCTATGCGGACTGCCTGGAGAAGCAATTCGGGCAGCGGCCGGTAATGTTCCTCACCAACGGGTACGAGCACTGGATGTGGGATGACCTGAACAGCCCGCCGCGCGAGGTGCAGGGGTTCTACAAGAAGGACGAACTGGAGTTGGAGATTTGGCGGCGCGCGAACCGCAAGAAGCTCGCGGAAGCGACCATCAATCCGGCCATCGTCGAGCGCCACTACCAGACGCGGGCGATCCGGCGGATCGGCGAGGCGTTCGAGTGTGACGGCGACCGCAGAGCGCTGGTGGTCATGGCCACCGGGGCGGGGAAGACGCGGACGGTGATCGCGCTGGCGGATCTGCTGATGCGTTGCAACTGGGCCAAGCGCGTGCTGTTTCTGGCCGACCGGGTGGCGCTGGTGAATCAGGCGGCCGGGGCCTTCAAGAAGTTCCTGCCATCCGCTTCGCCTGTCAACCTGGTGACGGAGAAGGACACGGAGGGCCGGGTCTACGTCTCCACCTATCCGACCATGATGCGGCTGATCGACGAGGCGAACGACGGGCAGAGGCGGTTCGGCGTGGGGCACTTCGACATGGTGGTGATCGACGAGGCGCACCGCTCGGTCTACCAGAAATACGGGGCGATCTTCGAGTATTTCGACGCGCTGCTGGTGGGGTTGACCGCGACCCCGCAGGAGGAGATCGACCGGAACACGTACCGGCTCTTCGATGTGGAGGACGGCGTGCCGACCGACAACTACTCGCTGCAGGAGGCTGTGAACGATCATTTTCTGGTGCCGCCCAAGGCGGTCTCCGTTCCGCTCAAGTTTCAGCGCGAGGGCATCACCTACGATCAGCTCTCCGAGGAGGAGAAGGAGCGGTGGGACGAGTTGGAGTGGGAGGAGGAACACGGCGTTCCGGATCGCGTCGAGGCCGAGGCGGTCAACAAGTGGCTGTTCAACGAAGACACGGTCGATAAGGTGCTGGAGCACCTGATGACGCACGGGCTGACGGTGGCAGGGGGCGACCGGCTGGGCAAGACGATCATTTTCGCAAAGAATCAAGACCACGCCGAGTTCATTGCCGAACGTTTCGACAAGAACTATCCGAAGCTCAAGGGCGCATTCGCACGTGTTGTGCATTGTGAGCTGCCCTATGCGCAAAGCTTGATCGATGACTTCACGATTGCGGCCAAGGTCCCGCATATCGCCATCTCGGTGGATATGCTCGACACGGGCATCGACGTGCCGGAGGTCGTGAACCTGGTGTTCTTCAAGCTGGTGCGCTCCAAGACCAAATTCTGGCAGATGCTGGGGCGCGGCACGCGGCTCTGTCCCGATCTTTTCGGCCCGGGCAAAGACAAGCAGTTCTTCTATGTTTTCGATTACTGCCAGAATCTGGAGTTCTTCAAGCAGAACCCCGAAGCGACAGAGGGCGGGCTGGGCGAGAGCCTCGGCAAGCGGCTTTTCAAGGCCCGGCTGGAACTGATCGGACAGTTGGACAAGAGTGGCATGGGCGTCTCGCCCATGATTCAGGGGCAAGATGCTCGTGCCACGGGAGAAGATCATGGGCGGGACGCCCATGCCACGGCTCACGAACAGATTGCCATCTACGGCATGCCGACAACGCCTCAGGAGCTCCGGTATGACGTGGCGGATCGGCTGCGGACTGAGGTCGCGGCGATGAATCCCGACAACTTCGTTGTGCGCCCGAAGCGTCGGCTGATCGAGCGGTATTCCCAGCCGGAAGTGTGGGCCTCCGTCAAGGAAGGTGATCTCACCGAACTGGCCAACGAGGTGGCGGGACTCCCGTCTGAGCTGGCGCCTGAAGATGAGGAGGCCAAGCGTTTTGACCTGCTGGTGCTCAACCTCCAGCTCGCTCTGCTGCGTGCGGAACCCGCATTCGAGCGCCTGCGAGACCAGGTGAAGGTCCTTGCGGGGCTGATGGAGGAGAAAGCCGCCATCCCCATGGTGCAGGCGCAGATGCCGCTGATTCTGGACGTGCAGACGGACGCATGGTGGCAGGACGTGACGCTGACGATGCTGGAGTCGATGCGCAGGAGATTGCGCGATCTGGTCAAGCTCATCGACAAGCGGCAGCGCAAGCCGGTTTACACCGACTTTGAAGACGATATCGGGGCAGGCGTCGCTATCGAAATTCCCGGTTTTGAGGCTCCCGACGCCTTCGAAAAGTTCAAGGCCAAGGCGAGAGACTTTCTCAAGGCCCATCAGAACCACATTACGATCTTCAAGTTGAGAAACAACCAGCCCTTGACGGCCAGCGACCTTGACGCACTGGAAGAGGTTCTGGTGTCAAACGGCGTCGGCAATCCATCGGACATGCAGAAGGCCAAGGACAAGAGCCACGGATTCGGGCTTTTCGTCCGGTCGTTGGTCGGCCTGGATCGCGAGGCAGCGAAGAAGGCTCTTGCCGTGTTCCTGAATGGCAGCACGCTGAGCGCGAATCAGATCGAGTTTATCAATCTGATTATTGACCACCTGACTGAACAGGGGGTTATGGAGGCCCGTCTGCTCTACGAGTCGCCCTTCACCGACCTCAGCCCGCAGGGGCCGGATGGCGTTTTCACCTCTGCGCAAGTCGACGAACTTCTGGCGCTGCTTGCCCAAGTGAGGGAGAGGGCACTGGCGTAAACGCATGCCGATCCGTGGGGTGGCCAGCAACTCTCAGCGGTTTAATGTGACGGCAATTATGTAAACTCATCCTTTACTGGCCGGCGCCGCTCACGCGGCTGCGGCAAGGAAGGCGGTCATCACCTCCCTCGGCGTCTTCCAGCCGAGACATTTGCGCGGACGGTCGTTCAGGAACGTGTCGATGCGCCGCAGACCCTCCCCGCCGATGGCCGCGAACGACTCGCTCTTCGGGTACAGGCGGCGGATCAGCCCGTTCGTGTTCTCGTTCGTCCCCCGCTCC
>JAQUEX010000307.1 GCA_028684935.1 Kiritimatiellia bacterium | reverse complement strand
AACCACGCCATCGTGGTGGCGGTGCTGAAGCGCAGGTTGTTGTAGGCCTCTTTCCAGATCGCGAGGCTCAGCACGTTGGTGGCGTCGCCGGGGCCGCCGAACGTGAGCAGGAAGATGCTGCCCATCCCCTGGAACGCGGCGATAAACGCGCCGACAAAGTTGATTACCATCAGCGGCAGCAGTTGCGGATAGGTGATATGGCGGAACCGGCTCAGGATGCCGGCGCCGTCGATGGCCGCCGCCTCGTAGTAGTCGGGCGGCAGCGCCTGCAGCGCCGCCACGTAGATCAGGCTCGCCATACCCGCGCCGGCCCATACGCCCGGCAGGATGCAGCAGAGCATCGCCAGCGAGGGGTCCTGCAGCCAGGTCTGCCGCGCCACGCCGAAGAATCCCAGGAGCTGATTCAGCATGCCGTTCTCGGTCGGGTCGTACATCAGCTTCCAGAGCAGCGCGATCACCAGCGCGCTGGTGAGGTGCGGCAGGAAATAGAGCGTGCGGAAAAAGATCTTGCCGCGCGGGATCTCGGCCAGCATCAGGGCCAGCAGCACCGGCGCGAGAAAACCCAGCAGCAGCGTCAGGCCCACGTAGTGGAAGGTGCGCGCCCACGCGGCCCAGAAGCCCTTGTCGGTGGCGACGAGAATGAAGTTGTCAAGGCCGGCCCACGCGGTCTCACCCACGATGCGATACTCCTGAAAGGCCATGACCGCGCCGCGGATCAGGGGATAATAGCTCCAGACCGCGATCGAGAGCAGCGCGGGCGCGAGCATCAGCCACGGAGAAAGGGAGGAGGGAGAAGGGAGGAAGGAGGAAGGAGGAAGGAGACGGGGTTTTAACGCAGAGACGCGGAGGCGGGGAGACGCGGAGGGGTTCTGGGCCGGCAGTGCCGGCAGGTTCGGCAGGATCGGGAGACGGGGGCCGGCAGCACCGGTAGTGCCGGCAGGATCGGCAGCACCGGCAGACGGGGCCTGGGAGGAGGGCTTGCGCTTGCAGGCCAGGGCGAGGCAGACGAGCGCGGTGATCGCGGCGATGCCGAAAAGCACGCGGGCGAGCGGACGCTGGCGCGCAAGCACCGCCTCCGGCGCACGGAACATCAGGCCGCGGTTGGCGTCGTCGTTGATGTGCCGCAGCGCGGCGGCGTAGTCGAAGCGCTCGCCGGTGTCGGCCAGCAGCACGCCGAGCAGGCGGCGGTCGACCAGGTCCGACACCGCCTGCCAGAAACCGGCGAAGGGTTCGGTGCGCGCCAGGATCTCGCCGCGGGCGATGCGCTCGTAATTACGCCGGATGCCGGGCGGCACCTCGTCCAAATACTCGTTGAAGCCCAGCCGCTCAAGGTCGGCGGGCGTGCACCAGCGCGCGTGGCCTTCCAGCACCTTCTGCTTGACCGTCTCGTCGTTGACCGCCTCGCTGGCGAGCTGCTCGATGCAGCGCCACACCAGATCGCGTTCGGCCTTGGGCCGACGTCCCACGCTCTCGGTCATGCTGTAGAAATGCTTGTGCGCCTGGAAGACCGGCTTGAGGTCGGGCCGCGCGGCGGGGAATGGCATGATGCCGACCATGTCGGGCGGCAGGTTGAGGTCGCGCGTGAGCTGCTCGACCAGCTCGGCGCCGGAGAAGAGCGCCACCACCTCGCCCTGGGCGAAGAGCTGCGGCAGGTCCTGCGTCAGGCGCGGCAGCGCGCGCGCCACCCCCTTGATCACGTCGCTCTCGGCAAAGGCGAGCTCGCGGCCGTCGGCCAAGGTCACGCGCCCGGCGGCGAGGTCGGCGGGCGTGAGGTCGACCGGCTCGCCGGTCTGCGGGTCGCGCAGCCAAGGGGCCCAGGCCAGGCGGTGGGTGAAGGCGGCCGCCTCGAGGGCCTCGGGCGAGTCGAAATTCGCCTGCCAAACAGCCTCGGCCTCCGACAGATCCTCGCCGGTGTCGGGCGCAAGGAAACGCGTCTCCTCCATGGCGAAACGGTAGCTGCGTCCCGTGGCAGGCGAGACGCGCACAGAGACGATCGGCGAGCCGCCGGCGGCCTGCATCCACGGTAGCCAGCTCCACGGCCGGTTCTCGAGGCCGAAGGCGCGCTGGCCGCGCTGCACCTTGGCGCCGGCCACCTGCTTGCCCGGGAAGGTGAGGCGCTGGCACCAGCGAAAGAACTCATCCCAGGTGGCCGGGATGTATTCGGGATCGACTCCGGCCTGCCGCACCAGGTCTTTGCGGTACACGATGCCGTAGTACCAGATGCCAGCCATCGGCAGGCCGTAGACCTTGCCGTCGCGCGTGGCGACTTGGCGCCAGAGCGGCGGCACCTGCCGCCAGCCGGGCCAGCGCGCCTCGTCGTCGCTGAGCTGGCCGTCGCCGTCGGTGTCCTCGCCGAGCCATTCGTTGAGCGGGTGGCAGAAGCCCTGCTCGATGTCGTGGCGGATGATGTGGAACCAGCAGAAGTAGATGTCCGGCGCGGTGCCGCCGGCGAGCGAGAGCATGAACGGGGCGCGGCCACCGGCGCCGGGCAGAGTCAGGCCGCCCCACTTCTGCGGATTGAGGCGTGGCTCTGCGCGGGCGAGGGCGAGGATCTGGCGCGTGACGGGACTCTCCGGCAGGTCGGGATCGTAGCCCTGCAGGAACGTGACAGTGATTGGCTCCGCTGAGGCTGTCGCGCCGCCGGCGGTGAGCAGCAGGAGAAGGATCAGCGCGTGGCATGTGCCGCGCCACGCGATGTCATCGTCACTCATTGCTCCTCCGGAACGGCCTCGGGTTCCGGCACAGCCTCCGGCGCCGGCATCTCCTCGGGCGTGTGTTCCGGCATCTGCGCCTGGGCCTCAAGTTCTTGCTGGGCATTCAGCAGCTCCTGCTGCGCATGAAGCTGTTGCAAGGTCGCTTCATTCTCTTTCTCGCGTTTGGCCATTTCGTCCTGCGCAATCTTGCGCGCCAATTCCTGCAGGCTCTCACGCGTGGCCTTTTCTGCGGCATGCTGCTCCGCCTTCTCTTGCGCCTTGCGCTCGCGCAGACGCTCGAGGTATGACTTGGCGGAGGTTACGGTGGACGCGGGTTGCGACGGCGCGGTGCGCGGTGCGGCACGTGCCGCGGCGGGCAGCCGCACCAGCCCCGGCACTGCGACGGGCGGAGCCGCGGCCGGCGGCTCAACGGCAGCGGTCACGACCGGCACGGCGTTCGATACCGCCGCGGCCGCAGCGGATTCAGCAGGCGGCGCGTCAATCAGCCCTTTGTCCAGATGCATCGTGATGGTGACGCCGTCTTTTTGGAACTGCGCCCACTCGTCATCATAATCGGCGGCGATGACGGTCCAGCCGCGCGCCGAGGCGCCGACCTCCAGATAAAAGTTCTCCGGCGGATTGGTCGAGCGGTCGATGAAACCGACGGCCGTGCGCCCTCTGGGGGTGATGTTGAGCGCGGTGAAGGCGATCTGTTTGGCGACCTGCTGCTGTTCAGCTTGGAGCTGCTCCGCGTTCTTCTGCTCTTCCAGATCGGCGGCGGCAGGATTGAACGCGGGCGGTAACGCACCGAACGGCATCCGGTCGAGGATGGGCTGGTAGCGGGAAAAAGGCGCGGGCTCGTAAGCGGCCGAATAGGCCGTCACGGCCCATCCGAGCAGCACGTAGCCCCATCTGCGCAACACAATGCCTGAACGTGTCATGGAGGCAGTATAGCACGCACGCCGCGCAGCGGCAACGCCACGCCGAGTAATCGGTGGGTGGTCGGGGTGCGGCAGACGAACGCGAGAAATGGCGGAAACGGGGCGGCACAGGCTGGTGTACCGAC
>JAQUEX010000306.1 GCA_028684935.1 Kiritimatiellia bacterium | reverse complement strand
GTCACGGCAGATCTCAGCGGTCTCGTCGCGCTCGCCGAGGGCCGCGAGCACGGCCTTGAGTTCGGGGCCCGAGAGGCGCAGGCCGATCTTCTTGCCGGCGGTCTTGATGCCGGAGAGGAAGGTTTCGCGGTCTTTGCAGAGCTTGCCGCCCAGCGTGCCGAGGAAAGCCTTGATCTCTTGCTGCCGCTGACGGCCGGCCTCGATCTCCTCCTCGCGGGCGGCCGAGGCCTTGCGGGCGCTTGTGGCGAGATTCCTGAAGGCGCTCTCGTTGTCGAGCCGGGCGATGCGCTCGGCGCTGGCCTGGAAGTTCAGGCGCAGGGGACGCTCGACCGTGATCTTGCGGTAGCCGAAGTCCTCGTTGTCGAAGACCTTGCTGACGATCCGCTTGCGCTGGACAGGCCGGTGCGTGACGGCGTCCTCTTCGGTGAAGGCGCGGGTCGCGCCATCGCGGAAGTCGTGATAGATGCGGGCGATATCGCCGATGTGGTCGGGGTCTTTCTCCTTGTCGGCCGGGTCGCCGATGCGGCGGCGCTTGTTGCCGAGGCTCTTTTCCATCTGCACCCAGAAGGCGCGGGCGTCGATGAGCTGCACCTTGCCCGTGCGGTGTTTCTCCTTGCGGTTCGTGAGCACCCAGAGGTAGGTCGAGATGCCGGTGTTGTAGAAGAGCTGTTCGGGCAGGGCCACCACGGCCTCCAGCCAGTCGTTCTCGATGATCCAGCGCCGGATCTCGCTCTCGCCGCTGCCTGCGTCACCGGTAAAGAGCGGGGAACCGTTGAAGACGATGGCGATGCGGCTTCCCCCGTCCTTCGGGGGGCGCATCTTCGAGAGCATGTGCTGGAGGAAGAGCAGGGCTCCGTCGTTGACGCGGGGCGTGCCCGCGCCGAAGCGGCCGTCGAAGCCAAAGGTGTCGCGTTCGTTCTCGATGGCTTTCTGCTGCTGCTTCCACTCCACGCCGAAGGGCGGGTTGGCGAGCATGTAGTCGAAGGCCCACCGCTTGCCGTCTGGTGTGCGGGTGAACCCGTCCTGGGTAAAGGTGTCGCCGAGCACGACGTTGTCGGCGTCCTCGCCCTTGATGAGCATGTCGGACTTGCAGACGGCCCACGCCTCGTCGTTCCAGTCTTGGCCGAAAAGCTTGGGCTGGGCGTGGGTGTTGAGATCGCGGATATACTGCTCGGCCACGGAGAGCATGCCGCCCGTACCGCAGGCGGGGTCGTAGATCGTCTTGACGACATGGCTGCGGGCGAGATCCTTCTCGGGGGACAGGAGCAGGTTCACCATCAGCTTGATCACCTCGCGGGGGGTGAAGTGCTCTCCCGCCTCCTCGTTCGACTGTTCGGCTCCGATGCGGATGAGTTCCTCGAAGACGTAGCCCATCTGCATGTTGTCCACCCGCTCGGGCGAGAGGTCGATGGCGGCGAACTGTTTCACCACCAGATAGAGCAGATTCTTCTGAGACAGGGTTGAGATTTCCTCGCTGAACTTGAACCGCTCGATGATGGCGCGGACGTTGGGAGAGAAGGCCCCGATGTAGCGGTTGAGGTTCTGATCGAGCTGGCCGGGATCGTCAAGCAGACCGTTGAGGCCGCTCTTCTCGGCGGGCTTGCCCAGGGTGAACTTCGAGAGATTGTAGAACGGCACGCCGGTGACCCGGGTCAGGCTGTGGCGCACGATGTTATCGCCCTTGCCCTTGAGATCGGCGTGTTTTTTGAGAACGGCCGCACGGGTCGGGGCGAGGATGCAGTCGAAGCGGCGCAGGACGGTCAGGGGGAGGATCACCTTGCGGTATTCGTTGCGCTTGTAGGGGCCGCGCAGAAGGTTACAGATTCCCCAGATGAAAGAGGCGATTTGGGCATGGGTTTCGGCAGTCATCGTGTCGCTTCGCAGATCCGTTCATTCGTTAAACCCGGACTCCTGAATACGCGTCCCGCGTAGGGCCACCGTACCCAGCATGTGGAGCGCCATGTTACCACCGGTTAATCCGGGATGGCGAGGGAAAAGAAGGGCGAGTCGCAGCGTGGATCGTGGTGTACCTGTTGTTACCCAAGAAAGCATGAAACGCATGACTGCACGTGAACGTATCCTGACTGTGTTGAACGGCGGCATCCCCGACCGCGTGCCGGTCGTTCCCTTTATCCAGGAGGAGTTGCTGGCGTGGGCCTATCCCTATCTTTTCGCGGCCTCTGACTTTTTGGAACGGCAGACACCGCTCGAAAACGTCACAGCCAAGCTCCGCGCCGCAGAGGCGGAGGGTGTCTATTAAACATGTCGGCAGCAACTAAAAAAGGGATGGCGGGCTCGCCCGCCATCCCTGTCGACTCTAAACAGGTCCGTTTTGTTTTCCGTGATTAGAGAAGCTGTTTGACAGCGGCGACGATGTCGCGGTCATGCGGCAGGAAGGCGTCTTCCAGCGAATAGGCCTGCGGCGCGATGCCGTCCTTGGCGCCGACGCGCAGGACCGGGGCGTCCAGCGCGTCAAACGCCTCGGCCATGATGCGCGACGCGATTTCGCCGGTGTAGCTGCCGATGCCGACGCAGTGGCTGGCGACTACGCAGCGTCCGGTCTTGCGGACCGAGGCGAGGATCGTCTCCATGTCCAGCGGCACCAGCGAGCGGATGTCGACGACCTCGGCGGAGACGCCCTGCGCGGCGAGCTGGTCCGCCGCTTTCAGCGCCTCGTAGAGCATCGGGCCCCACGTGACGATCGAGACCGCGTCGCCGGCGCGCTTGACATCGGCCTTGCCCAGCGGGATCAGGTACTCTTCGGCCGGCACCACGCCTTTGTAGTTGTACATGATCTGCGATTCGACGAAGAGGATCGGGTTGTTGTCGCGGATCGCGCTCTTCAGCATGCCTTTGGCGTCGTAGGGGGTGGCCGGATAGACGACGTACAGCCCGGGGATATGGGCGAACATCGATTCCAGCGTCTGGGAGTGCTGGCCGCCATAGCCTTTGCCGCCGCCGACCGAGGCGCGGTAGACCAGCGGCACCTCGATGCTGGCGCCGGACATGTAGTGCCATTTGGCCGCCTGGTTGGAGATCTGGTCGGAGGCCATCAGGCCGAAGTCCATGTACATCAGCTCGACCACCGGGCGCAGGCCGGTCATGGCCGCGCCGACCGCCGTGCCGCAGATGCAGGCTTCCGAGATCGGCGTGTTGAAGACGCGGTCGCGGCCGAAGGCGTCGATCAGCCCCTTGGTGACTTTGAAGGCGCCGCCGTATTCGGCGATGTCCTCGCCCCACTGCACCACGCGGCGGTCGCGCATCATCTCTTCGATCATCGCTTCCTTGATCGCATCCTTGTAGGTGATCTGGCTGTCTTCGGTGCGCTTGATGACGGGCAGCTCGGCTTCGAGCGTGACGGACGCGAAGGCCTCGGGCACCGTCTCCACGCGGGTGTCCGTGTACATGTATTTGATCACGTCGGCCGGATCGGGGTCCTGCGACCAAGCGGCCTTGGCCGCCATGCGGGCGTTGCGGTCGGCCACCTTGGCCTTGAGGTCGGCGAGCTTCTTGGGCGTGATGCAACCGTTCTCGAGCATCTGGCGCTCGAGGTTCGCGATCGGATCGAGGGCCTTCCACTCGGCCTCTTCCTCCTTGGTGCGATACTCGTTGCGCGGATCGCCGAGCGAGTGGCCATAGTTGCGGTAGGTGTCGAACTCCAGCATCACGGGGCCTTCACCCTTGCGGCACAGCTCGGCCGCGCGGCGCATGGCGTCCATGCAGGCGAGAATGTCCATGCCGTTGATCACTTCGGCGTGCATGTTGTTGTCCGCGAA
>JAQUEX010000062.1 GCA_028684935.1 Kiritimatiellia bacterium | reverse complement strand
GTGGCGTTTTTCCTGAATCAGGGCAACCGTCAGATCTACAGCACCGTCTTGACACAGATCAAAGCGTCTGCCAGCGCGGGCGGTCTGGGCCTGAGCGATGTTCAGGCCGGCATGGTGGCCTCGGTCTTCATCGCGTGCTACGGGCTGTGTGTGCCGTTGGCCGGGTTTTTGGGCGACCGCCTGCGCCGCAAATGGCAACTGCTGTTCAGCGTGCTGGTGTTCAGTATCGGCACGCTGTTGACCGGTTTCGGCGGCGGCCTCGTCTCGTTGATCCTCTTCTACGGGGTCGTGTTCGGCGCTGGCGAGGCGTTCTATTATCCGCCGGCCACCTCGCTCATGAGTCAGTTTCATGAGAAGAGCCGTGCGACCGCGTTCTCGATCCATCAGGCCGCGCTCTATGTCGGCATCATGTTCAGCGGGTATTTCTCGGGCTATCTCTCGCGTACATTCTCGATGCAGTGGCGTGCGCCGTTCGTGATTTTCGGTGCGGCGGGCATCCTCTGGTCGATCGTCTTGCTGGTCTTCCTGCGCGACACGCCCAATCAGAAAGCGGCAGGCGTCGCCGCGCGCGTCACGGTGCGCGAGACGCTGGGCCACATTCTTGGCAAGCGCTCGGCCCTGATGCTGGCGGTGGCGTTCGGCTGCATGGTCTATGTCGATGTCGGCTTCAAGACCTGGACGCCGACATTCCTCATTGAGAAGTTCGGCTTCACGCCGGAAAAGGCTGGTTTTTCGGCTGTTTTCTTCCATTTTGTGTGTGCTTTCATCGGCGTCATGGCGGGAGGGCGCCTGACCGACCGCCTGGCCGCTCGCCGCAAGACCATCCGCTTTGAGGCGAATATTTTGGGTTTGCTGCTGGGTGCGCCCTTTATCTATCTGATGACCCACGGTTCCTCCGAGTGGTTCTGCTTTGCGATGCTCGGTCTCTTCGGACTTTTCCGCGGCATCTACGACTCCAATCTTTTCGCCTCGCTCTTTGATGTGATCAAGCCGCAGTACCGTGCCACCGCGACCGGCCTGATGCTCTCGTTCGCCTTTCTGGTCGGCTCGTTCTCGCCGACGGTGCTGGGCTATCTGAAATCGCGTTTTGGCCTGTCTTTCGGACTCGCCTCGCTCTCGGTGTCGTATCTGCTGGGCGGCGTGATCATTCTGGCAGCGTGTACCCTGTTCTTTAACAAAGACTACGAAGGATCAAAAGCATGAAGCAGACAAACAGCGTGAGAGAGGCCTTTTCTTTGGAGGGGCACCGCGCACTGATCACCGGTTCGGCGCGCGGGATCGGACGGGCGATCGCCCGCGCTTTGGCGGAGTGCGGTGCGACGGTCGCTGTTCACGGCGTGCGCGCAAGCGACGCGCTTGACCAGTCGCTCGCCGATGTGCGTGCCGTTTCTCCGGCGAGTGCGGCGGTGACCGGCGACCTCGGCGAACCGGGCTGCGCCCGGGCGCTGTTCACGGCGACGTCGGCCGCGATCGGCGCGCCGGACATCGTGATCGCCAACGCCTCGGTCCAGGTGCGACGTCCTTGGCTGGAGGTGCCGGAGCCCGAGGCGCTGCTCCAGATGCAGGTGAATTTCCATGCGACGTACCAGTTGTTTCAGCTCGCCTATCCCGCTATGCGCCAACAACACTGGGGACGCCTGATCTCGGTCGGCAGCGTCCAGGAGGTGAAGCCCCATCCGGACATGCCGATCTATGCGGCCAGCAAGGCGGCTCTCGAAAATCTTATCCGCAATCTGGCCAAGCAGTGCGGCGCGGACGGCGTCACGGTCAACAACCTTTGCCCCGGCGTCTTCGCGACCGACCGCAATGCTGAAGCGCTCAACAACCCCGTTTACGCCGAAAAGGTTCGCGCCGGCATCCCTCTGCGTGATTTCGCGCTGCCGGAAGACGCGGCCGGCGCGGCGGTCTTGCTCTGCTCGGCTGCGGGGCGTTATATTACAGGCGTGACGTTGCGCGTGGACGGCGGCATGGGCATTGCGTAGGGCTTCTGGTTGAGCGTTGAGCGTTGAACGTTGAGCGTTCCCGGTTTCGGTTTTTTTGTTTTCTGGTTTACAGTTTGGAAGGGAAGCGGTATGGAAGAGAAGAGTGAAGAGGGCATGCTTCAGAAAGAAGCGAAGATGATGAAACTGGAGCGGCTGATCGCGGTGCGCGAGAGCGTCTCTAAGAAAGAGTTTCCGGTTCCTGTGGAGGAGCTGCTGGCCCGTTACGAACAGCTCTACACCGGCGCGATCAGCGATGTGTTGCGCGAATTTGCCCTGCTCGATCAGTCGCTGCCGGGCCATCTGCGCCCGCTGCGTGACAGCGACACGGTGGCCGGCATCGCCTTTACCGTCAAGAGCGCGCCGAATGTCAAGATCACCGGCGAGATGACCTTCCGCGGCCAGATGCTCGACGAGATGGGCGCGAACCATTTTGTCGTGTGGGACACTTCGAACGACGAGCGCGCCACGCTCTGGGGCGGCGTCATGACGGCGACCGCCTACGGCAAGGGCGTCAAGGCCGCCTGCATCGATGGCGGCATCCGCGACACCAAGCAGATTCTTGAGAAACCCTTCCCGGTCTACTACAAGTACCGCATTCCCAACGGTTCCCTCGGTCGCTGCCTGATCACGCATTACCAGATCCCGATCAAAATCGGCGACGTGGTGATCAAGCCCGGGGACGTGATCTTCGCAGACTGCGACGGCGTGGTCTGCGTGCCGCGCGACATCGCCTACGAGGTGCTGCTGCGCGCCGAGGAGATCCGCGAGAACGAGAAGAAAATCTTCGGCTGGGTCGCTAACGGCGAGACCGTTAAAGAAATAACCGACAAGGGCGGCTATTTCTGAGACGACCATGACGTCTGATTTTCTAGTCCATCTGACCCGCCAATATCACGCCTACGTGGACACGTTTCGTGTTGCCGACGGTGCGCTGCCGGACATGCTGCGCCTCAAACTCGAGCACACGCAGGGCGTGGTGCGGGATGCGCGGTGCATCATGGCGGGCGAGGCGTGGGATGAGCCGTCACGCGTGTTGGGCGAGGCCTGCGCGCTGCTGCACGACACCGGACGGTATGCGCAGTTTAGCGAATTCGGCACGTTTCAGGATTCGAGGTCGGTCGATCATGCCGCGCACGGTGTGCGCGTCATCCAGGAGCAGCGTTGGCTGGACGGTCTGCCGGCCGAAGCATGCAACCTGGTGCTGGCAACCGTGGCGCTGCATAACCGGCGCGCGGTGCCGGTTGCGGCTCCCGCGCGGGTTGCGCGGTTCGCCCATCTGGTGCGCGATGCCGACAAGCTCGACATCTTCCGCGTCATGGAGCGGGCGGTCACCGATGGCTCGCTCGAACGCAATCCGGAGATCGCCTGGGGCCTGCAGGTCAAAGGCGCGCCGTCCCCCAACGTGGTGGAGGCGATCCGGCAAGGTCACTCGGTCAGCTATACTTGGATCCGCACGCTCGCTGATTTCATCCTGATCCAGGTGGGGTGGCTGATCGGCGGCCTTCATTACGCGACGGCTTGCCGCCTGGCCGCCGAACGCAAGGCGTTGGAATTCCGCGAGGCTTTCCTGCAGACGCTCAGCGATGATCCCGGCGTCGCGGTGTGCTGCCAAGCTGCCCGCGCCTATCTTGCCGCGCGCAAATGAGTGTGCGCATAAGCTCCTCAGGTGTGCTATGGTATGCACATGAAGCTCCTCTTCATTGTGGCGCCAACGGTGTCTGTTGATGTGCGCGAGACCCTGCGCGCGGCGATTCATGAGTCTGAACGGACGTGCGGCGCGGAGTGTGAGATCGTTGAGCTGAAGCCGGACTCTTCGATTGCTGAGATGGTCGGGACACGAATCGGGTGCGTCAACAGCGTGGTGGCGGTGGGCGGGGACGGCACGGTCTCGGCCGTGGCGCACGCGTTGGCCGGTGCGCCGGTGCCGCTTGGCATCGTGGCGGCCGGGACCGGCAACCTGGTCGCGCGGGAGCTCGGCATCCCGCTCGACGTCCGAGCGGCCGTGGCGCTTGTCGCCGGGCCGCACGCGCTCCGTCCCATCGATGCCATGCTGATCAACGGCCGCACCTATCTGCTCAACGCCGGGGTGGGGATCAACGCCTCAGTCATCGACCGCACGTCACGTCTGGGGAAAAGCCTTTTCGGCCGTACCGCGTATGTGGGAACGGCGGTCTGGAAGGTGCTGCAGGCGAAACCGCAGCGGCTGGTGATTGCTATCGACGGCGCGCCGCGCACGTACGACGCGACGGATGTGCTGATCTCGAATTGCGGCACGCTGGCTCGCGTGTTGCATCCCAATGGCCCGGAAATCCGGGCCGATGACGGTCAGGTGGACGTCTGCATCATCTGCATGAAGGTGGCGATTGAATACCCGTGGTACTACGTTCTGCGCAGTATCTTCCCGCGCCACGTCAACCGCATCATCCACGAACTGCCGGCCGAACGCAGCGTTTCCATCCACAGTGAAACCCCGATGGCCGTGCAGGCAGACGGTGACATCATTGGTGCCACGCCGGTGACGATCACCGTACGCCCGAAAGCGCTTTCGGTGATCGTGCCCGCGCCGCATCACGCATCACCGGCATAATCTTATTGAGAGGGCCGAATCCGTCGCGTTTCCTCGTCATGCGCGCTCGACGACAAGCGCCACGCAGGTGTCAGGCTCAACGGTCAAGATCAGTGCGGGACCTTCGTCGGGTGCCAGCAGCGCCAGCGCCAGGTGCAGGGCGGAAGTCGCCCCCTGAACATCGCCGCAGAGGCGTTCGGGCTCAATCGCCGGCGTGCCGGGCAGGCCGGCTTCGGCCGCGTCGCGCGCGGCGGCATTGACGTAGACGGCGCGCAGCGCGTCGCGGGGCACTCCGGCCTGCGACAGCGCCGCGTGGAGCGCGTTTTCCGGCGTCGGTGCCAGACCGCAGCCCAGCAGCCGGCCGAGCGGCCGCGCACCCCGTGCGGCGGCGGTGTCCTCGCGCTCAAGCACCAGTGCGGCCGCGGCCTCGCCCATCGGCGCAGGGTCGCCTGCGGCATGCCGCGCGTTCAGGGCCACGGCGGAGAGCGCGTCCGCGCCGCAGACGGCGATCAACGGCGCCCGGCCCGCGCGAAGCTGGTCGAAGGCTTCAACCAGCGCGATGCCGGCGGCGGTCGCGCGCGTGACCACATTTTCATGAGGACCTTTCAGCGCCCATTCCATCGCGGCCAGGCTGACGGCCGTGTTGGCATAAGCATGGGGAAACAGGAACGGCTTGACCAGGCGCGGGCCTTTGAGGATGTAGTCGGCAAAGAAGGTTTCGGCCGTGGCTGGGCAGCCCCAGGCCGTGCCGGCCATGATGCCGGCCTGCATGCCGGTCAGGGTGTCAGCCGTCACGCCGGCCTGACGGAAGGCCATGCCGCAGGCGGCTAGAAAGAGCTGGCTCGCGCGGTCGAGATAGGCCTTGGGCGCAACACCGCACGCGGCGAGATCCACGTCGGGGACTTCGCCTACCAGTGGCGTGTCGGCGCGATCCGGGAGCGCGACACAGGTCAGTGGGAACAGGGCCGGTTCGCCCTCTGCGCAGGCCGAAGCGGTTTCTTCGGCGTCCAGGCCGAGCGCGCTGACGACACCCAGTCCGGTAATGAGAACCGAGGGCGGCTGCGGACTGCGGGCAGGCGGATGCGGCGCGGGACGCTGGCGCGTGAGCACCGCAGCCGCATTGCAGCCGCCAAAACCGGCGGAGTTGGAGAGGACACACTCAAGCGGCAGAGTGCGCGGCGCGGTAACGATGTCGAGCGCGCATTCGGGGTCCGGCGTGTCACGGTTGCCGGTGGGCGGAATGAGCCCGTGCTTCAGCGAGAGCGCCGAGACGATCAGTTCGACCGCGCCGGCCGCGCCGAGCATGTGCCCCAGAAGACCTTTGACGGACGTGACCGGGATGGCTGCGGCGCGCGGGCCGAACAGATCTTCGATCGCCTGGGTCTCGGTGCTGTCATTGGGCTTGGTGCCGGTGCCGTGCGCATTGATGTGGTCGACGTCATCCGGTGTGAGGCCCGCGCAGGTCAGCGCGGCGCGCATGACTGCGGTGGAGCCTGCGCCGCGCGGCGCAGGCGCGGTCATGTGGTGGCCGTTGTTGCCGGAGGCCCAGCCGCACAGCCAGGCCAGCGGTTGCGCACCCCGGGCGGTGCAAAGATCGGCCTGCTCGATCACCAGGGCGGCGGCGCCCTCGGTAAAGATCGTTCCGCTGCGCGCGGCATCAAAGGGGCGCACGGCGTCCTTGGTCATCGTGCGCAGCGAACAGAGGCCGCTCCACGCAAAGCGCGAAAGCGCGTCGTATCCGACAATCAAGACGCGCTGTGCGCGGCCCGCCGCGATCAGGTTGGCGGCCGTGGCGGCCGCTGCGGCACCGGAGGCGCACGAAAGCGAAAGCGCGATACGCAGCCCGCCGAGCCCGAATGCTTCGGCCAGCGCGTCGGCGGGCGCCGCATGCGCGCAGTGTGCGCCGGCCGCGGGCTGGTGCCCGGCGCGGCCGGCGGGAATCAGCGCGGGCTCGCCGGCATCGATGTCGGCAAAGTTTGAGGCGGTGATCAGCGCGGTCGCGGCGAGCGCGGCGGGATCGTCGAGCAGACCGGCGTGTGCCAAGGCCTCCCGGCAGGCGCCCGCCGCAAAACCCGAGGCGCGCGCACCGTGCGTGAATCCCGGGGGCGGCATGTAGTTCCGGATCACGCCGGCGCGCGTGCAGGCGATGCCGCCAAGGTCAAAAAGATCCATCGCCGAGATCGCGGAGTCGCCGCGCAGCAAGGCGCTCCAGAGCGTGTCAACGCCGTCGCCGTAAGGCGTGACTGCCCCCATCCCCGTGATGGCGAGCGCGGGTTGCGATGCGGAATCTGTCATCATCATGCTTGTCCCCCCCAATTAAAATGATGAGTCAGTTTAACGGATCGTGCGCCGGAACTCACGAAGGAAAACGTCATCGGGTGCCGGCCGGGCTCACGCCTCGTCCGTCAGGGCCTGGTCGAGAACAGACGGCGGCAGGGGCTTGTTGACTTTGGCGCCGAGCTTGCGCAACGTCTCGACGCGGCCGACCAGATTGCCCCGGCCGCCCTGCAGGCGGGAGAGGGCCAGGTCGAAGCATTGCGCGGCATCCCCGAGATTTTTCTTGGCGGCCGCCATCGCTTCGACAATCAGCGTGACCTGGTCGTAGAGCCGCCCCGCGCGGTCGGCAATCTGCTCGGCGTGGCGGTTTTCGTTCTCGCGCCGCCAGATCTGAGCGATCAGTTTGAGCGTGATCATCAGGGTGGCCGGTCCGGTGATCACGACATGGCTCTGGGCCAGTTCATAGAGCAGGCCGGGCTCCGCCTGCAGCGCGGTCTGGTAGGCGGGTTCGAGCGGGACGCACATCAGCACGAAATCGAGCGTGCGGTTGCCCAGCAGCGCGGTGTAATTCTTGTCGCGCAGTTCGGTCATGTGGCGGCGTACCGACTGCACATGCGCGGCGAGTGCGGCGCGCCGCTCCTCGTCGCTTTCGGCGTTGCAGGAACGTTCGTAGGCGGTGAGCGAGACCTTCGCATCCACAATGACCGATTTGCCGCCCGGCAAGTGGACGACGAAATCCGGACGCTGCGCCGCGCCGTTTTCGGCGCGCAACACAGGCTGGACCTCGTACTCGCGTCCATTCTCCAGGCCGGAGGCCTCCAGCAGCCGCTCGACGATCAGCTCGCCCCAATCGCCTTGGCGCTTGGCGTCGCCTTTGATGGCGCGTGCCAGATGGTTGGCCTCGTCGCTGACCTTGTTGCTCAGCGTCTGAAGCTGCCGCACCTGTTCCAGCAGGCGGGCGGACTGCTCGGTGCCGTCCTTATGCACCTCGTCGACCCGTTTCCTGAAGCCATCGAGCTGTTCCCGCAGCGGCTGAAGCAGGCTGGAGATGCGTTCGCGGTTCTGCTCGGTAAACGCGCGGCCTTTGTCCTCGAAGATCCGGTTCGCCAGGTTTTCGAACTCGGCTTTGAGCCGCGCCTCGGCATCCTTCAGCAGCCGCACCTTTTCTGCGTCGGCGCGTCGCTCGTGGTCGAGTTCGGCGGCCAGTCGGGCATTCTCGATCTGCAGCGCTTCGAGCCGGTCCGTACGCTCCTGCAGGAGGCGGGACGTCGCTTGGAAATCGGTCTCGCGCGTTTGCAGGCGGATCAGCGCGTCACGGTCGGGCGTGTCGCGGCCTGTGCGCACCACCAGCCAGGCGAGGAGCGCGAGCGTCAGGAGCAAAAGGACAAGAACGGTATAGAGAAGAAAGGTCATGCGTGAAAAATTTCAGCCAAGCGTGGCACGCAGCGGGCGACGTTGAATTGAGCAGTCATCATCATCTCCTGTGGCTTTTCGGCAGGCAAGCTTGGCGGCAGGCGCGCTCGGCGCCGTGTGTCTCGACATCACTTTCCCATTCGCTCAGTGGCTGAACATTGTATACGGTACACCCTCAAAGCGGCAACAGTTTGTCAGGAAGGTTGTCATGCGGCGTTTAGTGAATGGGCGCTCCGCTCTGGCTTTTCGGGAGGACATGGCGTATGATGCGACGCGCATGAAGAGAAAGACCTATGTCATCGGGCACCGGAATCCCGACACCGATTCGATTGTCTCGGCGATCGCCTACGCGGAGCTGAAACGCCAGAAAGGGCTGGCCGAGTGCCATGCGGCGCGGGCGGGGAAACTGACGCCGCAGACCGAGTACATTCTTGACCGGTTCAACATCCCCCCGCCGGAATTTGTGCCGGACCTGGTGCCGAAGGTCGGCTACTTTCTGTCGGATGGGGCGGTGACGGCCGTTGAGTCGGAGGCGCTCTGGGATGCGCTGGAGACGATGGAGCGGGAGAAGGTGAGTATCCTGCCGGTGGTCGACGTGCAGGGGCGTTACCGGGCGGTGCTGCACCACAACGCCTTTGCCAGCAACATCACCCGGAAGATCAACCCCCACCGCAAGGCGATCATTCCCGTCAGCATGGATCTGCTGTTGAAGACGCTCCAGGCGCAGCCGGTCGTGACTTTCGGCGGGGCCGAGGTGGCGCGGTCGCGCATTCTGGTTGCGGGCTCCTCGTTCGAGTCGTTCCGGCAGCATCTGGAGAACGAGATTCCGGCCAACGCGCTGGTGCTCACCGGCGACCGCGAGGACATTCAGCGTTTCAGCATCGAAAGCGGGGCGCGCGCCGTGATCATCACCAATGGCATGCCGCTGGCCAAAGGGCTGCGCGAGCTGGCCGAGGCGCGCCGCGTCACGGTGATGATCTCGCCGTACGACACCTCGTCCACCGCCTTTCTGATCCTGTATTCGACGCCGGTCATGACCATGGCGGACGAGGCTGCCAAGCCGGTGGCCGCGGGCAGCTACGTGCGCGCCGTGCGCGACCAGCTCGCCGCCGCGCCGTCGCGGTGCCTGCCGGTGGTCGACGATGCGGGCGTGGTGGTCGGCATTTTTTCAGAGAGCGACCTGATCGCCGAGCCGAACATCGACATCATCATGGTGGACCACAATGAGATGGGGCAGGCAGTCGAGGGGCTGGAGAACTACCGTATTCTGGAGATCATCGACCACCACCGCTTGGGCAACTTCTCCACCCGTTACCCGATCACCTTCATCAACCGCGTGGTCGGCGCGACCGCCACCATTGTGGCCGGCATGTACATCGAGCAGAAGGCGGTGCTGACCCCCGGCGTGGCGGCGCTGCTGCTTGCGGGCATTTTGACCGACACGCTGATGCTGCGCTCGTCGACTGCCACCGAGACCGACCGCGAGATGGCCGATTACCTGGCCGGGCTGGTGAATCTGGACATCGAAGCGTTCGGGCGCGAGATTTTCAGTAATGCCCGCAAGGTTGCCGATCTGCCGGTCGGCGAGATCATCGGCATGGATTCCAAGGCCTACGCGGCGTGCGGCCAGCGCTTTGCCGTCAGCCAGGTCGAGGTCAGCGCGACCGACGACCTGCTGGTGCGCAAGGGCGAGCTGTTGACGGCCCTGCGCCAGCGGCGTGCCGAGGAAAGCCTTTATTTCGCGGCCCTGATGATCACCGACATCACGTCGCTCAGCTCGCTGCTGCTGATCGACGGCGATGAGACGTTCATCAAGAAAATCGCCTTCCCGCAGGTGGATGCCGGCGTTTTCCGGTGCCGCGACATCCTCTCGCGCAAGAAGCAACTGATTCCGCTCTTGATCGAGCTGATGGAGACGGTGCTGGGCGTGGCCGACAACCGCTAGCGCGCGCGTCGGACGGTTGAGCGGTCACAAAAAGGAGGGACGGGCGCGCTCGCGCGTGCGAGGGGCTTGCCGGCAGGCGGTGGGCGTCTGGCCGGCGCGCTTGGAGAACATCTTCGAGAAATAGAAGACGTTCGAGAAGCCTGTCTGCTGGGCGATCTCGGTGATCGAGAGGTCGGTCTGCTGCAGCAGCACGCGCGCCCGATTGATGCGGGTCTCAAGCTGATAGGCGAGCGGAGCGTGTCCGGTTTCCTTCTGGAACAGGCGGCGGAACACGGTGTAACTCAATCCGAGGGAGGCGGCCAAGCCGCGGAAATCGATGCGCTGGAAGGCGTGCTCGATGATCTGCTCGCGAGCCGCCGTGATTTTGAGGCGCGCGGCGCGGCATTCGCTGGAGGCATGCACGCGGTTAAAGAGCACGAGGCGGGTGATCAGGGTGATCATGTCGGCGAAAACCAGTGGTGCGGTTTCAGGCGAGGTGTCGCCGACCTGGTGGACGATCTTGCGGATCAGCGACACCGTTTCGCCGGTGGCGGCGCCGCGCAGGATCGGCTCGCCCGGCGCGAAGAAGGCGTGCATCAGGTGGCGCGCGTAGTCGCCGTCGAAGCCCACGAAGTTTTCATCCCAGCCGGTGGCGGGGTCGGGGCGGAAGCGGTGCCATTCGCCAGGGAAGAGGATGAAGAGGTCGCCGGCCTGGAGCGCGAGGTGGGGGCAGGTGGCGGTTTCGAGGATGCCGCTGCCGCGGGTGATGGCCAGAAGCTGGTATTCAGAAAAGACGCGCCCTTTTTCCCAATCGTAGAGGTAGGGGGCGGGGTGGTGCTCCTTGGAGGGGTAGGGCTTGCCGGGCGGGAAGGCCTCGAAGCCCGCGTCGAGAACGCGCACGCCCCAGATCAGGGCGTCGCGGCCGGGCGGGTGGTAGGCGGTCTGGAAATCACGGGTGCGGCCTTTTTTCATGGTGTGTCCGGTAGCTTACCCGCGCGAGGGGAGGCTGTAAAGCGCCATTCTGAATCGATGGGGGAATATCGATTTCTCCGATTTCCCGGTTGACGGCCGGGCGGGGAATGCGTATCCTATTTCGCCAATCATGCAAGGGGCGCAGGCTCTTTTCCCGGATGAACGGCCGGAAGGCGCGGCGGGTTCCGGCATGGCTGGGTCGGCGAGGCCCGTCTCTGTTGTCCTTAAAACAGCGAAGGAGTAAAAAAATGGCGATCAAGGTTGGTATCAATGGGTTTGGCCGTATCGGCCGTATGGTGTTCCGCGCGGCGATCAAGAACTTCTCGGACGAGATCGAGATCGTCGGCATCAACGATCTGCTGGACCCCGATTATCTGGCGTACATGCTGATGTATGATTCGGTTCACGGCCGTTTCCAGGGCGAGGTGGCGGTTGACGGCAATAACCTGATCGTGAACGGCAAGAAGATCCGCCTGACGGCCGAGAAGGATCCGGCCGCGCTGAAGTGGAATGAAGTCGGCGCCGACATCGTGGTCGAGTCGACCGGCCTCTTCCTGACGAAAGAGACGGCGGAAGCGCACATCAAGGCGGGCGCGAAGAAGGTGATCATGTCGGCGCCGTCGAAGGACGACACCCCGATGTTCGTCTACGGCGTGAACCACAAGAGCTATGCCGGCCAGACCATCATCTCGAACGCCTCCTGCACGACCAACTGCTTGGCGCCGGTCGCCAAGGTTCTGAACGACACCTTCGGCATCGTCAAAGGCCTGATGACCACGGTGCACGCCGCCACGGCGACGCAGAAGACGGTGGACGGCCCCTCCAAGAAGGATTGGCGCGGCGGACGCGGCATCCTCGAGAACATCATCCCGTCGAGCACCGGCGCGGCCAAGGCGGTCGGCAAGGTGATCCCCGAGCTGAACAAAAAGCTCACGGGCATGGCGTTCCGCGTGCCGACCTCCGACGTGTCGGTGGTCGATCTGACGGCCGTGCTCGCGAAAGAGACCTCCTATGAGGCGGTCAAGGCGGCGATGAAGGCGGCCGCTGACGGCGAGCTGAAGGGCATCCTCGGCTACACCGAAGACAAGGTGGTTTCGACCGATTTCCGCGGTGAGGCCAAAACCTCGATTTTCGACGCCGAAGCCGGCATCATGCTCGACTCGACCTTCGTCAAGATCGTGGCGTGGTACGACAACGAGTGGGGCTATTCCAACAAGGTGCTGGAGATGGCCAAGGTCATCGCGAAGTAAGCGCCCGGACGCGGTCCATTGTTTGAACGCCGTCCCTGCCTGAGCGGGGGCGGCGTTCTCGCTTTGGCGGAAACACGAGAATACCGAACGAATACCGCACGTCAACACGAACGGGATTGCAAATCCCGTCAGGATCGGCTATATAATAACGGGAAAGCGAAAGGGTTCGGAGGTCATCGATGCACGTAAACGCTCAAGTTGCCGCTTTCATGAAACAGTTCCCGTTCGAAGGGCTGACCTTCGACGATGTCACGCTGGTCACCCGGTACGCCGACTTTCTTCCAGACCAGACCACGCTCGCCGCGCGGCTGACCAGCCGCATTACCCTCAACATCCCATTTGTCAGCGCCGCGATGGACACGGTGACAGAAGCCGGCATGGCGACCGCCATGGCGATGCTCGGCGGCATCGGCGTGATCCACAAAAACCTGCCGCCCGAGATCCAGGCCCAGCACGTGCGCCGCGTCAAGCACCACCTCAACGGCCTGATCATGAAGCCGGTCGCCTTCCACAACACCGACACCCTGGCCTACATTCAGCAGTACCGCGAAGAGCACCACCTCTCGTTCAGCGGCTTTCCGATTCTTGACGACCAAGACCGCCTCGCAGGCATCGTGACCTCCAGCGACATCCGCTTCGCCAAGAAGAGCGCGACGCGCGTGTCCGAGGTCATGACCACGCGCGTGATCACGGCCGCGCCCGACACCACGCTGGAACAGGCCTACACCAACATGATGGAGAACAAGATCGGTAAGCTGCCCCTCGTGGACAGTGACGGACGGCTGGTCGGCCTCTACTCCTTTACCGATGTCCTGGAACTGGTGGAGAACGCCCAGCCGCTCTATACCCGCGATTCGCGCTACCGCCTGCGCGTGGCCGCCGCCGTCAGCGCCGGCGACCACGACCGCATGGCGATGCTCGCGGACGAAGAGGTCGATGTGGTGGTGGTCGACAGCGCCCACGGCCACAGCAAGGGCATCCTCGACATGGTCGGCTGGATCGCCAAGCATTATCCCGACATCGACGTGATCGGCGGCAACATCGCCACCGCCGAAGGCGCGCTGGCCCTGCAAAAGGCCGGCGCCCATGCCGTCAAAGTCGGCATCGGCCCCGGCTCGATCTGCACCACGCGCGTCGTGTGCGGCGTCGGCATCCCGCAGATCACCGCCGTCTACAACGCGGCGCAGGCGGTCGGCGGCGCCATCCCGATCATCGCCGACGGCGGCATCCGCCACTCCGGCGACGTGCCCAAAGCGCTGGTCGCCGGCGCGGACACCGTGATGCTCGGCTCGCTGCTGGCCGGCACCGAGGAGAGCCCGGGCGAGAAGATCATCCACGAAGGCCGCCATTACGTGGTCTACCGCGGCATGGGCAGCCTCGCCGCCATGAAAGAGGGTAAGGGCAGCCGACAGCGCTATGACCAAGACAACGTCAAAGAGGATGACCTCGTGCCGCAGGGCATCGAGGGCATCGTTCCTCTAGCCGGCTCGGTCAAGAAGATCATGACCCAATTCTGCGGCGGCCTGCGGTCGTCGCTCGGTTACTGCGGCGCCCGCACCATCGCCGAGATGAAGCGCGACGGCTACTTCTACCGCGTCACCAACGCGGGCGTGCGCGAGGCCCACCCGCACGATGTCAAGATCATCAAGGAAGCGCCCAACTACCGCTCCTGATGGGCGCTCGGCTTTTTCGCCTTGCGCATGATGCGCATTTCTGATTAACTATGAGCGTTTACGAGCAAAAGTGAACGCGAATGAGCGAAACCGCATCCAAAGAATTGGCTGAAGTCCGCTGGCGCAAGCTGCGCGACCTCGTGCGCGAACGCGGCATCCTGCGCGTTGAGGAACTGGCCGCCGAACTGGGGGTCTCCGCCGCCACGGTGCGGCGCGACTTGGCCGCGCTCGAGACGTCCGGCGAACTGCGACGCATCCACGGCGGCGCGATGGCACCGGAGCGGCGTGCCGAGGAGCCGCTGTTCGACGACAAGACCGCTATGGCCGCGCCAGAGAAACAGCGCATCGCCGAGGCCGCCTTCGCGCTCATCCGCCCGCGCGACATCGTCTATCTCGACGGCGGCAGCACGATCGTCGCGCTGGCGCGCCTGCTCATCCCGCTCAAGCAGTTGACCGTCGTCACCAACTCGTTGCGCGTGTCGCAGATCTTCAGCAACGGCGGCCCCCGCATGATCCTGACCGGCGGCGAGTGCCGCCTGCTCAGCCAGACGTTCGTCGGCCCGCTCACGCGCGCGGTGCTGGACCAGATGCATCTCGACATCGCCTTCATGGGCACCATCGGCGTTTCGGCCCAGCAGGGCATGACCACCACCGATCCCGCCGAAGCCTACACCAAAGAGCAGGCCATGGCGCGCGCCTCGCGCACCGTACTGCTGGCCGACAGCTCGAAGTTCGGCAAGACGAGCTTCGTGAGGTTTGGCACGATCAGCCAGCTCTCCACCGTAATCTCTGACAAACAGATGCCTCCCGCCGAGCGGAAGGCGTTCCAACGCGCCGGAGTCGAAACCCTTCTTGTTTAACCCATACTAACCGAAAGACACGACCGCCATGGCCACCAACAATTACCTCAGCACACTGAAACCGAAGTTCAAGCCGACCACCCACGCGCTCGGCAAGATTCCCGCCTACCAGTACAAGGGCTCGCTGAAAGAGGAACTCGCCGCCGGTACGCTTACGTCCGCGCAAACCGTCGACGTGTTGGAAGACATGCTGATGATCCGCGAGTTTGAGGAGATGATCGTCAAGCTGCGCACCGGCGCGTACGACTCCTGCAAGGGATACGAATACCGCGGTCCCACGCACGTTTCGATCGGACAGGAGGCCACGGCCGTCGGCTGCTGTTCAGCCATGCGCTATGACGACCAGATCACCTCGACCCACCGCGGCCACGGCGACTCGCTGGCCAAAGGGTGCGCCGCCATCCGCGGCATGAGCGTGGACGAGCTGAAGGCCCGCGTCCCGGCCTGCGGCGCCACCAAGCGCAAAGAGCTGATCGAAGCCGCGCTGGAGCACCATGTCTACCGCGCGATCGCCGAGCTGTTCGGCAAAGAGGACGGCTACTGCAAGGGGCGCGGCGGCGGCATGCACATCGCGGACTTCAAGGCCGGCCACCTCGGCGCCAACGCGATTGTCGGCGGCGGCGTGCCGATCGCCACCGGCTCGGCGATCAGCTCGCGCTATTTCAAAAACGGCAAGGTCACCTGCTGCTTCGCGGGCGACGGCGCCTACGCCAACGGCGTCGTGCTGGAGGCGCTCAACTGGGCCGCCATGGGCCAGTTCACTGACCCCACCTACGCCAAGCATCCCTTTGGCCTGCCGATCGTCTACGCCATCATCAATAACCACTACGGCTTCACCGGGCGCGTGGACGGCGAGGTCGCGGGCGTCTGCACGGTCGCGCGCCGCGCGGCGGGTTTCGCGGACAACAACATGCACGCCGAAGTGATCAACGGCATGGACATTCTCGCCTGCATGGACGCCATGCGCCGCGCGGCCGAGCTGTGCCGCAAGGGTGAAGGCCCCGTGATGCTGGAGTTCGACA
>JAQUEX010000061.1 GCA_028684935.1 Kiritimatiellia bacterium | reverse complement strand
ATACAACCCATGCGCGAGGGGATGCGCTCAGCCGGAATATTCCGGCTGAGCGACCGAGGCATCGTGATCGCAAGGATCACTCAGCGGATGTCGGCGTGGTAGGCCTGAATGGACTTCACGCCGCCAGCGCTGTCGCGCGCGGCGCGGATCCCTTGGGCGCTGGCCACGGCGGCCGCGACGGTCGTCAGGTAAGGCACCTTGTATTTCAACGCCGCCTTGCGGATCGAGGCGTCATCGGCGCGCGCGTCGCGGCGGCCGGACGGCGTATTGATCACCAGGCTGACCTGCCTGTTGACAATGGCATCGAGCACGTTGGGGCGCCCTTCGTTGATTTTGTGGATCACTTCGCCCACAATGCCGTTTTCGGCCAACCAGCGGATCGTGCCCTCCGTGCCGACCAGCTTGAAGCCCAGCTTCACGAACTCCTTGGCCGCTTTGGCGGCGGCGGGATCTTTTTCCGAAAGGCTGATGAGCACCGTGCCTTCTTCCGTCGGCAGCTTGGCGTTGGCGGCCTCCTGCGATTTGTAGTAGGCCAGCCCGAACGTCGAAGCCAGGCCGAGCACCTCGCCGGTCGAGCGCATTTCAGGCCCCAGCACCGGATCGACCTCCGGGAACTTGTCGAACGGAAAGACCGCCTCTTTCGCCCCGAAGTGCGGGATCACCTTCGGCTTGAGCCCGAGTTCGCTGATCTGCGTTCCCAGCATCAGCCGCGTGGCGATCTGGGCCATCTGGGTGTTGCACACCTTGGAGACCAGCGGCACGGTGCGCGAGGCGCGCGGGTTCGCCTCCAGCACGTAGACCTTGTCCTTTTCGATGGCGTACTGCATGTTCATCAGGCCGACGACATGGAGCTCTTGCGCGATCTTGCGCGTGTAGGCCAGGATCGTGTCGAGGTGTTTCTCGGGGATCGAAATCGGCGGGATGACGCAGGCCGAATCGCCGGAATGCACGCCGGCCAGCTCGATGTGCTCCATCACGGCCGGTATGTAAACGTCCTTGCCGTCGGAAAGGGCGTCGGCCTCGCACTCCAGCGCCTCCTGCAGGAACCGGTCGAGCAGCAACGGACGGTCGGGCGTGACGCCCACCGCTTTGTCGACGTACTCCTTCAGCATCTGCTCGTCGTAAATCACCTCCATGCCGCGTCCGCCCAGCACGAAAGAGGGACGGATCATCAGCGGATACCCGATGGCGTTGGCGACCTTGACTGCCTCGTCGATGTCGGCAGCCATGCCCGATTCGGGCATCGGAATCTCCAAGCGTTCCATCATGTGACGGAAGAGATCGCGGTCTTCGGCGATGTCGATGGAGTCGATGCTGGTGCCCAGAATTTTGACGCCGGCGTCGGCCAGCTCACGCGCGATGTTGAGCGGCGTCTGACCGCCGAACTGCACGATCACGCCGTCCGGCTTCTCGCGCTCGTAAATCTGCAGCACGTCTTCGAGCGTGACCGGCTCGAAGTACAGCTTGTCGGAGGTGTCGTAGTCGGTGGAAACCGTCTCGGGGTTGCAGTTGACCATGATGGTTTCATAGCCGGCATCACGCATCGCGAAAGCGGCGTGGACACAGCAGTAATCAAACTCGATACCCTGGCCGATACGGTTCGGTCCGCCGCCCAAGATCATGACCTTCTTAGCATTTTTGGAGACGGGCACTTCATCGGTTTTGCCGTTGTAGGACGAGTAGTAATAGTACGCGTTTTCAACGCCGCTGACCGGCACCGGATGCCAGGTCTCGGTCACGCCCAGCGCGGTGCGGCGCAGGCGAATGTTTTTCTCCTTGATACCGAGAATCTTGGCCAGGTATTTGTCAGAAAAACCGTCGCGTTTGGCCTGCACCAGCAGCTCGTCGCTCGGCATGGCGCCTTTGTACTGCAACACCTTTTCTTCCAACTCGACCAACTCGCGCATCTGCTGGAGGAACCAGTGCTTGATGCGGGTCAGCTCAAACAACTGCTCATTGGTGGCACCCTTGCGGATCGCCTCGTACATGATGAACTGACGCTCGCTGGTGGCGTCGCGCAGCAGCTCCAGCAGTTCGGCCAGCGACTTGCGGTTGAAATCCTTGGCAAAGCCGAGCCCGTGGCGTCCGTTCTCCAACGCGCGGATGGCTTTCTGGAAGGTTTCCTTGTAAGTCTTGCCGATAGACATGACCTCGCCGACCGCTTTCATCTGCGTGCCGAGCTTGTCCTGCACGCCGCGGAACTTTTCAAAAGCCCAGCGCGCAAACTTGATCACGATGTAGTCACCCGACGGCGTGTACTTTTCGAGCGTTCCGTCGCGCCAGTAGGGGATCTCGTCCAGGGTCATGCCGCTCGCAAGCTGGGCGGAAATCATGGCGATCGGGAATCCGGTCGCCTTGGAGGCCAAGGCCGACGAGCGCGAGGTGCGCGGATTGATCTCGATGATGACGATGCGGTCGCTGACGGGGTCGTGCGCAAATTGCACGTTGGTGCCGCCGATCACGCCGATCGATTCGACGATTCGGAAGGCGTAATCCTTCAGGCGGTTCTGTACGGACGCCTCGATGGTCAGCATCGGCGCCGAACAGAAAGAGTCGCCGGTGTGCACGCCCATGGGGTCGATGTTTTCGATGAAGCAGATCGCAATCATCTGGTTCTTGGCGTCGCGGACAACCTCGACCTCAAGCTCTTCCCAGCCGAGCACGGACTCCTCGATCAGGCACTGGTGGGTGAGAGACGCCTCCAGCCCGCGCTGGACGATGGTGCGCAACTCCTCGACATTGTAGACGAGTCCGCCGCCCGTGCCGCCCATGGTGTAAGCGGGACGCACCACCACGGGATATCCGAGGGACGCCGCGATCTCTTCGGCATGTTCGACGGTGTAGGTGATCTCGCTCTTGGGCATTTCGATGCCCAAGCGCGTCATGGTGTCCTTGAAGATCTGGCGGTCCTCGCCACGCTCGATGGCGTCAAGGTTCACGCCGATGACCTTCACGCCGTATTTGTCCAGCACCCCTTTTTTGGACAGCTCCAACGACAGATTCAGCCCTGACTGGCCGCCGAGATTCGGCAGCAGAGCGTCCGGGCGCTCCTTGGCGATGATCTGTTCAATGCGTTCGACATTGAGCGGCTCGATGTAGGTGGCGTCCGCCATGACCGGGTCGGTCATGATCGTGGCTGGATTGGAGTTCACGAGAACGACTTTGTACCCGCAGGCGCGCAACGCCTTGCACGCTTGGGTTCCGGAATAATCGAACTCGCAGGCCTGACCGATAATGATGGGGCCTGAACCAATGATGAGCACCTTTTCGATGTCTTGACGCCGCATAGATGTGAACCTGACCTTTCGGGCCGCAACGCATGCCGCGAGAAAACGAGACGACTCGTCATCGGGACAATGCACGCGATTGGGCACTTAGCTTAGCGGTTTTCCGGACGCCCGTCGAGTCTGCTCGTCGTCTTTTTTATTTTGCGGGATCGGGATGCCCTCTCTCCACTGGAGTCCAGGCGGTATTTGTGCTTAAATACGCCACCATGAAACGCATGTTGACGACGAACTGGAGGCGGTTCTGTTCCGCGGCCGCACTCTTCTGTCTGCCGGTTTTGGCCCGGACGGTTGGCGCTGCTGAAAATCCGCCCGAAGGATTGCTGCTGGCGCGCGAAACGGTCGTGTCCGCCGCGCGCGCGGTCACTGCCGCGCGCTTTCCCGATGCCGACCGGGTGCTGGTGGACGACCATGTCCTTGAAATTTATGAAAAAGACGGGACGTCGGTACTGTGGGATGACGAGTATTCGAAAATCCTGACCGAGAAGGGACGGCGCGACGCGTCCTCGCATCAACTGATGTTCGACCTCAACTACGGCACGTCGTTTGTGTATCGGGCCGAAATCATCAAGCCGGATGGACGCGTGATCGCGATTGATCCGGAAGCCTATTCGCGCGTCATGACCGAACCCGGCCAGATGGGCGCCAACATCTACGATCCAAGCAACAAGATCTTGAGTTTTTCAATGCCCGGCCTCGAGATCGGCGACCTCTGCCACTTGGTGACCTGCCGCCTCACCACCAAGGCGCGTATGCCGGACACCTGGGCCGACTATGCGGTGTTTGAGTACGACTCGCCGATCGTCAACCTGCTGTATGCCGTCTCCGCTCCGCCCGAACTCCCGATCCGCCATCGTGTGCTGCGCGCCCCGGTTTCGAACACGGTGGCGTATGCCGAGAGCCGCCAGCCGGACGGCCGCACGCTGCACACCTGGACGGTGCGCGACGTGCCGCAGATGTTCCCGGAACCCGACATGCCGCCGCTGCACACCCAGGTGCAGCGCCTGATCCTCAGCACCATTGCAGACTGGCCCACGGTCTCGCGCTGGTACTGGAAACTCTGTGAACCGGCCCTGGCAAAAACCACGCCCGAGATGCAGGAGACCGTCGACCGGCTGGTCGAGGGCGCCGCGACGCGCGACGATAAAATCCGCCGCATCTTCAAATTCGTTTCGCAGCAGATCCGCTACATGGGGCTCACCACCGAAGAGACCGCGCCCGGCTATGAGCCGCATGCGGTGTCGGTGACTTTCAACAACCGCTATGGCGTCTGCCGCGACAAAGCCGCCCTGCTGGCCGCGCTGCTGCGGATGGCCGGCATTCCGGCCTATCCGGTGCTCATCCACGCCGGCGCGCGGATGGACCCGGATGTGCCGATTCCCTTTTTTAACCACGCTATCACTGCGGTCGACCGTCCGGACGGCGGCTACCTGCTGATGGACCCGACCGATGAAAACACGCGCGATCTTTTCCCTGCTTACCTGTGCAACCGCAGCTATCTGGTGGCCAAGCCCGACGGGGAGACGCTGCGCGTGTCGGACGTCTATCCGGCCGAAAACAATCTGGCACGCATCGAGACCGACGGCACGCTGGACGCCTCGGGTTCGCTGCTGCTGACCTCGCGCCTCGTGCTGGAAGGTATCAACGATAACGCCTACCGCAGTTTCTTTGTCCGGCAGAAGCCGGATCAGCGCCGTAAGTTTTTCGAGGGCGTGCTCAAAAGCCGCTTGGCCGGAGCCGAGGTGCTTTCGTGCGCCATCACCCCTGAAGACCTACAGGACACCGAGCAGCCGCTGACGGTCACCGTCATGAGCCGCGTGCCCGATTTCCCGGTTCGCGGCAGCGGGCTGGATCTCATCACGGTGCCGTGGCTGGGCACGGCACTCGGTTATGCCAACTTTGTGATTGGCCAGACCGGCCTGAAGGAGCGACGCTATCCGCTGGAAACCGGGATCACCTGCGGCGTCGAAGAGCGCGTGACGCTGCACATCGCCGAAGGGTTGGGCACCGTGCACGCCTTGCCTCAGCCCGTGCGCATTGACCGCGCCGGAGTGTCCTTCGAGCTGGCGCAGACGGTCAGCGGCACCGACCTCACGGGCACGCTGCGCTATCTGCTGAAGACCCCCGAGTTCTCGCCCGCCGCCTATCTGGAATTGAAAACTGTCCTGCAGGAGATCGAAGCCGCCAGCCGCGCGCGCCCGCTCTTCACGGCCTTATCTCAGACCGCGCCTGACCTTGAGATCCTGAGCGATGTGACCGACACGGCGATCGAGACGCCCCGCGCCTGGACCACCACGCGCACGTGGTCCAAACGAATTCTGACCTACGCCGGCAAGAAGAACGGTTCCGAGCTGAAGATCGCCTTCAATCCGGTCTGGCAAACGGTGGAGGTGGTCGCCGCGACCGTCTCTAACCTGAACGGCACCGTGCATAGCGTCAGTCCGCACGAGATCAATATCATGGACGCGGCATGGGCCGGGGCGGCGCCGCGTTATCCCGCCGGCAAAACGCTGGTCGCCAATCTGCCGGGTGTCGAGACCGGCAGCGTGATTACCGTGACCACGCGCTTTACCCAGACCAACGCCTGCTTCTACAGTCATGCGCATGCCTTCGGCGGCGTCGAGCCGGTGCAGGGCGAGACGTACCGCCTGCGCTTCCCGAAAACGTTGCGGCCTTCCCTGCAAACGTTCCATGCGGAGGCGCTGGCGTTCCGGGCGCAAACCAATGACACACACATCACTCTCGCCTGGCAGGCACCCGCGCAGCCCGCGATGCGCACGGAAGAGCTGCTGCCGCCCTGGCACTTTTTCAAGCCCACTGTTTATGTCTCGTTCGGCGACTGGGAGGAGCACGCGCGCCGGCTGCGGCGTGCGCTGGCGCGCGCCGGGGATGAGGACCGCGCCGCGCGCCGGCATGCCAAGGCGCTGGTCAAAGGCCTCCGCGACCCGCGCGCCCGCCTGCTGGCGATTCGTGACGAGGTGCTGCGCACCATCCGCCCGGCCGGTCCCTCTTTCCTCGATCTGCCGTTGGAGGCGCTCTCCTCGCCCGACCGCACGCTGGCCGACCAGTATGGCCATCCCGCCGATCGCGCGCTGCTTTTGGCCGCCATGCTGGATGCCGTGGGATTCGATCCCGAGATTCTGCTGGCCAGCCAGGACACCACGCGCCACGCGCCGTACGCGGCACCGTCGCGCGCTGTGCCGCAGCTTGGTTATTATCATCATCTCGTGGTGGCCGTGACCTGCCAAGGGCAGCGTCTCATCCTCAACGAGGGCGACCAGTATGACGAATTGGGGGCATCGGGACTGGACGGCGCACCGGCTTTGACGCTCAAAGGGCGTGTGCAGACGATCGATCTCGCGCCGGATCTGAAAAACCGCCGCCGTGATGCCTGGACGATTGAGCTGGATGCTCAAGGTTGCGCGCGGATCACGGTCACGAACTGGTTTTACGGCACGCAGGCTGGGCCGTTCCGTAAGCGCTACCGCGAGATGCTGCCCGAAGATTTCCGGCGCCATCATCTGGAGTGTGTCGGCGCGCTGGCCAAGTCGGCGGCGCCCGCCTCCGACCTGACCGTTGAAACCGCGGCTTATCCCGGCTACCTGACCTTCTCGGCGACGGCGCGCGACTATGCCACGGTGGAGAAGGGCGTGTTGACGCTGCTGATTCCGGAAGTGGCGGGGGCGCTCTTCCCGTTGCGTGCCGACACCCGCGAGCAGCCGCTGTTCATCGGGCTGAACGACACCTCCGAACTGCTCTGCCGGATCGTGCTGCCGGAGGGCTTTACGCGGCTGCCGGTCGCGCCGGCGCCGATGCGGTGGGCGTTGCCCAACGGGCTCGGCACGCTGGACTACGCGGTGCAGACCGGGACGCGGGAGGACGGGCGTCTGGAAGTGACGATCACGCGCACGATCCGCCGGTGCAGCGGCGGCGTCGAGCCGCACCTTTACCCGGCCCTGCTGGAATGCAACCGCCGCATGACGCATCCTTCCGTGCGCACGCTGGTCGCCGAGCAGGTTCAGCCAGTGTCCGGGGGGGTGGTGCGTGTGGCGCACTGATTTTGTGCGGAGCGTAGTCGGGAGCGCGGGCGTCCCCGCCCGCATTGTGAACAGTGAAACAGGAGGTAGACGATGGCTTTTCAACGTTTTTACGATCTGTTCCCTGACCTCGCCATTGAGGAGACGCGCAGCATCACGTTGCTTCATGCGCAATACGGTTTGCCGGCCGGAGATTATGGGTTCCTCGAACAATGAAGCGATACATCTTCAAACGACTGTTGGAGATGATCCCGACCACGTTCGGCGTGCTGGTCCTCACGTTTGTGCTTTTTCATGTCGTGGGCGGCTCGCCGGCCGAAGTGGTGCTCGGCAAGAATGCGTCGTCCGAGGCGCTGGCCGCGTTTGACGCGCGCCACGGATACGACCGGCCGCTGCTGGTCGGCCGCTGGTCGCGGATCAGGGCGCTGGGCGACGTGCCGCGCGCGACGCTCGCGCGCCAGCCTGAATCCGCCCTGCTGCGGCTGCCGCTGACCTACGCGTTGCCGGCCGGCCTCTACCGGGTGAATGCCGGCCGTGTGATGATTGGCCTGCGCGAGAGCGCGACCGGTGTCAGTGACGAGGCGCTGGTCGACGGTCCCGCGCCGTTGACGTTTGCCGTGCGCGAGGGGTGGACGGCGGTGACGCTCGATATAGAGGGATTGACTGCCCCGCGCGTGCGCCTCGAAAAAGGGAACCGCGGCCTGTTCGACTCCCAGTTCGTTCACTATCTGACCGCCCTGGCGCGCGGCGACTTCGGGCTGTCGATCGAGCACCGCCTGCCGGTCGCGCAGGTGCTGCGCGAGGGCGTGGGCCCTTCGCTGGCGCTGACGATCCCGATCCTGGCAGGCGGCACGCTTGTGGGCGTGATGCTGGCGCTGCTCTGCGCGGCCTGGCGCGGCAGCGTGACCGACCGCGCGGTGTTGATCCTCTCCACGGTGTTGATGAGCGTCAATTATGTGGTCTGGGTGCTGGCCGGTCAATTTCTGCTGGCTTTCAAGGCGAGGCTCTTTCCGCTCTGGGGCTTCGAGTCAGCGGCCTATCTGGTGTTGCCCGTTCTGATCGGCATCGTCAGCGGGCTGGGGCGCGACGTGCGTTTTTACCGGGCCGCGATTCTTGATGAGGTCTTCAAACCGTATGTGCGCACGGCGCAGGCCAAAGGGGTGAGCGGCGCCCGGATCATGGTCCGGCATGTCTTGCGCAACAGCCTGATTCCGATCGTCACATACGTCAGCCTGTCGGTGCCGTTTCTGTTTACCGGCAGTCTGATGCTCGAAAGCTTTTTCGGCATCCCGGGACTGGGCAGCGTGAGCCTGAATGCGATTCACTCGTCCGACATGGCGGTGGTGCGCGCGGTCGTGATACTCGGGGCGTTGCTCTACCAGATCGTGAATGTGGCGACGGACGTTTGCTACGCATGGCTGGATCCGCGCGTGAGATTGAGATGACAGCAAACAAGAATAACAGGCCGAACATCCTGAGTCGGTTATGGAGGCGGTGGGACACGCGGCTGTGTCTGATCGTGATCCTGGCGTATGCCGGGGCCGCGCTGTACGGCGAGGCGGTCTACCGGGCGGCGCGTCTGACCGACCGCACGCCGGCTTACAACGCGGTACGCGAACAGTCGCGCTACGTGACGCCGGCGCTTGTGCGGCTCGGGGCGGTTCGCGCCCGTCCGGCGGGCGAGCCGCTCTATCTGCTGGGCAGCGACAACCTCGGGCGCGACGTGCTGCAGCGTCTGGTGCAGGGGACGCGCATCGCGTTTCACGTCGGCATCATCACCTCGCTGATCGCGATTCCCTTAGGCGTGCTGCTGGGTTGTCTGGGCGGCTATTTCGGCGGGCGAGCGGACAGTGTCGTGGTCTGGCTGTGCGCGACGGTGGCGTCGATGCCCGGGCTGCTGTTCATCCTTGCGGTCGCGATGGTGGTGGGGCAGGGGCTGGCGGGGGTTTACCTCGGGATCGGTCTGACCACCTGGGTGAGCGTCTGTCGCAATGTGCGCGGCGAGGTCATCAAGCACCGCCACCGCGCTTACGTGCAGGCCGCGCAGGTGCTGGGATACGGCCATGCGCGCATCATGTTCCGCCATATCCTGCCGAATGTGACGCACATCATCCTGATCGCGTTCTCGGTGCGGTTCCCCGCGTCAGTGGCCACAGAGGTCTTTATCAGTTTTCTAGGCATTGGCGTGCAGGGCGAACCGTCGTGGGGCATCATGATCAACAACGCGCGCCTGCGCCTCTGGCAGGGCGTGTGGTGGGAGATGACATTCGTCACATTGGCGATCTTCGCGTTGGTCTTGGCCTTCAACCATGTGGCGGACGAGCTGCGCGATCTCCTCGATCCCGCTTTGCGAACCGAACAGGTTTGAAAAAGTGACGGCTTGCGCATCCTGAGGTTTTGGGCGATAATCCCGCCAGAAGCTGTGTTGGCTTCGTGGCAGGTTGAGGCGGTGCGGAAGGGAATGATGCGGGATGGCGGTTTCCGTCGCGATTGAACGCGTGGTCAAGGTGTTCGGCGCTTACACGGCGTTGAAAGACGTGTCGCTGGGGGTGCAGCCCGGCGAGCTCTTTTTTTTGCTGGGGCCGAGCGGCTGCGGCAAGACCACGCTGTTGCGTTGCATCGCCGGGTTTTACCGCCCGGAAAGCGGACGCATCCTGATCGGCGATGAAGAGGTGACCGCACGGCCGCCTCACCGCCGTGACACCGGTATGATGTTCCAGAGCTATGCGCTGTGGCCGCACATGACGGTCGAGGAGAACGTGGCCTTTGGCCTCGAGATGCGCAAAGTGCCGCGCGCCGAGTCGCGCAGGCGGGTGGGGGAGGCGCTGGAGCTTGTCCATCTGGCCGACCGCGCCAAGGCGCGTCCCAATCAACTCTCAGGCGGCCAGCAGCAGCGTGTCGCGTTGGCGCGCGCGCTGGTCATCCGTCCGCGCTGCCTGCTGCTCGACGAGCCGCTTTCAAATCTGGATGCTAAGTTGCGGCTGGAGATGCGCATGGAGATCCGCCGCATCTGCAAACAGGCCGGCCTCACCGCGATCTATGTGACGCACGACCAGAAAGAGGCGCTGTCGGTGGCGGACCGCCTCGCCGTCATGCGCGACGGCGTGATCGAGCAGACTGGTACGCCCGAAGAGGTCTACCGCGCGCCGGCCAACCGTTTTGTCGCCGGTTTCATCGGCGAGGGCACGTTCATTGAAGGACGGATCGACGCGCTGGAGGCACGCGGGGTGCGCGTGTCGACGCGCATCGGAGTGTTGCGCGCCGCACGCGCGCCGCAGGGGCTGTCGACAGGCGATCGCGTGACGCTCTGTCTGCGGCCGGAGTCGTTGTGCCTGCGCCCGCCGCCGGAAGAGCCGTCCGACAACCTGTTGCGCGGACAGTTTATCGAGAGTGTGTATTTGGGCGAGGTGGCGCAGCACCGGATTGGTGTGCCGTCGGCTGATGGCAGTGCGTCCTGCGTGCTGACCGCAGTCGAACTGAACCCGGTGGCGGGACGGCGCCGCGAAGGCGAGCCGACGTCGGTGTGGGTGCCGCCTGAGCATGTGATTGTCACCCCGTTGTGAATGAAAGGATGAGCATGGAGCAGACTGACAACAAACCGGACGGACACCTGATCGCGCTGGCGATGGCGGCGCATCCGGATGACATTGAGTTCATGATGAGCGGCACGCTGCTTTTACTGAAGCAGGCCGGCGCGGAGATCCATATTTGCAATCTGGCGAACGGCTGCTACGGCTCGCAGGTCTACGGCAAAGAGGAGGCGGCGCGCGTGCGGGCACTGGAGGCGCAGGAAGCGGCGCGCGTGGCCGGCGCGGTCTGGCATCCGTCGCTCTTTGACGATGTGGGGCTTTACTATGATGCCGCGTCGCTGGCGAAGGTCTCTGCGGTGATCCGCGAGATCCGCCCCGACATCCTGTTGACGCTGTCACGCTATGATTACATGGAAGACCACGAGTATGCGTCGCGCCTCGCGTCGTCCGCCGCGTTCAACCGCTGTCTGCCCAGCTACGTCACCGATCCGCCGCGGCCGTCCAGCAACAAGCCTGTGGCGGTCTATCACTCGCTGCCGCATGCGCTGATGGACATGCAGCGCATGCCGGTCACACCGGAGTTCTGCATCGATGTGGGCAGCGTGATGGCGCAGCGGCGTGCCATGCTGGCGTGCCACACCAGCCAGCGCGAGTGGCTGGACGCGACGCAGGGCATGGGCTCGTATGTGGAAAGCATGGCCGATGCGGCGCGCGAGGTCGGCCGGCGTTATGGCGGCTGCGAGTTCGCGGAGGGCTGGCGCCGCCACAACCACATGGGGTACTGCGCATCTGATTATGCGCCGCTGGAAACGGCGTTGGCGCCCTTTTTGAAACAGACGAAATAAGGAGACGAGACATGGCACGGGCAATCAGTAAGCTGGCACCGGGATGGTGGGACTACACGACGTTGGACAGCGAGATTCTGGACGATGCGGCGGCGCTCACCGCCAAGGATCTGCTGGAACTGTCGCGGCCGGGATTCAAGGTCTGTATCTATGACACGGTCGAAGAGTTTTACACGGCCGAAGCGCTGGAGTATGTCGAGGCCTGGCGCAAGGCCACGCCCGACAACCCGGTCGGCGTGTGCGGCCCGATCGGCCCGACCGAGCAGCTTCCGCTCGTGGCCCGCATCGTGAATGCGATCGGGCTGCGCCTGCGCGACGCGCATTTCTGGGGCATGGACGAGTGGGTCGAGAACGGCAAGACCGTTTCGCCCCGGCATCCGCTCTCGTTCGCCAAGTGCGACCGCGAGATGTGTTTCGACCGGATCATGCCGAAGCTGCGCATGCCCGCGAAGAATATGCACTTCCCGACCGGCGACCTGGCGGCCTACACCCGCACCTACGATCAGGTCAAGTGCCTGCTGATGCAGGGTGGACAGGGCGAAATCAAGCACTGGGCCTTCAATGACCCGCCCAAACGCGAAGGTGCCTATGCGGACGCGCCGCCGTCGCCGGTTGAATTCCGCAAACGCGCCGCTCGCCTCGTTGACCTGCATCCGGTCACCATCATCCAGAACGCGCGCACCTCGGGCGGCGGCAATGTCGCGATGGTGCCGACGCGCGCCGCGACCGTGGGCCCTGTGGAGACGTGGAAATCGGCCAAGGTCTCGATCTGGCATCCCGGCCACCACGACAACCCGTTCGGCATGCGGCTTACCGCGCTGATGATTGCGAAACGCATTCCGGACAGCAGCGTGCCGATGTCGCTTCTGGCGGACCACCCCAACGTCCAGTTCAACTACCTGCGCCGCGGCATCGGCGAGGTGGCCGTGGATATGCATTGAGGAGCGACACAATGAGTGACTTGAAGATTGTGGCGGCGGGGCACGTCTGCCTCGACATCATCCCGACGTTCTTGCGGGGCGCGCCGACACTTGACGCGGTGATGCAGCCGGGCAAGCTGGTGGAGATGGGGCCGGCGGTGCTTTCGACGGGCGGTTCGGTGTCGAACACCGGCTTGGCGCTGAAGCGGCTGGGGCTGCCTGTGCGGCTGATGGGTAAGGTCGGGGACGATGCGTTCGGCATGGCGGTTCGCGACCATTTTCGGCGTCTGGACGAGACGCTGGTCGAAACGATGATTGTGGATCCGGCGGTCGCCACCTCGTATACGGTGGTGGTCAACCCGCCGGGGATCGACCGCATCTTTCTGCACTGTCCCGGCGCGAACGATACGTTTAACGCTGCCGATGTGACGCCGTCGCTGCTGGCCGGCATGCAGCTCTTCCACTTCGGGTATCCGCCGCTGATGCGCGCGTTTTACAGCCGCGAGGACGAACTGGCGTGCCTCTTCCGCGCGGTCAAGGCGTGCGGGCTGGCCACATCGCTGGACATGGCGTTGCCCGATCCGGCTTCGCCCGCCGGGGAGGCAGACTGGTGCGGCATCCTGAAGCAGGCGCTGCCGTCGGTCGATATCTTCGCGCCCAGTCTGGACGAGATCGTGTTCATGCTGCACCGCGAGCGGGGCTTGGCCGTGCGGAACAAGGCGGCTGAGGGCGTACCGATGGGCGGTTTGATCGAAGATGACGTGCGCGCGCTGGCCGGCGAGCTGCTGGCGATGGGCGTGGCCGTGGTGATGCTGAAGCTCGGCAGCCAGGGCGCGTATCTGCGCGTCACGTCTGACACGCGGCGGCTGGCGTCGTGCGGCTGCTTTACCGAGGAGGCCTGCGAACGCTGGGCCGACGCTGAATTTTATGCGCCCTGCTTTGACGCGAAGGTGGCGGGGACAACCGGTTCGGGCGACTGCACGGTTGCGGGATTACTCGCCGGCGTGGCCAAAGGCCTCGGTCCCGCCGAATGCGTGCGCTCGGCCGTTGCGGTGGGCTCGGCCAGTGTCGAGCAGCCCGATGCCACCAGCGGCGTGCCCGCGTGGCTGGAGCTGGACGCGCGGCTGCGGGCCGGCTGGGGCCGTGAAAAACCGAAGGTTGCATTCCGTGCGCCATGGGCGTAAAATATCACTTTACGATTATGATCTTTAAGCGAGAGGTTATCCCTTTGCGCGGTCGCGCCGCGAAGTACCGGGGGATTACTTTCAACGCTAGACGCTCAACGTTCAAGTAACACACGAGGAGGACAGAGGATGAAACGCAGGGATTTCCTGAAATCGGCGGTCACGACAGGTGCGGGATTGATCATCCTGCCGGGCGGCTTGCGGGCGAATGCGGCGAGCAACAAACTCAACATCGCGCTGATCGGCACATGGGGCCGCGGGCTGGCGCATTTCGATTCCATCGCGGACGAGAATGTCGTGGCGCTGTGCGACTGCTGGGAGCGCAATCTGGCAGACGCGGCCAAACGCTTCCCGAACGCGAAAACGTATGTCGACTGGCGCAAATGTCTGGAGCAGAAAGACATCGACGCGGTGGTCATCTGCACGACCGATTTCACGCATGCCTTCGTCGCCAACTGGGCGTTGAACCGCGGCATGCACGTCTACCTTGAGAAGCCGCTGGGCATCTCCGTGGAAGAGGCGCGCGTGGTTCGCGCCAACTGGCTGCCCAAGAAGGATAAACTCGCGACGCAGGTCGGCATGCAGCGCCACGCGCACGACAACTTCAACCGAATCGCCGAAATGCTGCGCGACGGTGCGATCGGCGAACTGAAAAGCGCCTATGCGTGGGGCAACCGCCAGATACCTAAGCCCGGCTACCTACCCGCCGCCGGCGCGCCGCCGGCCGGCCTGCATTATGATTTGTGGCTGGGTCCGGTCAAGACCGACCATCCCTACAATCCCGAGTATTTCGCGGGCGGACCGGGCGCGAACTGCCTGAAGTGGAACATGTACTGGGACTTCGGTACCGGCCAGATCGGCGACATGGGCAGCCACACGATGGATCTCCTGTGGAACGCGGTGGACTGCGGCCTGCCGACTTCCGCCGAAGCCAAAGGCGAGGCGTTCAATCCCGACGTGACGCCGGTCAAAGCCGAGATGCGGTTTGAGCATCCCGCCAACAGTTGGCGCGGGCCGATCAGCCTCACGTGGTACCAGGGCGGCGCGATGCCGAACCCGCCCAGTTCGTATGTGGACATCAACAAGATCGGCCACGGGGCGATGTTCAAGGGCACCGAGGGCATTTTGGTGGCGGACTTCACCTCGCGCGCGCTGATCCCGCTGGGCAAGGACGGCAGCCTTTCCTACTACAAGCCGCGCGCGAAAGAGGCGTTGCTGCCCTCGGTGGGGCACTTCCAGAAGCAGTGGATCAACGCCTGCAAGAATCCGTCGCTCAAAACCGCGTGTGACTTCGAATACAGCGCGAACATGATCGAGCAGATGTGCCTCGGTCTGGTGGCCTACCGGGTCGGCAAGAAGCTCGACTATGACGGCAAGGCCGGCCGCGTGACGAACAACGGCGAGGCCGATGCGCTGCTCAAGCGCGACTACCGCGCCGGCTGGACGCTGAACGGGTAGGCGGACGCGTGCCCCTTTCTCGCCGGGCGGACCTCACAGGACGCCCGGCGAGCCTATCGTTTGTTTTTCTGGAGGTCATCATGACCCGGTTCGCAAGCCACTGAATGGAAACTGTTTGGCGGCACGATCGATCTGGTTGGGGCGGCCGTGCTGGACACGACGGCACACGGGCTCAATCTGCGCGGCACCACATTGTCCGGCAACACGGATGTCACGATCACCGGTTTGGGCCGCACCTTTCTCGGCGACGATAACCTGTTCACCGGGCGCACCGTCATTTCAAACGGCAATGCGCGCGTGGCGCGCGACAGCGGCTTCGGGCCGGTGCCGGCCGCCTATGTGCCGGATGCCATTCTTCTGGACAACGGCGGCCTGCAGAATGATGACGGCAATTATTTGATGGCCATCCAAGCGAATCGGGGTATCACGCTCTCGCCGCGCGGCGGGTTTCTCGGCGCCGGCTACGAGGGCGGCTCCATGCGCGTGGACAGTCCGATTACCGGAAGCGGTCTGCTGGGTATCAATTACGAGTTCTCGCCGCTGATTCTCAACAACCCCGCGAACGATTACAGCGGCGGCACCGTGCTCGGCACGAACGGCCCCGGGGCGAATGCCATCGGCGGGCTGTTGCGGCTGGGGCAGGATGAAGTGTTGCCGCACGGTGCCGGCAAGGGCGGCTTGTCGATCAATCCGTGGTCGAGTTTCAACAATACACTGCCCAGGGTCACGCTCGATCTGGCCGGCAAAAGCGAGACGGTTAACACGCTCTCATCCGGTCCCCGGGCGCAGATCACCTCGTCCGTCGCGGGACAAGGCC
>JAQUEX010000060.1 GCA_028684935.1 Kiritimatiellia bacterium | reverse complement strand
CGGGCGCGCAGGGTGATACGGAAAGGGGCAGTGGCACGCCCTGGACACCCCCCCTCATAAACCGTCACCAGCTTAGCAAACCGTCTGTCCGGGCGAAAGCCGCAATTCAGCCGCCCGCCCGCGTCGGGGCTGTTTTCGCTTGCCCGCCGCGTTGGGCCATGTCACACTGAGAACATCAAACGGGACGAGATCTGAAGGGGAGCGTGTGTGGCGGAACAGAGTGAGACAGAACAACGCCTGAGCGGACTGGAAGCGCGTCTGGGGTATGCGTTTCGGGAGCAGGGATTGCTGGAAATCGCCTTGACGGCACCCTCATACCGGACGGATCATTCCGCGCCGTCTGTCCGCGACAATCAGCGGCTGGAGTTCCTGGGCGACGCCGTCTTCGGCTTGTTGTCTGCGCAGCGTCTCTACGCGCGCTTTGCCGATGCGGACGAGGGCACGCTGACGGTTCGGCGCAGTCTGCTGGCGAGCGGGCGGGCGCTGGCAGGGGTGGCGCGGCGTATCGGTCTGGGCGGCTATCTCCGACTGGGCCGCGGTGACGCCGCGGCGGGCGGGCGCGAGAACGACAACACATTGGCCGATGCGATGGAAGCGGTGTTCGGCGCCGCGTGGTGTGACGGCGGCCTTGCGGCTGCGGAACAGGTTTATGCGGCCGTGATGGCAGGGTGCGAGGATGTCCCGCTCGACACGTGGAGCATCAACCCCAAGGGACGGTTGCTGGAGGTCTCACAGCGGCACGCGTGGCCGGATTCGCCGGCGTATGAGTTGCTGGACGCGTCAGGCCCGCCTCACGCGCCGGTTTACACCGTGTCGGCGAGCGTGCACGGCGGTCATTTGGCGCGCGGCACCGGCAGAACCAAGCAGGCCGCTGAAAAAGCCGCGGCGTCGGCTCTGCTGCAGCAGTTGGCGGATGCCGGCGTGCCCCTGGAGACATAAGCCCTTTCCGCGAACGGCGGCAGGGGATTAAAACTGTTTAAACGATAAACCGGGCTGCGTTCCCAGTACGAACGTCCGGCATTGACAATGAGGGTGGTTATGGCAACGGCCAAATCGACAAAACGGACGGGAGCGAAAAAAGAGGCGCCGGTCGCGCGTGCCGTGAATGCGGTGACAAACAACAAGCGGCCTGCGCCCACGCCGCCGGAAAGGGGGCCAAACGCGAGCAGGTGCCCGCTGGTGCTCGACGGCGAGATGGCAGCGGAGGACTTTACGCCCGACGCCTGCCTGACCTGCGATGAATTCGACTGTCCGTTCTGCGAAGCGGCGCATGGATCAGGCGCGCTGCGCAGCCGGCTGTTTGACACCGGCGATGCGGCAGAAGACGCGAACGAGGATGCCTGGGGGGACGATGAAGACACCGCCGCGTTTGGAGGCGACGAGGACGAGGATGAGGCGTCAGATGAGGATCTCTTGTGAGCTTCAACAGAGGGCGTCCGCTCAGCGGCGCGCCCGCTCGGCGTCGTGAACATGCCGCTCGATGTCGTTTTCCATGAGCGGGACCGCGACCGGCGTTGAAAAGTCGATGGTGACGCGCGGCGTGGGATCCAGCGCCACGTCAAGGGCATCCGCCTGGAAATCCAGCACATGCCCGCCGCAAGTACGGTCGTCCGAGAGGTAATGCAGGTGGAAACCCGGCACGCCGATCGATCCCGGCACGAAGGGCGGTGTCCAGAAGCCGACCAGCGTTCCTTGTGTGTCAGTGTATCGGTATTCGTGCTGAAAACGTGTCGCCTCGGCTAGCGGCCGATACGGCCGATCCTGCTTGTCGCAGCTCCTGACGCGCATGGACGCAAACCGTCCATGAACGCGGATGGCGTGAAAAATCTGCTTATCTTCAAAAACCTGCTCAAGCGCTTGGGAGAAGGCAGAAAAAGACGCGACGTGGCGCATGACATGACGGCGGTCCGCGTCGAAGAGCGTACAGGCCCCAAAGGGCATCGTCACGGTCTCTGCCGGCATGTGGACGGTGCCGTCGCCTTTGATCTGATAGACACGACCGTCCAGCAGCACACCCTCACCGTCAAGTCCTTCGAAGGTGCCGATCCCCAAATCCCCGGCCGCCTTGAAGTGTGCGACAGTCAATTTCCCGTCATAATTGCCGCTGAGAACATAGAGGAACGGGGCGAGCTGGGTGACGGTGTCTCGGTCCTGAACGAGCGTGGAGGTGGCGGTCAGGCATCCTGCACTCATGAGTATTACGGCATGGCTGAGAAGCAATCGCGTGACGCGCAAAAAATGGAACAGCGAGGTCATGGTCGGGTCTCCTTGACAACGGGCCGGGGCGGAACGTTCAAAAACACGATGATTTATAGCATATACCCTCATCCGAATAAATACCCTTCGCGAACCCTTCTTGCATTGTACGCGCATGGGAGTTTACACTGTCAGCGCAATGATAAATGTGTGTTCAGAGAGGATGGTGCCATGCTGAGAAAGAGAGACAGAATGCGACTGTGTGTAATGGGCTTGACAGTCTGCGCGGCGGTTGGCGTGCAGGCGGACGGCGAATGGACGGATCCGCGCGTGCGCACACTGCTGATGCCGCAGCGCGTGATGTGGATCTCGGACAACACACCGTCATCGCGTGTCGAGAATGCCGAAATCGTGCTGAAGCAGAAGCACGGGCAAGTGCCGGAAGGCCTTTTTCTGGCGGGTTCCGGGTGTCGCATGGAGAACAAGGGGGCTCCGGCTTCATTGCTGGTGGACTTCGGCCGCGAACTGCACGGCGGCGTGCAGCTCGCCTCGGGCGGGCCGAGCCAAAAGGGGCTTAAGGTGCGTGTGCGTTTCGGCGAGTCGGCCGCCGAGGCCATGGCGGAACTCGGCGAGCGGGGCGCCTGTAACGATCATGCGATCCGCGACGACGTGGTGGAACTGCCTTGGCTCGGCACGCGCGAGCTGGGCAATACCGGGTTTCGTTTTGTGCGCGTGGATCTGGTCTCGAAGGGCGTGCTGAGTCTGGAGTCGATCCGCGCCGTGTCGCTGATGCGGCCCATGCCGCAGCTCGGCGCGTTCACGTGCAGCGATGAGCGCCTGAATCAGATCTGGGCCACCGCAGCCCGAACGCTGCATCTCTGTTGCCAGGAATACATTTGGGACGGCATCAAACGCGACAGGCTGGTGTGGATGGGGGACATGCACCCAGAGGTCATGGCCCTGATGGCGGTGTTCGGCCCGCAGCAGGTGCTAACCGATTCGCTGGATTACATGCGGCAAACCACGCCGCCCGACGCCTGGATGAACACCATGCCCTCCTACACGCTGTGGTGGATCCGCTGTCAGCATGACTGGTACCGCTACACCGGTGACCGGGCCTATCTGGCTAAACAGCAGGCGTATCTCAACGCCGTGCTCGCGAATGTGCTGAAGCACATCACGCCTGAGGGCCGCTACGGTCTGCCGAGCGGGTTTCTGGACTGGCCGACCCAGCACAACCGCAAGGCGGTCGATGCCGGCATGCAGGCACTGATGCTGATGGCGATCGAAGACGGCGCGCGCCTGGCCACCGTGCTGGGCGACACCGAACTGGCCGCGCGCTGCAAGGAAGGCGCGGCGCGGCTGCGTCAGGTGCGCCCTGATCCGCAAGGCAGCAAGCAGGCGGCCGCGCTGCTCGCGCTCTCAGGCCTCGCCGAGCCGGCTGCCATGCATGCGCAGGTGTTGTCGCGCGACGGCGTGCAGGGGGTTTCGACCTTCTACGGTTACTATATGCTGGAGGCGCTGGCCAAAGCCGGCGACGTGCAGCGTGGCATCGACACGGTGCGCGACTACTGGGGCGCGATGCTGGATATGGGCGCCACGAGCTTTTGGGAGGATTTCAATGTGGCCTGGACGAATCAGGCGTTCCGCATCGATGAATTGCCGGTGGCGGGCAAAAAAGACATTCACGGCGACTATGGCGAGTTCTGCTACAAAGGATTCAGGCACAGCCTTTGCCATGGCTGGTCATCGGGGCCGGCCGCCTGGCTGATCGCACACGTGCTGGGCATTCAGCCGCTGGAGACAGGTTGCAAAACCGTGCGCGTCAAACCGTACCTGGGCGGGTTGTCCTGGGCCGAGGGCGCGTTCCCGACGCCTGCGGGCGTGATCAAGGTGCGTCATTCACGCCAGGGTGACGGTTCGGTCAAAAGCGAGATTCAGGCGCCCGACGGCATCAGGATCGTGCGGGATTGAAGATGAGAAAAACAGGAATTGCCATGATGGTGGCTGCGACGGCGGCCTGGGCCGGACCGCAGGTCGTGACGCCCCGTTTCCCCGCGCCTGACCTGGTGATTGCCGAAGAGACGCTGGTGCCGCCGTCCGCAGCGGGCACTGATGCCGCGCCGCTCTTGCAGGCCGCAATCGACCGGGTGGCGCAGCGCGGCGGCGGAACGGTGTTCGCGGCGGCCGGCACGTACCGCATCGCCTCGCACGTCATCGTGCGCGAAGGCGTGACACTGCGCGGCGACTCGGCTGCGCAGACTCCGGGTGCGGGGACGCTCTTGAGCATCACGGCGGACAAGGGCCGCGAGGATGCGCCGGCCACCTTCTCGCTTGAGCGTGGCGCCGGGCTGACGGGGCTGACCTTCTGGTATCCGGAGCAGCGTCTGCCTGATCCGGTGCCCTACCCTTGGACCGTCAAGAACGCCGCGATGCCTGCCAACGACAACCAGACCGTGGCGGACTGCACTTTTGTCAACGCCTGGAAAGCGATCTGCATCGGACCGGACGGCAATGAGCTGCATACCTTCCGCACGCTCAGGATCTGCGCGTTGAAAATTGGCATCGAGATTGACAGCACGACCGACATTGGCCGTATGAGCGAAGTCACGGTCGCGCCTTCGGTCTGGCTGGCAAGCGGTCTGCCGGGCGTACCGCCCGGGCCCGTACTGCACGATTACCTGCTGCGCGAAGACACGGTGGCGGTGATGATCGGCCGCAGCGACTGGGAGTATATCTGGCGGCTGGAGGTCTTCGGATATCGCCGCGGCCTGGTTTTCCGCAAAGGCGCACGCGGCACCACCAATGCGGTGATGGCCGAGTCGCGCCTCACCGGCTGCGGGCGAGCCTGCGAGGTGCAGGCGCTGAATCAGGTCGGCTTCTCCGCGTACCGCTGCGAATTCGCGGGCACCGACCGCGCGTGGCTCGGCACACCCTCCTTCGACGCAGTGGTGCAGTTCCATTCGTGTCGATTTGACGGGATGACGGCCAACGACGGCAGTGGCGTGGTGACCTTTCACGCCTGCGACCTTGCGGCGGCCGATGTTTCCTGCGTGCCGGGCGGGCAGCTTACGGCGATGGATTGCGCGCTGGGGAACGTCGCGCTGGCTGCCCGCCGGGCCCGGCTGCTCGGGTTCGATGCCGGAAAAGCGCGCGTGGGCAGTCTGGATGCAAGCGGCGATGTCAGGGTCAGTGCGACGGGCCGCGGCAAGTCGGGCGAGCCGGTCGTCTGGGGTGAGCCGCCGCCGTTTCCGCGTCCGCGCTCCGATGCGCTGTTTGTGGTGACCGCGTTCGGCGCGTCGCCGGAGCGCGCGGACAACGCGGCGGCGTTTCAGGCGGCCTTGGACAGGGCGGGCGAAAATCCCGGCGGCGGCACGGTCTATGTGCCTGCCGGGCGCTATGCGTTTCGGCAGGACATCACCGTGCCGGCCGGCGTGGAGCTGCGCGGCTGTTCGGATGTGCCGCATCATACGGTATCGGGCGGGTCGGTCCTGATGGTCTATCACAACCGCGGCGTGGAAGCGGGCCCGCCCTTTGTGAGCCTGTCTGCCGGTTCCGGTTTGCGCGGCATGACCTTCTGGTATCCGGAACAGCCGCTGAAGGCGCCGGAGCCGTACCCGTGGACCGTGCGCGCGCTCGGACGGCGCTGCTGGCTGAAAGATGTGACGGTTGGCAATGCTTGGCAAGCGGTTGATTTCGCCACGCACCGCAGCGACGGCCACCGGATCTCGTATCTCGCCGGCGCGATGTTCCGGCGCGGCTTATTCGTGGGAGGGTGCAAAGAGACCGGCTGGATCGAGGATGTGCAGTTCAATCCGCATTACGCCTGCCGTCTGCCGCAGACGTTGCCGCGGGGGGACAGTGATCGGCCCGGTGACACGGGCGGGCACGTCATTCAATTCCAGCGCGAGCATCTTGAGGGAATCGTCATACGTGACTGCCGGGATGCGCGGCTGCGGGGGACCTTCCTGTATGCGGCCTATGACGGTCTCGCTTTTCACGGAGCCTGCCGGGCGCAGGTGCTGATGCACGGCACAGACACGGGCAGCCGCGCCGTGGTGTTTGATATGACACGTGGCGCGCGCGTCGACATGGCGCTGGCGCAGCTCGTGTCGCTGGGCGACTGGGCCAAGGCCGCGATCGTCACGCTGCCCGCAGACCGCGGCACCGCGCGGTTTCTGAATTCACAAATGTGGGCCGGACCGGCCTCAGCCGTGTTGGAGGGCGGCGGCACGGTGCGGCTCGAGCAGTTCAACACGCTGACCGGTCCGATCGAGGTCAGAGCCGGACGGCTGGAGGCGCTCAACGGCGTCTTTGATCGCGCGCTGTCGCCGCATCTGGCCTTTTCTGCCTCAGCGCGGGGCGAGGTGGTGGGCACGCTGTTCGAGCGCGGTCCCCTGCGGGTTGAGGCGGACAGCCGTCACGTGCGGACCTTTGCGAACTCGCTGTCGGTGGCGGCGATTACACTGGATCCGGGGAGCGTGCCGACGCAGTTGGCGAGCGGCTTTGAGCCAGGCGAGCCCGAGGCGGTGACCGACACGGTGGCCGCACCGGGCGGCGGACTGCGTAAGGTGAGTGACAACCGCTGCGGCGCGGCCGAACGCGCCGACGCGCACGGCGGGCGCTACGCCGTCCTGCTTTGCGGGATGTCCGATGACTCTGCATATTCCTTCGCGTATCAGACGGTGCTCAAGCAGCCGGTCTACGTGATGCCCGACACGGTCATGACCTACTGGTTCAAGCCGCTCAATGAGAACGGGCGCGGTACGGGCATCGATCTTGTTTTTGCCGACGGCAAAACCTTGCGCGAGAGCGGCACGGTGGACCGCGACGGGATCCCCACCTTTCCGGGCGTGAAGCGCGGCCGGCTCGGTGCCTGGACACGGATCGCGGTGCCGCTCGGCAAATTTGCTGGCAACACGATCTTGACGGTCATGGCGGCCTACGACTCGCGCAAGGGCGGCGGAAGGTTTGAATCGCTGTTTGATGATCTGCGCATCGCGCCTGAGTTGCCGCCGGCAGCCTGGCAGATGCGACTGGATCCGGCGAACGGCCGCGTGGCGCGCGGCACGCAAATCCGGCTGGTCAAGGAGCCGTCGGTCCGCGTGCGTTACACGCTGGACGGCAGCGCGCCGAAGGCAGATTCGCCGGAATATAAACAACCGTTGACGCTCACGCGGCGCGGCGTGGTTGAGGTGCAGGTCTCGCCGCTAAAACTGGACGGCGCGTTGTCGGAACAGATATTCGGAGCTTTGTACGTCGTCGAGTAAACCCAAACGCAGTTTGGAAAGGGGATTCAAAAATGAAACAGTGGGTGTTGGCGGTAACGGCCGTCGCATTGGGCGTGGTGACCGTCTCGGCGCAGGCGCGCGAGGGATGGAAGCTGGTGTGGGCGGATGAATTTGATCGGAACGGATTGCCTGATCCGGCTAAATGGACGTACGAGAAGGGGTTCGTGCGCAACAAAGAAGCGCAGTACTATACCGTCAGCCGCGCTGAAAACGCACGCGTCGAGAGCGGCAGGCTGATCATTGAGGGACGCAAGGAGGCTTACACCGCGCCGGACGGCAAGAGCTCGTCATACACGGCGGCCAGCGTCACCACGGACGGCACGTTCGCGCTGACCTACGGGCGCGTGGAGGTCAAGGCCAAGCTGCCGCGCGGGCGTGGCATGTGGCCGGCGATCTGGATGCTCGGCACGAGCATCCATGGCATCGGCTGGCCGCGCTGCGGCGAGATCGACATTATGGAGTTCGTGGGGCACGAGCCGGCCACCGTTCATGCCAATGTGCATTGGTTTGACGCTGGGAAGGGAAAGCACACCTCGTCCGGGGGCAAGCTGCACGGTCAGAAGCCGTCGGACGATTTCCACATCTATGCTGTGGAGTGGTTCGCCGACCGTATGGATTTCTACTTTGACGAGAGCCTCTACTTCACCTATCCGCTATCCAAGGCCGGCGCGGAGGCGGCGAACCCATTCCACAAACCGCACTACCTCATCCTGAATCTGGCGATCGGCGGAAGCTGGGGCGGTCAGCAGGGGATTGACGAAACGATCTTCCCGCAGCGCTACGAGATCGATTATGTCCGCTTCTATCAGAAGAAATAACTCAACAAATCCGCTTGTCAGCGGCGGGGCAAATGTGGCACCATACCCGCAATGACGACTCAGGTCATAGCGTTTAATCTGCGACTTACCGGCTTGTGGCTGCTATGCGGCCACGGGACGTTTGCCGTCTAGGTTTTTCGCTGTGCGAATGCAAGGCCAGAACTCCCGTGGATCAGTGAACGCTGCCGCGGGAGTTTTTGTTTTCCCGGTGGCCATTCAGTGAAACGCGGGAGAAACGGCGCTGAACCCGGAACAAGAAACAGCCCCGACGGGGCACGACGAGGAAACCGACCATGAACGAGAGCTCTAACATGCGACGCATCTATGTGTTCGACACCACGCTGCGCGACGGTGAGCAGTCACCGGGGTGCACCATGAACCTGCGCGACAAGCTGTTGGTTGCGGAGCATCTTGAGGCCCTGCGCGTGGATATCATCGAGGCCGGTTTCGCGATCGCCTCGTCCGGCGACTTTGAATCGGTCAAAGCGATCGCCGGCGTGGTCAAGGAGGCCGCGGTTGCCAGCCTGTGCCGGGCTCTTCCCAAGGACATTGATTGTGCTTGGGAGGCGGTGCGCGGGGCGAAGCATCCGCGTATCCACACCTTCATCGCGACCTCGCCGATCCATATGGCCTGCAAGCTGAAGATGGAGCCTGACGCGGTATACGACCAGGCGGTGGCGATGGTCAGGCACGCGCGCAACCTGTGCGGTGACGTCGAGTTCTCGCTGGAAGATTGCTCGCGCAGCGAGCGGCCTTTCATCTACCGCGTGGTGGAAGGCGTGATCGCGGCGGGTGCCGGAACGGTCAATATTCCCGACACCGTGGGCTATGCCGTGCCGGAGCAGTTCGGTGAATTAATCTCAGACATTCGGCGCCACGTGCCCAATATCGACAAGGCGCGGATTGCGGTGCATTGCCACAACGACCTGGGGTTGGCGGTCGCCAACTCGCTGGCCGCCGTGCGCGCCGGAGCCGATCAGGTCGAGTGCACAATCAACGGGATCGGTGAACGTGCGGGCAATGCCGCGCTGGAAGAGATCGTCATGGCGCTGCACACGCGGCGCGAATTCTTCCAGGCCGAAACAAACATCGACACGTCCAAGATCTATGCGACAAGCCGTTGCGTGATGACCGTCACCGGCAGCCGCGTACAGGCAAACAAAGCCATTGTGGGCGAGAACGCCTTTGCGCACGAAGCCGGCATCCATCAGCACGGCGTGCTCGCCAATCCGTTGACCTACGAGATCATGACGCCCGAGTCGATCGGCCTGCCGCGCAACAAGATGGTGCTGGGCAAGCACTCTGGACGCCATGCCTTCGAAAGCCGCCTGAACGAACTGGGCTTCCATCTGGAAGAGGCGCGCCTCAACGAGTTGTTCGGCAAGTTCAAAGACCTGGCCGACCGCAAGAAGACGGTGAGCGACGCCGACATCGAGGCGCTGGCGCATGACGTGCAGACCATGATCACCGAACGCGTCAAGCTCGACCGTTACAACGTCACGGCCAGCAATGCGATCACGCCGGTCAGCACCATTCGCCTGCTGCGCGACGGCAAACTGGTGGAGCATGTCGCCGCGAGCGACGGCCCGATCAACGCCTCGTTCAAGGCGATCAACCAGTTGCTGGGGCTCAAGGTCACGTTGGAGAGTTTCCAACTCAACGCGATCACCGGCGGTACGGACGCCCAGTGCGAGGCGACGGTGCGCGTGCGCGACGGCGAGCGCGTCTATCACGGACGCGGCATTTCGACCGACGTGATCGAGGGCAGTATCTTGGCCTATCTGCAGGCGTTGAACGTGCTGCTCGACGAAAGCACTGACAAGCGCGTTGGCGCGTGAAGCGAGGAAGGTTGCGATGAATCCGCCGCGTTCCAAATGTGTCATCGTTGCAAACGGCATGTTCCCGTCGCATCCGCTGCCGCTGGCGGCGCTGCGCGCGGCGCGGCGCGTGGTGTGTTGCGACGGCGCGGCGGAAAAGCTGGCGGCGGCGGGTTTCGAGCCGGACTGGGTCGTAGGGGACCTCGACAGCCTGTCCGACGCGAGCCGCGCGCGTTATCGCGACCGTCTGGTCGCGGTGCCTGAGCAAACAAGCAACGATCTGGCCAAGGCCTTCCGTTTCTGTTTTGAACAGGGCTGGCATGACGTGGTGATTGTCGGCGCCACCGGCTTGCGCGAGGACCACACGCTGGGCAATCTCGCTTGGCTGGTGGATTTTGCCCAGGCGCTGCATGCGTTGGACTCAGCGCACGGCGGCGGGCGCGTCGTGCTGCTGACCGACACCGGGATCTTTACGCCCGCGCTCGCTTCGATGGAGTTCCGGTCGCACGCCGGGCAGCAAGTCTCAATTTTTGCATGTGAGCCCGGCGTCCAGGTCTATGCCGAAGGCCTGAAGTATGCGCTCGAAGGCGTATCCTTCACCCGCTGGTGGCAGGCCACGTTGAATGCTTCGCTGGGCGAAGCCTTCAAGTTGGTGTTCGAAGGCGGCCCGCTGCTGGTTTTTCAAACCTACTGAGCCCCGGACCGACGGATTGACCGGAAATCCGCTTGTTTTCCGGCGGCGTTGGGCCGTATACTTTGCGTCCGTGTTTTCCATGTCTAACAAAGTGTGGCGGAGGGACGCGGTATGGACAGCGTTCTGAGCGTCGTTTTGGTCGGTAACCCCAATACCGGGAAAACCACGCTCTATAATCTGCTCACGGGTGCGCGTGAACGCACAGGCAATTGGACCGGTGTGACGGTTGAGAGTGCGCACGCTTTCTTCACGCTGGATGGCCGCACGTATCGCGTCGCCGATCTGCCGGGCATCTACTCTTTTTCGCCGGATACCGAGGATGAGCGGGTCGCCCGCGATTATCTGATTCGCAACCGCCCGTCTGCGGTCATCAACATTGTCGATGCCTCGAATCTCGAGCGCAGCTTGTATCTCACCTCCCATCTGCTGGATATGCGCGTGCCGCTGGTGGTGGCGCTCAATCAGGTGGATGTGGCGGAACGGCACGGCATCAAGGTGGATGCGCAGCATTTGGCGAAGCATCTGGGCTGTCCGGTTGTGCCGATGGTCGCGTCGCGCGGCGAGGGGCTGGCTGCGTTGCGCGCGGCGGTGGCGGATGTCGCGTCTGCGCACCGCTTACCGGCGGCGCGCGTGGTGTATGGCGAGGCAGAGCCCTCGGTACGGCGGCTGCAGGTTTGCCTGATTGTAGCGGCCGATGACGCGGGCGTCGATTCGCGTTGGCTGGCGATCAAGCTGCTGGAAGGCGACCCGTTCGCGCGTGCGTTAACGAACGGTTTGTTTGACGTGATTGTGGCCGAGGAGAATGCGCGCCTAGCAAGGCACACCGGGCAGCGGCCTGAGACGGCGGTGATGGATGCGCGGCTGGGCTTTATCCGCGGGCTTGCGCGCGATGTGGTGCGCCGCCGGGGCGAGATCCGTCGGCGCTTTTCTGACGTGGCCGACCGCGTGCTGCTGAGCCGTCCGGTCGGCATACCCGCCTTTTTGAGCGTGATGTTCGCTGTCTTCTGGCTCACCGTGCGATTGACGCAGCCGCTGGTCGATTTTATTGACAGCGTGTTTGGCGCGCTGCTGGTGCGCCAGACGCGGGTCTGGCTGACGGCCTTCGGTGCGCCGGATTTTTTGATTGCGTTGCTTTCCGATGGAGCCGGGGCCGGCTTGACGACGGTCGCGACCTTTATGCCGCCGATCTGCATGATCTTTCTTTGTCTGACGTTGCTGGAAGAGTCGGGCTACATGGCGCGCGCGGCCTTCATCATGGACCGTTTTCTCAATGGCATTGGTCTGCCGGGCAAAGCATTTATCCCGCTGCTGGTCGGCTTCGGCTGCACGGTGCCGGCGCTGATGGCGACGCGTACGTTGGAGCATCGGCGCGCGCGCGTGCTGACGATGCTGATCGCCCCATTCATGTCGTGCGGCGCGCGGATGCCGGTGTATGCGATTTTCGCGATGGCCTTTTTCGAGCGGACCGGCAACTGGGTGATCTTCGCGCTCTATCTGATGGGTGGGCTGCTCGCGATTCTGTCGGGACTGGTGTTACACCGTACCTTGCTCAAGGGTGAAGCCGCGGCTTTCGTCATGGAACTGCCGCCGTATCACGTGCCCGCGTTGCGCGGTTGTCTTGAGCATGTTTGGGGCAATCTCAAAAGTTTTCTCACGCGCGCCGGTCAGGTGATCGTGCTGATAGCGCTGCTGCTGAGCCTGGGCCATGTGTTGCTTGACCGGGCGAGCGGCGATGCGGAACGCGCTGCGGCCTGGCGTGTGTCCGCCGGACGCGCGATGACGGTGATGCTGCGACCGATGGGCATTTCGGAAGAGAATTGGCCGGCCGCCGCCGGATTGCTGGCGGGGCTGATGGCCAAAGAAGCGATCGTGGGAACGCTGGAAGTTCTCTATGCCCATGAGGATGACGCGCTCGAAGCAGCCCCGTTCGACCTCGGTCTGGCGATCACAGATGCCGGCAGACAACTGGTCGCAGCCTACGGATTTGCAGCGACGGCAGCGACAGACAGCGCACAGGAGGGGGGCAGCGCCGCAGGCGGCGGCGGGCTGCTCACTGCGATGCGCCGCAATTTCGGCAGCCGCTCGGCCGCCTTTGCTTATCTCTTGTTTGTGTTGATCTATTCGCCGTGCGTGGCAGCGTTGATCGTGCTGGCGCGTGAGGCCGGATGGCGCTGGATGCTTTTCGCGGTAGTCTACCAGACGCTGCTGGCCTGGATGGTGGCAACGGTGTTTTATCAGCTTGCCAACTGTGCGGAGGCGCCGTTGCGTGCGGTGCTCTGGGTAGGAGGCTTGGCCGCTGCTGCGGCGTTCGGCTATGGCCTGCTGCGAATCGTTGGAAAGCGAGTGGTGGTATGAGTCATCCGGCCGATCTTCATCCGGTCCCCTCAACCGGACGCAGCCTTATGGAGCTGAAGGATGGCGAAGACGGGATCATCCGGGCGAACCATGATCGTAAGTCCGCAGAGATGGGGCTCTTTCCCGGCGTTCGCGTGCGGATGTTCCGTAACCGCAAACATGAGCGGTCTCTTGTGATCGGCGCCGGCGAGGCCCGTTTTCTGGTGTCGCGAGCGATTGCCAAAAAAGTCGAAATGGAGGGTTAGGGGTTTTCATTCGCTGGTTCTCGTCGTATACTGCTCTCAATCAAAAGGAGGTCGTTGATGAAAAAAGCATGGATGGCGATGGCGGTGGCGTGCGTGGCATGGGCTGGCATGAGCGAAGAGATGAAGAGTTATGTGCTGGTGAAGGAGAGCGCCGACAAGCAGGACGCCTTTCTGCAGGAAGTGGCGGGTTTTCTGGAGAAGGCCGGGCACTTTTATCTCGCGACCTGCGAGCAGGACGGCGCGCGTGTCCGCCCGATCAAGTACACCTTCGTGATGGATAACAAACTGGTGTTTGTCACGTCATCGCAAAAGGGGATGTATGCGCAACTTTTGAAGAATCCCAAAGTCGAGATTTCTCGTACGGCGGTCGACGGCAGCGCGTATTTGCGCTACAAGGGGACCGCCGAACTGTGCAAGGATGAGGCGGTCAAGGCGAAGATCATCGAGGCGTATCCCTTTTTCGAAAAAAACTTTAAAGAAAACCTCGCTGTTTTCGCGATTGCGCCTGAAATGGCCGGCATCTTTCCGATGAAGGGCGGCCAGGCCAAGACCAAGGTGTTTAGCGCGGAAGCGCGTTAAAGGGGGCGCCACGCCCGGCCGTCGCGGGCCAGCAGTTCGGCGGCGGCCGGGGGGCCGTCCGAGCCTGCGGCATAGGGGTGGAGCGGACACCGGTCCGCATGGTCGCGCCAAGTCTCAAGGACCGGGGTGAAGAGTCGCCAGGCGGCCTTGATCGTCTCGTTGCGCACAAAGAGCGTGTGGTCGTGCAGCATGGCGTCCAAGAGCAGCCGCGCATAGGCGTCGGGGGCGTCCAGTTCGTCGCCCAGATCCGCGTAGTTGAACGCAAGCGGCAGTTCGCCCATGCAAAGTTTGGGCCCTGGACGCTTCGCCTGCAAGTGGAGGCTCATGCCTTCATCCGGCTGCACTTTGAGGACCAGCGAGTCAGGGTCGCAGGCGCCGAACAAGGTGTGTGGAGATGGCTTAAAGACGAGGGTGATGGTACTTGTCTTTTCCGCTAGGCGCTTGCCCGACCGCAGATAAAAGGGCACGCCTTGCCAGCGCGGCGTGTCGATCCAAATCTTGGCGGCCGCATAGGTTTCTGTTGTGGAGTGCGGGTTGACCCCCGGTTCACCGCGATATCCGGCCATGCCACCGCCCGCCGCATATTGACCGCGTACAACGGCGCTTTCAAGCGTGTCACACGGAAAGGCGCGGATGGCGCTGATCAGCGCAAGTTTCTCACGGTGAATCGCGTCAGCCGTAAATTCGGAGGGCGGTTCCATCGCCACCAGGGCAAGCATCTCCAGCAGGTGGTTCTGGAACATGTCGCGCAGCAGGCCGGACTGCTCGTAATAGCCGGCGCGGTGTTCGACGCCCAGCGTCTCCGCAACCGTGATTTGCACATGGTCTATCGAGGCGGCCTGCCAGACCGGCTCGAACAGAATGTTTGCGAAGCGCAGGATCAGGATGTTCTGAACCGTGTCTTTGCCCAGGTAGTGGTCGATCCGGAAAATCTGCTCTTCGTGCACATGCCGCTGCAGAAAGGCGTCCAGCGCAGCCGCAGAGGCGGAATCTGAACCGAACGGCTTCTCCAGCAAAAGGTGTCGCCACGCCAACGCGTGGTCCGGTTCTGCGAGCAGGCCTGCCTCCGCGAGACGCGCGATGATCGGTTGATAGGAAGAGGGCGGGATGGCAAGGTAATAGAGGCGGTTGAACGGGGCTGGCGTTTCGAGCCGGTCCTGTTCGGCGAGATGCTGGCCGAGACGTGAAAACGAGGCGGGGTCGGATTCATCGGCCTGAACATAGGACACGCGTTCCAAGAAGGCGTCGCGTGCGGCTGCGGACGACGACGGCGGCAGAGCTTGCGCGACCGAGGCGCGAAACGACGCATGATCGTGGCGTGAGCGGCCACAACCGACAATGCGCGACGTCGCGTGCAACAGGTCACGCGTGTGCAGTTGGAACAGGGAAGGGATGAGTTTGCGCCGGGCAAGATCGCCGGTGCCGCCGAAAATGATCAACACGCAGGGAGCCGGTGAAACTTCGAGACAGAAGCGGGCGGGAGCATGTTTTTTAATCATTCCTGAAGCATACCATATCGCGCAATTGAGGGGCAAACGGTATTAAACCGGACGCGCACCCAAGGGGCGCATGGCAGTTCTGTTGGGGATACCTTCTTGTAATCGTAATCGTAATCTTAATCTTAATCTTAATCTTAATCTGCTCGTCGCCGATTGTCGGCCCCCTATTCGGCCGGCTCCTCATGAACACGATCAGCGGAGGTGCTGCGGATCAAGCCCACCCGCATCGAGACGATGGGCACCAACATCACTTTCCCCTGTTCGGCGCAAACAAGCCTCTTTCTGATAGACAGACGGCTTCTCGTGATCAAAGCTCGTTTTCATGGGCGCAGTGTACTCTCGAGAAAGTCCGATGTGCAAGATTAAGATTATGATTAAGATTAAGATTATGATTATGATTTATTGGCCCCAACAGAACTGCCATGCGCCCCTTTATTTCGCAATCTATGAAAATGGGTTCGTCAAATGTGCTGATTTTTGTCAGTATGAAAACTGTACGTTTCTGAGTAGACAACCCGCGCGGAGAACTGACTGCCGGCAACGACAAGGAGTGCAGACATGAGACACCCGAAGAAGACATGGACCTCGATGGCCGTGGGCGCCGCGGCGCTC
>JAQUEX010000305.1 GCA_028684935.1 Kiritimatiellia bacterium | reverse complement strand
GCGTCGGACGGATCGGTCCAGTCCATCCAGCGGCCGCTGTGGTAGCCGCCGAACCAGAGGTAGGGCAGCGAGCTGTCCAGCCCCGCGCCGGAGGTTTTCAGTTCCGGCACCGCATTCGTAAAGTTCGTCTTGCTGACCGCGCGCGTGTAGACATACGGCGCGGCAGTGTCGGGCTCGCGCACGTCCAGCCAGGCCGAAACCTCGTTCACGCCGCCGTTGTCGGTGTAGATCACGTTCTCGTCCGCGGCCATCCAGAGCGCGGCCTGGTTCAGCACTGCGGTTGGCGCGGCCGCCAGCTCCATCTCACCGCCGGCGCCGATGCCGGTCAACGCGACGCTGCCCGCGAGCACGTCCCACGCCGCGCGGCTGCCGCTGAAAACCGTCGCCGCAGGCACGGTCCACGCGCCCGATCCGGTCTTGCGTACGGTGCCCTCGATCAGATGCGTACCGGTAACGGTCAGCGTCTGATGATTCGTTCCGGCGGTCGCGATCTCGCGCAGCCCCACCGCGTCAGGCAGTTCCGCCCGGACAACCAGTGACGCGAACACGCCGAATGCCACCGACAAACCCAACACACTCTTCATTTGCATCACACTCCTCCATAAAAGAGACCTCACCGCCATTTCAACTGTCAAACAGGATACGGCATCATGGCAATGCGTTAAATATCCTTACCGCTCATTGTTTTACCTTTTTCGCTTGCCCCCGCCTTCTGCCTTCACAAGTTCTCCCTCATCCTTTATCCTTGCTCTGATGACGAAACCTAACTTCTATTCGCGCTATTATCAGGATACGCCCGTCATGCGGGATTGGCCGTTCCGCGTGCGCTCTCTGGGGTACAATCATTATGCGCCGAACTACAGCCGGTTTCCGGACGGGCAGCATCCGTTGGATCACCGGTATTCTTGGGAGACCGGGCGCGTGCTGAGCACCCTAACGTTGGTCAACGTGGTCAACGGCTGCGGCCGGTTTCGTTCCGGGCCCAGCGGCGAACTGACCCTTTCCGGCAACGCCCTGCTCCTTGTCTTTCCCAATGTCTGGCATGCCTATCAGCCCGACCGGGCGACCGGCTGGCACAATCAATGGGTCGAGGTCGATGCCGCCGGCGTGTTGCCGCTGCTGAACCGCGCCGGCATCACATCGGAAAGGCCGCTCAAACATGTCGAGGCCACGCCCTTGCTCTCGCGTCTCTTTCAGGAGCTGATCGACACGTCGCACGCCGAGACTTTCGGCATGGAACACATGCTGTCGGCCCAGGCGCACGCCCTGTTCGCCCGCACACTGGCACTGTGGCACCGCGACACCGCGCCGGCACGGCACTTTGCCGTGGTCGACCGCGTGCGGCAAAGCCTGGTGTCGGACAACGATCCCGCCCTCTCCGTGGCCGAGGTGTCCCGACGGGCGGGGCTGAGCGCCCCCCGGCTGCGCGTGATCTTCCGCGAGGCGACCGGGCTCTCGCCCAAACAGTTCCAACTCAAGGCCCGCATGGAGCGCGCCGCCCGCCTGCTGGCCGAAAGCCCACTCTCGGTCGGCGAGATCGCGACACAGGTCGGCTACGACAACATTTACCATTTTTCAAGGCAGTTCAAACGTGCGCTCGGCATCTCACCTGCACACTATCGCCAAGCTCTGCCGGAACCCGGAGGTTTTTTGAAAACGGGCCGTTCCCGATAGCGCCCCCCTCCCTGCTCTGCGCGTCGCGCAACTTGACAGTCTGCCGTGACCCTCTGTAACATAACGTCTTTTTCAAACCCTAGAGGATGACTATGCTTGACGTATCTGATCTGCGCAAAGGCGCAAAAATCCAGTTGGACGACGGCCAGCCGTGGCTGGTCACGGAGTTTGACTTCAGCAAGCCCGGCAAAGGGCAGGCCATTTACAACTGCAAGCTGAAGAACATGCTGACCGGCACGACCATGAGCAAAAGCTTCCGCTCGAACGACAAGTTCGAAAAACCGGAGCTGATCCAGAAGCAGGTGCGTTTCTCGTACGAAAACGCCGGGCAGTATGTGTTCCAGGACGAGAATTTTGAGGAGCTGATGATCAGCGAGGCGGTGCTTGGGCGCAACAAGTACTTCCTGATGGACGACATGCCGGTCGACGCCCTCTTCTTCAACGACAAGGTGATCGATCTCGAGCTGCCGAATCTGGTCGAGCGCACGGTGATCAAATGCGACGTCGGCGCCAAAGGCAACACCGCCGCCGGCAAGGTCACCAAGCCGGCCACCGTCGAAGGCGGGTATGAACTGGCCGTCCCGCTCTTCATCAACGAAGGCGACGTGATCCGCATCGACACGCGGACCGGCGAATACAACGACCGCGCCCGTACGGCTTAACGCTGAGCGCCTGCATGCAGGCCTGTTGAAGGAGATCTATGACCACCGAGAAAACCGCCGTGCTGGACAGCTTTTCACCTGAAACGCGCGCAGCCGCCCTCAACGCGCTCGCCGCCGGAACGTTTCCGGAGCCCGGCGCGAACTTCAACATGCATTGCCATTCATTCTTTTCGTACAACGCGGACGGCTGGTCGCCGTCGCGTGTGGCGTACGAATGCAGGTCGCGCGGCCTGTGCGCCGCTGCGCTGTGCGACTTCGACGTGCTCGACGGGCTTGAGGAGTTCCTCGCCGCCGGCCGCCTGCTGGCGCTGCGCGCCGCCGTCCATCTGGAGACCCGCGCCTACGTCCCGGAACTGGCCGCCTGCGACATCAGCTCGCCGGGCGAACCGGGCGTCACCTATATCATGGGCTGCGGCTTCGTCCGCGAGCCTGCCTCCGGCACGCCGCAGGCCGCAACCCTGGCCGCGCTCCGCCAGGGCGCACAAGCGCGCAATCTCGCGCTGATCGCCCGCGTCAACGCCGCGTTGCCCGCGATCGCGATTGATTACGCGCGCGACGTGCTGCCGCTGACCCCTCAAGGCGTCGCCACCGAGCGCCACATCGTGCGCGCCTACCGCGCCCAAGCGGAAAAAGTGTTTGCCGACGCCGCGGCGCGCGCGGCCTTCTGGGCGCCGCTGCTCGCCTGCGACGCCGCCGCTTACCCCGCGCTCGAGACGGCCCTGCCGAAACTCGAGGATCAGATCCGCAACGCGCTCGCCAAACGCGGCGGCATCGGTTATATCCAGCCGGATGAAAAGACCTTCCCGCTGGCGGACGACTTCACGCGCTGGGTGAAGGCGTGCGACGCCATCCCCACCATCGCCTGGCTGGACGGCACCAGCGGCGGCGAGGCCGACGCCGGCCGGTTGCTGGACCTCATGACCGCCAAAGGCTGCGCCGCGCTCAACATCATCCCGGACCGCAACTGGAACCTCAAGCGTCCCGACGAGGCGGCCGCCAAACAGGCCAAGCTCGCCGAGATCATCGCCGGCTGCGTCGTGCGCAACCTGCCGGTCAACATCGGCACCGAGATGAACAAAGGCGGACTGCCGTTCGTCGATGAACTGGCCGGTCCGGTGCTCAACCGGTACGTCACCGTCTTTGTGCAGGGCATGCAGGTCATGGTCGGCCAGAGCGTGCTGGCCCGGTACGCGGACGCGCCCTACCTCGGCGCGCGCGCCGCGACGGAGTTCCCGGACCTCGCGCGGCGCAACGCCTTTTACGCGGCGGTCGGCGCCCTGCCGGCCTTGACCGAGCAGGCCGCCGCGCGCTTGCAAGACGCGGGACCGGACAAAGCCTTCAGCCTGCTGGCCGACGCCGCGCGGTGCGCATAGCATGGGAATTCGCATGAATCTTTTTGCAGGAATCGCCCTGTCCATCGTACTTGCCGCCGGTTCCGCGTATGCGGAACGCACCGCGCCGGCCGTTTTTCATGTCGACAGCGAGGCGGG
>JAQUEX010000059.1 GCA_028684935.1 Kiritimatiellia bacterium | reverse complement strand
CTGCCGTTCGACTGTTTCGACGGAAGTTTGGCGCAAGCGACGTACGCCTTCGAAGCGCCGCCCGCGCTGATCGCCGCAGAAGTGACGGTGCGGGGCGAGTTGCTCGCCGCAACCCTCGCCGGTCAAACCGCAGCCATCAAGATGATCCGCGCGCTCAACGGCATATGCGTGTACCGCGTGACGCCCGGCGGGCAGACGGTGCCGGCTCACCCGCCCTTCTCCGGACCCGCCACCGTCGGCCTGACCGTTCAGCACGCGCCCGGCCACACCGGCGGCGCAGCCTTCCCGGAACCGGTGCGATTGACATGCGGCACCGGGAAAATGGCGGCAGGCGACTGGGCACGCGTCGACGCCCTGAGCTGCTATTCCGGCGGTGCGGTCTATGCGCGTCAGGTCACGCTCACGCCGGACGAGGCGAGCGGCCCCGTCGTGCTCGACCTCGGCGGCGTCGGCGCCACCTGCGAGGTCGCGGTCAACGGCGAATCCGTGCGCGTGCTGGTCTGTCCGCCTTGGCGGGTGGATCTCACCGGCCGTGTGAAGGCCGGCGACAACCGGCTGGCGGTCACGGTCTACAACACGCTCAACAACCACTATCAAACCATCCCGACCCGCTACCGCAAACCGCCTGCGCAGGAACCCTCCGGCCTGCTCGGACCCGTCAGGCTGCTGCTCCCCTAGGAAAACAGTTGCGCCGCACGGAGCGCCGGTCTAAGCTATCCCCATGAAAGATCTCAGCGCTTCATATCTTACGCCGCGCTTAGGCGCCATGGAACAGCTCGCGTCGATCCGCCGATTGGTTTCGGACGACGGCAAAGGACGTGGCATGCGCGTCCTGGAGATCAACAACGGCAGCGGGCTGGTCTTTACCGTCTATCCCGACCGCGGGCTGGACATCGGCGCGGCGACGTTCTGCGGCGTACCGCTGGCCTGGCTGTCGCGCAACGGCGAGGTCGCGCCGGCTTTCTATGACCGCACCGGCCTCGAATGGCTCCGCACCTGGCCCGGCGGCCTGCTCACCGGCTGCGGCCTCAGCAACGTGGGCGGTCCGAACGCCTGCGGCGGCGAAGAGCACGGCCTGCACGGACGTCTCAGCCATCTGCCTGCGGAAGCGGTCAACACTGATGCGTCATGGTCGGCAGACGGCCGTTACACGCTCAGCGTCAGCGGCCGCGTCCGCCACAGCAAAGTCTTTTTCGAAAATCTGGTGCTGACGCGCCGCATCACCGCGACGCTCGGCGACAATGCGATCACGGTGTGCGACACCCTCGAAAACCGGGGCTACGCCGAAGTCCCGCTGATGCTGCTGTACCATCTGAATCTGGGCTGGCCGCTGGTCGATGCCGGCGCGCGACTCGAGATGCCCCGCCACACCGTCACCCCGCAAAACGACCATGCTGCCGCCGGCCTTGCGGAATGGGCCTCAATCACCGCCCCGGCCCCCGGCTTCGCCGAGCAGGTCTACTACCACACGCTGCCCAAAAACCGACAGGGACTCGCGACGGCGCGGCTGGTGAACGAGAAACTGGGCCTGGCGTTTTGCGTGTCGTACCGCGTCGCTGAACTCCCCTATCTGATTCAATGGAAGATGATGGGACAAGGCGAATACGTGGTGGGGCTCGAACCGGCCAACTGTTTCCCGGAAGGCCAGGCGCAGAATGCGAAGCGCGGATCGCTCCGCATGATCGCTCCCGGCGAGCGGGTCGAAACCTACCTGCGGTTGTCGGTCGAGACGCGCGGCTAGTAACTTTGTACTGCCTGAAAATTTAGCCAGGATTACTGGATTTTCTTGATTTAACTGCTTAATTCTAATCCTGTTAATCCTGTAATCCTGGCTAGAATAAAACCGGCGTTTGGGAGTTTGCGGACTACTAGTACGCCTAGGGTTTCACCCTCATGTTCCTTCCCTGCACAACTGCGGAACTTCAGCATCTGGGCTGGGATGCGCCAGACATTATCCTGATTTCGGGCGATGCCTACATCGATTCACCCTTCTGCGGGATCGCTGTCATCGGCCGAACGCTTGCGGCTGAAGGTTTCCGTGTCGCGGTCATCCCACAGCCCGACACCGCAAGCCTCGACGACATCCGCCGACTCGGCCAGCCGCGTCTTTTCTGGGGCGTTTCGGGAGGCTGCGTCGACTCGATGGTTGCCAACTATACGGCGACGGGCAAGAAGCGGCAGCGGGACGACTTCACGCCCGGCGGCGTCAACAGCGCGCGGCCCGACCGTGCTGTCATTGCGTATTGCAACCTGATCCGGCGCGCGTTCAAGCCCTGCCGCCCCATTGTCATCGGCGGTATCGAGGCCAGCCTGCGGCGCATCGCGCATTACGATTACTGGTCCGATTCCGTGCGCCGCCCCGTACTTTTTGATGCCAAGGCGGATGTGCTGGTGTATGGCATGGGCGAGCGCACCGTGACGGCGCTGGCGCGCGCGCTGCGCGACGGGCGCGAGTGGCACGGCCTGCGCGGCATCTGCTACGCGCTGCCGGCAATTGCCGACACGTTGCCGCCCGATGCGCTGAGCCTGCCGGACTACACCGCAGTGGCCCCGGCCACGCCGGATGGACGCGCGGCATTCCTCGACATGTACCGCCTCTTTGCCGCCAACCAGGAGCCACACACGGCGCGTCCCCTGCTGCAGCGGATCGACACGCGTTGTCTGGTGCACACGCCGCCGGACACGCCGCTCTCTTCTGCCGAACTGGACGCCGTCCACGCGTGGCCCTTCATGCTCGACGCGCATCCCATCCATGCGCCCAAAGGCAAGGTCCGCGCGCTAGAGACCATCCGTTTCTCACTGGCCACGCACCGCGGCTGCTATGGCGAGTGCAACTTTTGCTCGATTGCAGTCCATCAGGGCCGGCAGGTCGTCAGTCGTTCAGAACGCTCGATTCTGGAAGAGGCGCGCCGCCTGACGCACCACCCCGCCTTCACCGGCATCATCCAAGATGTGGGCGGGCCAACCGCCAACATGTACGGCTTCGAGTGCGCGCGCAAGATGAGCCAAGGTGCCTGCGCATCAAAAAGATGCCTCTTCCCAGCCTGTTGCCCCGCGCTCAAGCCCGACCACAGTGCGCAAGTCGCCCTGCTCAAACGTCTGAGTCACCTGCCTGGCGTGCGCAAGGTGTTCGTGGCCTCCGGCATCCGCCCCGACCTGATCGCGGCCGACACGCGCCACGGCGCGGCGTACATTGACGAACTGGTCGCGCACCATGTCTCCGGCCAGCTCAAGCTCGCGCCCGAGCACACCGATCCGGGCGTGCTGCGCGCGATGGGCAAGCCCGGCCACGAGGCTTTGCTGGATTTCGTCAAGCACTTCCACGCAGCGAACGCACGCCACCGCCTCAAGCAGTTTCTGACCTACTATTTCATCGCGGCGCACCCCGGCTGCGGCGAGACGGAAATGCGTGCGCTCAAACACTTCGTCACCCAGCACCTGCGTCTCTCGCCCGAACAGGTTCAGATTTTCACGCCGACCCCTTCCACCTGGTCAACCGCGATGTACTACACCGGGATCGACCCCTTCACCGGTCGATCGATCGACGTCACGCGCGGACTACGCGCCAAGCAGGCGCAGAAAGAAATCCTCGTCCCCTCCCTCCCGTTGCGTCAAATGAAAACGACACCGAAATCCGGTGTCGTTTTCATTTGACGCCGATTGTTTGGGGCGGGAGGGGGTGAAAGGGGGAGGGCGGCAGCCCTCCCCCTCGCCTTTGGCGCCGTTCTTCTGCTCCACATGGGCAAAGACAAAACCGCTTCAATTGCGGTTCACGCCGCCTGAAGGGTTTGCTAAGCTGATACACGGATTGGGCCTAAAACTTCTGTCAACCCCATTCAAGGAGCTTTTGCCATGCGCGGTCACCGTCATCATCCAATCGTGTTGTCATTCATCGTATGTCTTGCGGCCACTCTCTGCTCCGCCGCCGCGCCTGCTCGACTCGCTGTCAGCCCCAACGGGCGCTATCTCGTCGATGGCGGCGGACATCCTTTCTTTTATCTCGCCGACACCGCTTGGGAGCTTTTTCACCGGCTGAATGAAGAGGAGGCTGACCACTACCTCACGCGGCGCGCCGAGCAGGGCTTCACCGTGATCCAATGCGTGCTGCTGGCTGAGTTCGACGGGCTGCGCACACCCAACGCCAACGGCGATCTGCCCTTTATAGACGGCGACCCGTCGCGTCCCAACGAAGCCTATTTCCGGCACGCCGACCGGCTGATCGACCGCATGCGCGAATGTGGCCTGACGGCTGGTCTTCTGCCCACCTGGGGGGACAAATGGAACAAGAAATGGGGCGACGGCCCCGAAGTCTTCACCCCGTCTACCGCGCGCGCGTACGGCGAATTTATTGGGCGTCGTTATCGCTCGCGCCCGGTGATCTGGATCCTGGGCGGCGACCGGCCCGTCGAAAATGACACCCACCGCGCCATCCTCACCGCGATGGCTGAAGGCTTGCGCGCCGGCGATGGCGGTACCCACCTCATGACGTTTCACCCGTGCGGCCAGCAGCAGTCTTCGCACTACTTCCACGATGCGACATGGCTGGCTTTCAACATGTCGCAAACCGGACATGCTCGAAACGCCAAGAACTTCGAGTTCATCGCGCGCGACTATGCGCGGAGCCCTGTCAAACCCTGTCTCGACGGCGAACCGGGATACGAAGACCATCCCAACGGATTCAAGGCCGAAAACGGCTGGCTCGGGCCGCACGACGCGCGCCGCAGCGCCTACTGGGCCGTGTTCTCGGGAGCGTGCGGCCACACCTACGGCTGCCACGCGGTCTGGCAAATGTGGCAGCCCGGACGCGCGCCCAAAAACTATCCGCTCACCTCGTGGCGCGAGGCGCTCGACCTTCCCGGCGCCAATCAGATGCGCCACCTGCGCGCGCTCATCGAATCCAAACCCTATCTGACGCGCATCCCGGATCAAGCTCTGCTGACCCGCGGCCCCAAAGAGCCGTGGCAGCACATTGCGGTCACCAGCGACCGCACGCCGGGCGCGAAAAACGCCACCTTCCTGATGGCCTATTTCCCGCACCACGCCGAAGCCGCGTTCGACACCTCGGTCCTAGGCGCGCCCCGTCTGCGTGTGGCCTGGTTCGACCCGCGCACCGGCGCGACGCATGACACTGGCATCCGGCCCAACACCGGCACGCTGTCGCTCGCGCCGCCGTCCCATTTGCATCCGATCGACTGGGTGCTCGTGCTCACGGCCGAACCGTGAATCCGTGTGCGCGGAACGCGCCGCTCACTCGATGTTCTGCACCTGCTCGCGCGCGGCTTCAAGGCCGGCTTTGAAGTCAATCACAAGGCGCGAGATCGCCGCGTCGTTGGCCTTGGAACCGGTCGTATTGATCTCCCGGAACAACTCCTGGCAGAGAAAATCCAGCGTACGTCCACACGCCCCGCCGGCTTCGAAGACTTTGGCCACCTGCGCGAAATGGCTGGCAAGCCGCGTCAACTCCTCGCTCACGTCACACCGGTCAGCAAAAACCGCCACCTCGCGTGCGACCAAGGCGGGGTCCGCCAGTTGGCCGGTCCCGAGCAGATCGGCCAGACGCCTTTCCAGCACCGCTTTGTAGGCTGTCGGCACGGCCGGCGCCAGCGCCGCGATCTCGCGGCTCAGCGTTTCGAGCGCGGCAAAGCGGGCACGCAGATCCCGTTCCAGCGCGCCGCCCTCGCGCAGCCGCATCGCATCCAGATTCTCAAGGGCGGCCTGCACGGCCCGCTCCATCAGCGGCCAAACATCAAGCGGATCATCCGGTAGCACGCACGGACGCAGCAAGTCCGGCAGCCGCAGCAGCGCGGAGGCCGTCAGATCATCGGCGAGCCCCAGCGCTTGCGCTGCGGCGCGCACCGCGCCGATCTGTGTCGTGAGGCGCGCAAGGTCCAGCGTGCCGGCTGCGCCGGCGTGTTCAGCCGCCGTCACGGTCACCACGCCCTTCACATACCCGCGGGCGACGCGCGCGTGCACCAGCGCCTGAACCTTGGAATCAAGGCTGGTCAATTCGCGCGACAACGAGACCGAACAGTCGAATTGCTTGCGGTTGACGGTGCTCAACTCTACCACCACTTTCAAGGCACCCTCGACCGCCTCACCCCGCCCGAACCCCGTCATGCTCTTCACGGCCATATTTTTCTCGCGCTCCTCTCTCGTCATTCCAAACGCCTAAACGTTCAATTTGCCCTGCACCGCCCAGCAGATCAGCGTGCCTGCGATGGCGCCCAGATACGCCGGGTAGACCACGCACAGCACCGGCAGCCGCAGCATCCCGACATCACGCCGAGCGATCACGTGGAAGGCCAGCGGCACGCCGACCGCCGCCGCGATCACGCAGAGATCCACGCGCGTCTTGGGATACTCGTCCCACAGGTTCGTGAGCAACACCCAGAGCAGCGCAGCGGCCACCGCCGCGAATCCGCAGCGCCAGCGCCCGCCCATCCGCCCGCGCAACGGCATCAGAAGCTGCTGCAGCCCGAACACCCAGGTGCCCAGCACAAAACCGCCCCAGAAGATCCAATGGCTCAACGCGTCGTCCAGATAACGGATCGATGCGAAAAGCTCAGGAAGCTTCGCCTGACTGCCCCGGTAAAAGCTCTCCAAGCGGTTGGCCGGATCATGCATGCCCATGCCGCAGGCGATGAAATAGACCGTCAGGACCATCAACACTTCGACCGCGCGGCTCGGGCGCCCCTGCGCCACCGTCCGCACCAGCAGCCAGAACAGAACCCCGACCGCCGGCGCGAAAACAAACATGGAAAGCGCCTCGCGGACGCGCAGGACATCGCCGAAAGTCCGCAACTGCCACGCAGGCGGACACATGCGGCTGGCACCGGCCAGCAGGCAGACCACGCCGAACAGCACGAACAGCCCCAGCAGTCGCGTCAAAGTTTCATGGTCAGTACGTTCCAAAACCGTCACGCGCGCTCCCCTTCCTTCGCGGGTTCTCGTCTCATCTGCATCTCACAATCCCAACGGAACCGAGCCCTTGAGCACCGCGCCCTGTTCCGCATTCAGCACCACGCGGATCTGTTCACCCCGTTCGTCATGCCTGCCTTTATACGGAATCTGCCAAACCGTCCGGCCGCCCGGCGCGAGATCCACAGGCATCTCCGTCTTTTCAAGCCGCACGGTTTTCGGCGCGGACAACGTCACGCGGCCTTTCACCCCGTGAGCGAGCGGCGCGGCCACAACCACGCGGCACACGCCGCGCTCTTTCTGCTCGTTCACCGACACGTTCAGGTTGGGAGAGAGCGCCTCCGGCACATAGGAGAGCATCGGCACTTGCGTATATCCCATGGCGTTCATCATCGTGCGCATGCGGTAGGCGGCGTCCTGCATCAGGCACACGCGCCGGTCCATCGCCGGAATCGGCGTGGTGTAGATGCGAAGCTCGCCACCGACGCTCGTCAACACCTCCTCGCGCCAGTCCCCCACCACATCGGCAATCAGCACCACGCTGCCTTCGATGCGCTCGCTCACCACGCCGCCGTCATAGTCGAGGGCGCGCCCGCGCACCAGCTCGCGCTGCAGGTCGGCATCCCACCACGCGCTCGGCACGCCGAAACTGAAATCCACCTCCTTGCCCGATTTCAGCACGCGCCCGTCTGCTGAAAACAGCCACCGGTTTTCTGTCAGCTTGTGCCCGTCAGCATCCGCGCCATAAATTTCCAACCCGGGTTGAGCCGGATCCAAATCGCTGCACATGCCGCAACTGTGCACATGCCGCGTGGGCTCCTGCAATTGCCAAATGAAAGCACCGGTCACAGGATCCAGCAGATGGATGCCGCCCTCTTTGCTCTGCCGCGTTTCGATGATATACGCCATCTCCATGCCGGGACGCGCGGGATCGATGTCGCCGTAATAGTGCGCGTCGGGATGCCCCTTGCCGGTGCACCAGAGCGGCGCGCCGTCGTCGTCCAGAGTCACCGAGCCCAGAATCACCTCGTCACGTCCGTCGCCGTCGACGTCCGCGCAGAGGCAGTTGTGCGCGCCCTGTCCCTGATAGCGGCCGGGCAGCTCCTCGTTCGAATAGGACCAGAGACGCTGCAGCGTCCCGTCCTTGAGCTGCCACGCATCGGCCAGCATCAGGTTGTAGGTGCCGCGCAGTGCGAGCAGGCAGGGCGTCCGTCCGTCCAGATAGGCCACGGCGATCTGGTTGCGCGAGGCATAGTTGTAGTGGCCGAAAACGTCGCGCGGCGGCCATGCCGCACGCGCGCGCTCGCGTCCGGTAAGCCCGTCGAACACCGCCAGCCACTCCGGCCCCCGCTCGACTTTGCCCTCGGCGTCGCGCATGTCCTCGTCCGGGCCGATCTTGGCGGCCACCTCGGCTCGGCCGTCGCCGTCCAGGTCGCACACGACCATGGGCGAATACCACATGCCGCGCTCGATGTTCCAACCGAGGTCTTTGATCCACAACAGCGTGCCGTCATGTCTCCGCGCCTCAAGCTTGAAGGTCTCCGGCGATTTGTGCCAGTATTTGTGCCACGGATCGACATTGCCGCCGGGCTGCTTGATCACGTAATCGAACTGGCCGTCGCCATCCAGATCGCCCACGCCGACTTTCTGCGCGGTCGCATTCGTTGCAGCCAGCGGGATGCGCAGATACGGCGTCTTGCGTCCCTGTAGCGCGAGCGGACGAACAGTCTGGGCCGCGCCTTTAAAGCCGGCCGCCGGCTCGACCGCGTAACTCGCCGCGGCATCGAACCGGTTCGTATCCAGAAAGTCTGTGGTCTGCGTGATCGGCACCGCATTGAGTTTGACACGGGCATTATCCTTCAGGCGGAAGATGTCAAACGCGATCTTGGGCTCATCCTCGCGCAGCAGGCGCCAGCTCACGTAGACGCCCTCCGGCACCTCGACCGCCAGTGCGCCGCGGCCCATGGGCTCGAGCGGACGCGTCTTGGCCCAGCCGTCAACCTTGGGCCCCCTTACGATGGGCGGCGCCGTTTCGGGCACGACCTGCACATCATCCACCCAGCAGTCTGTGCGTCCGCCGCCCACGATGCGCACATAGACCGTGTCGACCGTCTCGGGCACCGTAAACCACGCCTTGCAGCGCTGCCATCCGGCGCGACGCGGCTCGGACGTGCGTCCGATCGACCAACTGACCAGCTCTTTGCCCTTGTTGCCCACCACCTGAACGGAGCCGGCACGCGCGTCGCCGGCACGCTTCATCCAGCAGGTGATCGCATACGACGCGCCGGGCTTGACCGGCGTGCGGCGGCTGTTGGTGGCGTTCCAGTCCTTCTCGCCCGTGTGGACGATCCTGAGCGCGCGCGCGCCGTCGTGCCGCTCGTCCGACACTTCCATGCGGCCGGCCCCGCGCTCGCGCGTCCACCAACCCCATTCCGCCGGCTGTCCCTTGTCGTCCAGCGTCTCGAACCCGGGATTCACGACCAGTTCCGCCGTCCACGCGTGCAGACCCGTCAGAACCGCGCACACCCCCACCGCACCGAGCATCTTCATTGGAATCCCCGCTTTCATAGCGCACTTCTACGCGTTGAGACACCCCTCACCCGTGACAGAGGAAGCATATCCCATGCATCCCTGACTGACAAGTCTGTCATGAACACCAAGCTCGTGTCGCGCGTTCCCCGCGCGTTTCAAACACACAGGCGCGGGGCGCGCGGATAGGGAATCACATCGCGAATGTTGTGCATGCCGGTGCAGAACTGCACCAGCCGCTCGAAACCCAACCCGAACCCTGCGTGAGGCACACTGCCGTAGCGCCGCAGATCGAGATATGCGGCATACTCATCCGGGTTCAGGCCGCTGGCGCGCAGCGTCGCCTCCAGCACCTCCATCCGTTCCTCGCGCTGGCTGCCGCCGATGATCTCGCCGACCTCCGGCAGCAGCACGTCCATGGCCGCGACCGTGCGGCCGTCGTCATTGCGCCGCATGTAGAACGCTTTGATCGCGGCCGGATAGTCGGTCACCACCACCGGACCTTTAAAAACCTCCTCAGCCAGAAAACGCTCGTGCTCGGACTGCATGTCCATGCCCCAGCACGGCGCAAACTCAAAGGCCCGGCCCGACGTTTCAAGCAGGCGCACCGCCTCGGTGTAGGTCACGCGGCCGAACGGCGCGTCGGCCAGACGCTCCAGACGCGCCAGCACGCCGGGCAGCACGCGCCGGTCAAAGAAGCGCAGGTCGTCCGCGCCGTCGCGCAGCACCGCCTGAAAGAGATGGCGTAGAAACGCCTCGGCCAGCTCGGCATCGTCGTCCAGATCCGCGAACGCCATCTCCGGCTCGATCATCCAAAACTCCGCCAGATGCCGCCGCGTGTTGGAGTTCTCGGCGCGGAAGGTCGGTCCGAAGGTGTAGATGTCGCCCATCGCGCAGGCGTACGTCTCGCCTTCGAGCTGGCCGCTCACGGTCAGCGCGGCGCGCCGTCCGAAGAAATCCTGCTCGTAATCGACCGCGCCGTCCGCGCGCCGCGGCGGTGTGTGCGGATCGAGCGTCGTCACCTGAAACATCGCGCCCGCCCCCTCGCAGTCGCTCGACGTGATGATCGGCGTGTGCACGTAGAGGAAGCCCCGCTCGTGAAAGAAACGGTGCGTCGCGTTCGCCAGCAGATGCCGCACGCGCGCCACGGCCCCGAAGCTGTTCGTGCGCGCGCGCAGATGCGGCAACTCGCGCAGCCGGTCGAACCCGACCTTCTGCTTGCCGAGCGGATACTCCACAGGCGGCGCAAACCCCAAGACGCGCACGGCACGCGCCCTGACCTCGACCGCCTGCCCCGCGCCCTCGGAGGCTTCCAGCGTGCCCTCCACCGCCACGGACGCGCCGGGATGCAGCTTGAGCACATCACCCGCATAATTGTCCAGCTCCGCCGGCGCGATCACCTGCAGGTTGGCCAGACAGGAACCGTCGTTGATTTCAAGGAAGGAGAAGCCCCCCTTCGAGTCGCGGCGGGTGCGCACCCAGCCCGCGACCGTCACGCGTGTGCCGGGCTCGACACCGCTCAGCACTGTTTTGATCCGTATCCGCTTCATGATAGATAGCCCGCATCATACAGGATTCCGGCGGGAAGTCAAAGCAGCGCAAACGTCCTTTACTCGAAGCGGCGGAACCCGGATAATCAGCCGCATACATGGGTTGCGGCAAACGGTCAACAGGAGGACGCATGAAACGGTGTGCAGGGTGCCGGTGGGCGGGAATGGTTTGGCTCGCGGCGTGCGTGTGGACGTCCGCCGCGGCGGACAATGTGCTCGGCCTGCGGTTTCAGCGCCTCGCCGCGCGCCGCTTTGTCTTCTCGCAACGCATCATGCTGGCGGAGTTCGCGCCGGCTGAAACCGTCGCCTTCGCCTCCATGCATCCGGCCTTCCTGGTTTCGTCCAACGAGACGCCGGTGTGCGACACCGCCTTCGCGCCGCGCCTCGACCAAGGCCGGCTTATGCTGGAGGGCGCGGCTGACGCGCCGCCCGCGTGTTTCTATGTCGGAGCCGTCAACCCGTTCGCCACCTTTGATGTGTCGTTCGAGCGCCTTGAGGGCGAAGCCGGCATCGACCTCGCGCGGCACGGCCTGCGCGACCGCGTGCAGGTTGTCGCCCGCAGCGCGGCGGCGCACGATGCGGGGGTGTTCCTGCGGGTCTGGACCAACGCCGTCCTCGCGCGCGACCTGCGGCTCGGCGGACCGCCGCCCGCGCCGCCCTTCACGCTACGCGCACAACTTTCAGGGCGCAACATCGCGGTCTTCACCGAAAAAGACGGCGTCACCGCTTACCAGGGCCATACCGACGACACCCCCTCCCATTTCAAAGCCGGCCGACAGCACTTCGGCGACGCGCTCGATTTCAGGCGGCGCGACACCGCGCGCGCCTGCACCTTCAATGTCTGGGCCGGCCGCGGCACGCGTGCCGTCATCACCGGTGCCCGGGCGTATCTCTCCGGCGGCATGGGGCAGGCGGACATCCGCGCCGTCACCCACGAGGATCTCTCGCCTGTCCTGGACGGCGGCCGCCTCTGGTTCACCTTCTCCATGCGCGGCATCGCGCTGGCCCACCCCTCTCAAGGCGTCTTCAGCCTCGATCCCTCGGTGTTCGACCTGCGCTTCGAGGGCGTCATCGCCTTTGACTTCGGCGACGGCCTCCTGCGCAATGCCGTGGCCACGCATCTTTTCTATGACCGCACCGCCTCAGAATGGCGAGCGTACTCCAGCGATTTCGGCGGCAGCTCCAACCGCGAGGGCCGCGCCGAGAGCCAGCTCTTCCGAGCGCGTGCCGCCAAAGATCCCCGCCGCGGGTTCTCCGTGATGCGCGCCGAGCTCGTCCCCAACGCGCAGTTGGCCGGCCGCCACGAGGACCCCAGCATCTACTTCGACGCCGCCGCCGGCAAATGGCGGCTGCTCACCAGTACCTTCACCCTGATCGACGGCAAGGGCAACATCACGGCCAGCCTGCACGAGGCGAACACGTGGGATGGGGCCTTCACGACCCTTGTCCACCCGATCGGCGCAAACGCCACCGGCACCACCCTCTCGCGCATCGGCGACACCGTCTTCGCGCTCATGGGCGGACACGGCAATCTACGCGCGCACGCCTACCCGTCGCTCGCCGAACTCGGTGAGATCAGTATGGATTTCCAGCCGCACTGGCCCAAGCCCGCCGGCCGAGTCTGGGCCGGCATTGTCCCTCTGCCCGACGGCTACCCGCACCGCTACGTGCTGCTGACGATGGACCGCGCCAACTTCCCCAACATCAAAGCGCCCACGTGGAGCTATGGCGCCCTCTACTTCTACGGCTCGGACGCGCCGCCGCAGACCGGCGGCGCTCCCTCCCCTCAGTAAGCCCGCAGGCGGCGGACTGCGGTCGCGATGTCCGTGACGCGCTGGCTGCCGGCCTCGCGCTCGACCACCACCGCGCCCTCATACCCGCACGCGGCCAGCGTGTCGAGAAAGGCAAAGCTGTTGACCTGGCCCGAGCCCCACACCACCTCGCTGCCCCACGTGCCGGGTTCAGTCGTGCGGACCGCATCCTTGATGTGGATGTGGCGCACCCATGGCGCCAGGCGCGGAAAGGCGGACAGCGGCTCATCCTTGTTGTAGAGGATGAGATTGGCAGGATCGAAATTCAGCAGGACGTTGGGGTGGTTGAGCGTCTCCACGAAACGCTGCAAGTCCTCGGCCGACTCCTGGCCGGTTTCCATCAAAAGCGTCACGCCGGCCTCGCCCGCAGCATCGCCGAGATAGCGCACGCGGTCGTAAAATTTCTTGGCATAAGCCGCGTCGCCGTGGTCAAGGAAGCCCACATGCATCATGATGGCGGTTGAGCCCAACCGGGCGGTGATCTGCGCGGCCTTGGCGAACGCCTCGCCGCTGGCCGGCCAATGCGCGTCAGGCGCAATGCCGCCTGTGACCTTGATCGTCTCCAGCGTGGAGTAATCCTCGTAATCGTAATTCATCATGCCGGCGGTAATCACCCAGCCCTGCCGCTGCACCGCCTCCAGGTAGGCTTCGCCGTCGGGGCCCAGCGCCGGCGCAATGGCCAGGTTGATGTGATTGATCCCCATCGCCGCCATCGCGGTCCCGATCTCGTCAACACCCTTTTGAAACGACCAGCTACACACGCCGATCGGCCACTTGTTTCCGCACAGATTCATATCGTCGTCTCCTTCTTTCGTTTCAAGCTGCCTGCCGCACACACGGTTACTTCGCCAGCCGCACGGTCTTGCCGCTTCGGGCCGACCGCTTCTCCGCATCCACGATCCTGACCGAATCGCGTGACTGCTCGGCCGTGATGACGGGCGGCACCTTCTTGCCTTTCAGCACGTCGAGGAACCACTTGATCTCGTACTCATAGCCCTCGCCCTCCGCCAGCGCCGGCACGAACGCGTCGCCCTTGGCGGGGTAGACGCACAGCGGCTTCTCGCGCTTGGCGTCGAGAATCACCACCGCCTTCTCGAACGTCACCACGTAGCTGGCTTCAAAACCCATGGTCGCGGCCATGCACCAGCTCCCCTCGGCCGTGACCGCGGCGCCGCCCACGTCATACAGCGTGGAGATGTACTGCATCGCGCCGTTCTTGTCAAAGGACGCCGTGCTCGTGACCGCTTTGGGCATGCCGAACAGGAAGTTCACCATGTCGGTGTCGTGGATATGCAGGTCGAGCGCCACGCCGCCGCTCTTGCTCTCGTCCGCAAACCAGTTGGTGCCCTTTTGCCAGCCGGGCGGCGCGCTGAAACGGCGGAACGAGGCCGCGATAACCTTGCCGTATTTCTTGCTGTCCACCAGCTTTTTGAGATAGACGTAGCACGGCCAGAAACGAAGGCAATGGGCCACCATCAGTTTCGCGCCGTTGGGCGCGCGGTGTGCGGCCTTAAGCATCTTGTCACAGTCCGCAGCGGTCAGGGCCATCGGCTTTTCGCACAACACGCTGACGCCGGCCTGCAGCGCCTTGATCGTCAACGGCACGTGCAGCGGGGTAGGCAGCGTCAGTGAGATAACGTCCGGCTTAGCCTCGGCCAGCATCGCGTCGAAGTCGTCATAGATCACTGCATCGCCGTAGTCCGTCGCCGTGTCCGCGCCGGAAATGTTGCCGCCGGCTGTGGGCGCGGTGAATTGCTCCTGATTTTTGTCGCACAGCGCGACCACCCGAGCTCCCTTCATTTTCTTCCAGTTGCCGTAGTGCATGCGCCCCATGAAGCCGAACCCAACGATGCCGACGCGTATCACGCTCTTCTTTGCCATGACGATTCTCCCTTGATGTGTCCCGATAACCAGACTGTGACGCTAGCGTCCCAAATCCCCCGCCGCTTGTCAACCATCCCGGCACCTCGGGCACAAACTCAACAGTGCTTCATCACCCCCAACATCGCCGCAGCATCGCGCACCGGATTCAAGCCGCAGTGCGCGCACAGAACGGTCGTCACGCCCTCTTGCTCGAGGCGCGCTCGGAAGGCCGCGTCCGGCGCGAACGGCTGCCCCGCCTCATCGGTCGCCGCGAATCGCAGGGCCGCGGCGATCGCGCGGCAAACCGGCGCGAGATCGCCGTGCTCAGCCTGCACCAGACGCAGCCCGCCGATCAACCGGTCACCCGGCGCCAGCTTGCGCGACAGATCGCGCCCGACGCGGTAGACGGTGTCGCCCAGCGCCCGGTTGCCGAAACGCCGCAGCAGGTCCGCCACATGCACCGCCAACCCCGCGGCGCCCAGCTCCTGCGGATACCGCCGCGACAGCGCGCGCGCCGATTCCTGCATCACGGCCAGGGTTTCGTCGAACACGGCGGGATCGCTCACCGCGTCGCAAATCAGCGCATGGCCGCGCAGATAGCCGTGATAGGCGCAGGCGGCATGTCCCAGATTGTGAATGTAGAGCTTGCGGTCGACGTAGGCTTGGAAACACTGCTTGAGCAACAGGCCGTCAATGCCTTCGGGCACCGGCCCGACAAATCCGCCACGATCGGCAATGATCGCGTTGTAGGCCTCGCCCCACACCTCCAGAGGATCATTGCGCCGCACCTCTTGAGGCATCAGCGGCACCATCTTGCCGATGCTGGTCTCGACCAAGCCGACCTGCCGGTCGAGCGGGAAGCCTTCGGGCAGCGCACGGCTCAGCGTTTCGCGCGCCATCCGGGCGAGGCCGTGCAGATTTTCGCAGAAGAGTAGCGAGACCGGCCGGCCCGCGCGCTCCGGAAGCCCGGCCGCGATCGCAGCCAGCACGCCGGGCAGATGCGCCGCGCCCACCGCTGTGCCGATCAGGTCGGCGCGGGCCACCGCCGCCTTGACGGCCTCGCTGTCGCGCACATTGATCCCGTCCACGCCGGTAACCATGAAGGTGTCGGGCACCCCTGCCGGCAGGGTGTCCTTGATGACCACGCGGTAGGCGTTTCGTTCGTGCAGCGCGCGCACGATCTCCGGCACGGCGTCCACGAAAAGCACCTGGTATCCGGCCCGGCTGAAAATCGGGCCTGCCAGCGCGCGACCGATATTGCCAGCGCCGAAATGAACATACAACGGCATCGTTCCGTCCTCCCTTTTGAAGCTGACATTATGCGGCAAAGCCCCTCAATCTTCAACCCCGGGCACGGGTGCAGATTCAAAAAGGGCGCATGGCAGTTCTGTTGGTGGATACCCTGCTTATTCGTAATCTTAATCGTAATCCTAATCGTAATCCTAATCCGCTAACCGCCGGTCGTCGGTCTCATATTCGGCCCGTTCCTCATGGATAC
>JAQUEX010000304.1 GCA_028684935.1 Kiritimatiellia bacterium | reverse complement strand
ACATGGCGGATGGTTCCACGCGCCTCGTGGACGAGAACGATCTGCCGCTGACCCTGCCCGAAATGGAAGATTTCAAGCCCACCGGGACCGGCGAGCCGCCGCTCGCGAAGGCCGGCGCGTGGCTCGAGTACACCGATCCGGTCACCGGGGCGAAGGGACGCCGCGAGACCAACACGATGCCGCAGTGGGCCGGCTCCTGCTGGTACTACCTGCGCTACATCGACCCGCGCAACGAGCATGCCGCGTTCGACACGGCCAAAGAAAAGTACTGGATGCCGGTGGACCTGTATGTGGGCGGCGCGGAACACGCGGTGCTGCACCTGCTCTACGCCCGTTTCTGGCACAAGGTGCTGTTCGATCTGGGCTACGTCTCAACCCGCGAACCCTTCCAGAAGCTGGTGAACCAGGGCATGATTCTGGGCATCTCTTACAAGGACGCGCGCGGCGCGCTGGTGCCGATGGAACAGGTGGTGCACCGCACCGAGGGGGCTTTCCACGCCGAGACCGGCGAGAAGCTCACCGAATTCCCGGCGAAGATGTCCAAGTCGCTGAAAAACGTGGTCAACCCCGAGGATGTCATCCGCGAATACGGCGCGGACAGCATGCGCCTGTATGAGATGTTCATGGGGCCGCTGGAGGCGGTCAAGCCCTGGAACACCAAGGGCGTGGAGGGCGTGTTCCGTTTTCTCAAGCGCTCCTTCCGCATGGTGGCGGAGCAGCCGATCACGGATGAGCCGCTGGATGAGGCGCAGCGCCGTCTGCTGCACGCCACCATCAAGAAGGTGACGGACGATCTTGAAACGATGAGCTTCAACACGGCCATCAGCCAGATGATGATCTTCATCAACGCCTTCTCCGGCAACGCCAAGCCCCTGCCGCGCGAGGCGGCGGAGACCTACGTGCTGCTGCTGGCCCCCTTCGCGCCGCACCTGTGTGAAGAGCTTTGGGAACGCCTGGGCCACGACACGTCGCTCGCCTACGCGCCTTGGCCCAAGTACAACGAGGAGTACCTCAGGGTAGACGAGGTGGAGATTCTCGTGCAGGTGCTGGGCAAGCCCAAGGCGCGCGTCATGATGCCGGCGGGGGCCGACGAGGCGACGATGCGGCAACTCGCGCTGGAGCAGGAAGCCGTGCGCGACGCCCTGGCCGGCAAGACGGTCCGCAAGGTCATCTGCGTTCCTGGCCGCCTGATCAACATCGTGGCGGGCTGAAAGGCCGGTGTGCGGGACGTGTATCCCGGCCCCATGCGTCCTTGCGTCACGAAACGGTTCAGCCGCGTGTAGCCAGTGTGACTGCATACAGGCCTGCACAAAAGCTGCCCATGCAACAGAGCAAGGTGGCCGCAATGTATCCGGCCGCATGCAGGTAGGCCGCGCGCTCGATGAAGACGAGCGCTTCGTGGGTGAAGGTGGACATCGTGGTGAAGCCGCCGCATAGCCCAGTCGCGAGCAGCAGCCGCACCGGGGGCGCGAGCGTTCCGGTGCGGCCGGCCAGCGCGGTCAGAACGCCCAGTAGCAGGCAGCCGCCGATGTTCGCCCACAGTGTTCCGTGCGGATAAGATGTTGAAATCCTCTGACCGAGCAGCGTGACCGCATAGCGCAACGCCGAGCCGATAAAACCGCCGCAGCCGACAAGCAGGAAAGACGTAAGGGTAGTATGCATGGGTATTGAAAAGCCCGACGCTATCACAATCGCCGGGGGCTTTATTCCTCGTTCGTGGAATACGGTACATGCCCGCGTGCAGGCTGTCAATCCGGGTGAACGATCCTCAGTTTGATGATGACCTTCATCAACGCCTTCTCCGGCAACGCCAAGCCGCTGCCGCGCGAGGCAGCGCAGACCTACGTGCTGTTGCTGGCCCCGTTCGCTCCGTACCTGCGCGAAGAGCTCTGGGAGCGCGGTGCTATCGTCATTGGACCTGATATCGAAGCCGGCGACGGTGTCTTTGCGGACGCGCGCTCACCCCGCCTGCGCCAGATGGTCGAGAACCCCGGGCAGGTCCTGCGGGAAGGCGCGGCGTACGGCTTGGCTGTGGTCGCCGACAACCTGGTACTGGGTGACTGCGATGCCGTTGGCACGCAGGAGCGCGGCGAACTGAGGCTGGTCCTCGATGACCGGGCCCTCGTTGCCGTCCTTGGTGACGTCGCCGGCGATGAGGCTGATCCGTTTGCCCCGGTAGGAGTCGATGTGCGCGCGTGGATTTTCCGAGTCCCACACGGCCGGGTCTCCCCCCTCGGCAAGGGGAGGGAGGTGTTCGAGGAAGGCCAACGGAACCTTGCTCGTGTCCCACTTCACCGGCTTGCCCAGCAGCGCCCCCGGGGCGAGCTTGTCGGCGACGGGGCTGACATACATGTACGTCTGGAAGGAGGGGTGCCCTAGGTCGCTCGGCGCCGAGTAAGCGGAAACGGCCGAGAACAACTCAGGTCGTTTGGCCACGTGGTGCAGCGCGGCGAAACCGCCCATCGAGTAGCCGAGGACCGCCCGCCCCTCGGTGGTTCCGAGTGTGCGGAAGTTCGTGTCGATCCACGGGACGAGCTGGTCGAGGTGGAAAGTCTCCCAGTTGCGTCGCAACCAAAAGAATTCGTGTCGGGCGTCCAGCCCCCAGCAGCCCTTGCTGATGTCGGGCATGACGAAGATCGCCTCAGTGCCCGCGGTCTCCTGCAGAAGCAGTGAGCCGCGACAGCCGAGCGGACTCATGGTGTACCACTGGCGGAAGCCGGTCTTGATCCCTCCCCCGTGGAAGAGGTAGACGACCGGATACCGCTTGTCAGGGAAGTCGTCGTAATCGAAAGGGAGGAGAACATTGACTCCGGGCCCACCGTTCTCCCAGCCGGTGACCTCGCGGGTGCCGAAACAAAGATAGACCAGGCGGTGCTCGCTGTCCAAACGCCGGGCTGTACGCACGGTCAGCCCGTGGCCGTCGCGGAAATTCAGCCCTCCGGCGGAGAAGGTCGCGGACGCGACGTTGGGAGCGGAGGCGAGACCGAGCGCGGCCGCCGCGGCCGTGGTGAGTCCGGCGCCGAGCACGTCGCGGCGTGTGCAGGTTCCGTGTAGGTGCGTCGTAACGTCCATGCGGCCGCCGTAGCGTGGGCACCGACTGTCCGCATCTGGTCCCAACTTCAACGAATCGTACACATCGCCCTCCGTTGTCCTCCGTGCAGGTTCAGCCGCTTCCACACGTCAGACCGATTGCTCCTTCATGACCGGGTAACGGCGTCATTATACATCCATCCGTGTCCGCCGGCAACACTGGATCTGAAGGGGGCGCATGGGCGGGCGCATGGCAGTATCACTATCGCTATCGGGATCGGGATCGATTGTGTTTCCGCCGTAGGCCGCTGTTTCTTCTCGCGAGCTCGAAGCAGCGCCTCCGATCCGCATCGGTCGTCTTCCCGTTGCCCTCGGCGATATTCAAAGGTATCGATTGACTGGCGCGCAGTCATTGGTCGCGCGCCGCGCGGTGGACACCCTCCAGTGTCGCAGCGATCTCGTAGACCCACGCGACGTAGCCGATAGCCAGCCGGTAGACGTCCAATCTCTCATGTCTCAAAGCCATTGGCGTTCCTTCTTGTTTCGATCCCGATAACGATAGCGATTTCGATATCGATAGGTTCTTAAATTCCCTTAGTGCCGCATGGAAGGTGAACATGAAGAAAAGTGCCTGGCGTTCGTTTGAAGAGGCAAAGGCCGATCTGGAAAATCAGGCCAAGACGGTGGCGATAGACAAACCCGTCAGCGCATTTGTCATGGATTGCACGCTCTGAGCGAGGACTTCTGTTCGACTGCCCCCCTGTCGCTAACCGAGTACGATGGATGACCTGTTCCGTTCCCGTTGCG
>JAQUEX010000303.1 GCA_028684935.1 Kiritimatiellia bacterium | reverse complement strand
AGGGTTTCGAAAGTGATTTTTGACGGATCGCGCTCGGTCAGAATATTCGGGCTCTTGAGGAACGCGCCCTCGGACTGGGCAAAGAAACCTGCGCCCATGGCGCCGACCTTATGGATGACGAGGAGGGCGTCGGTGCCGTGGACGAGCGGCTTGCCGACATTCCAAAAGAACTTCAGCTCGCCTTTGTAGATATTCTGAAGGTCGCAGTCGAAGGCGCGCATCGGAATGTCATACCGCTGTGCCGACCATGTTTGTCCGTGATCGTCCGTGTATTTGAAGACGTAGTGGCCGAGCGAGTCGACGCGAGCGTAGACGCCCTTGTCTTCGCGTTTGACCTCTTTCACGCGGTCGGTGTTGTGATTGTAGAAGCAATAGACCCGGCCGTGAGGCGTTTTGAGGAGCACGGCATACGAAGACTCGGGGCCGTCGGCAGGCTCAATGTCGATCGCCTTCTCCCACGTGCGGCCCCGGTCGGTGCTGCGCATGGAGACGATGTGTTGGCCGGGGGCACCCTCTCTGCCGCTGCCTGTGGTGATCACGCAGAGCCAGGCGCCGTCGTCGGTCTTGACGATGTACGGCTGGTCGGCATAGTGGTTGCTCGGGATGGTCCATCCGTTCGAGAGGTGGCGCGCGTCAGGCACGGCGGCAGAAGGTGCCGGCGCGGCGGCCACCGTGTCACGTGCAGCCGCCATCATCATCGCCATGCAGACGATCTGTGTTTTCATGTTCAGTATTCCTGTCACTTTCTGTCGCAATGGAGTTGATTATCCAGGCCTGCCAGCAACCGTTGCCGCGCATCGTGATACCGGCGCGGCTGGTTGGCGTATTCGGCGCGGATGTCTTTTCCGGGAGCGTCGAGCACCATTTCGGCGACGATGCTCTGGGCAATCTCCGCCGCCGCTGCCGGATCATGATCGTGGAGCAGGACCAGCAAGTCATAATCTTCCAGCCCCTGCTGAAAAGCAAGCATGCGCAACGAGCCCGTTAACCCCTGTTGCGTTGGATAAAACAACCAGTTGTCGCCTGGCGGATGGCCCGGGTCGGCCGAGCCGTTGGGCAGCGGTCCGATGCTTGAACGGTAAGGGTCCGCGCCGCGGTAACCATTGGCCGCCCAATGCAAAATCCCGCTGGCACGGCAGTGATGCGCCACCCAAGGCAGGGCACGGCACCGCCAAAGCGGCGCGTCCAGGTGGCTGTTGGGATAGGGCGGGCGCGGCGTGCAGGCGTAATAGATCCAGTTCTCTCGCCCCTCTTGGATGCGGCGGGCGATCAGATCGGGCCAGCGTCGCGAAAAGACATACCCGAACCACCAAGCCGGCACGTCCACGCACCCGGAATACCTGTCGAAAGCATGGTTGAGCGCCTCAACGATTTTCACGGAGGGCATGTGCGTTCTGACTGTGTCGGCCCATGCGCGGTATGCGTCTTCATGTTCAGCCCGCGGCTCGTCCCAGATGGCCTGCAAGAAATCGACCCCTGGATGGCGCTTGAGCAGATGCGCGTGCAGGGCCGGAAGGAAAGCGGACAGAAATTGCTGTTGATACGTTTCTTCGCCGGTCTTGAGCAGATGGATACGACCGGTGGCTGAATCGCGGACAGAAACAGTCAAATGGCTGCGGAGGTGTTGGCCGATAAACCGGCGGAAACCCTGTTGGCGAAAAAGATCGATCCAGCGGTCAAACAAGGAAAAATCAAAGGTCCAGCCTGTTGGGTCCGCGGAAACCGGAATCAGCGGGTGTTCGCCGAGCACGAGCGGCGTGAACATGACCGTGTCCCCGTAATCCCGCAGAACCGCTCCGGACGAATGCAAAAGCCGCCAATGGTCGTCGCTCCACCAGTCCGGCACCTGTCCGACTGTGAGATTGCGCGGCTCCGGCCAGAGCCAGTGCGTGACATCCATGTTTTGGCGTTCAGGCAACGACGTGCGGTACACGCGGAGGACGACCGGGATGGACACGCGCTGCGGCGTGCCGTCCAGGCACGCGGTGATTCGGCTGTGGTAGTCGCCGGGGACAGCGTCGCGCGGGACATCGACTCGCACCATGGCCGCATAGACCGCGCGTCCGTCGAGCGCGACGGCGGTGTCGCCGGTCACCACGTCATAGACGTCAAAAGGCGCGAGCCGAACGACGGCTGACGCGATGTCGCGAGGAGGTGTCGCTCCCTGTCGGGTGCGCGAGCACCCGCCGTAATTCGCCTCGACGTGCACAGTGCGCAAGACGTGAACACTCGGCGCAGACGTCAGCCGGATGCCGGCACGTGTCGTGAAGATTTCCGCGTTGAAAGTGACCGTGCCCTTTGCGTGCCGCGCACTGAGCGAAACCGGGAAACTGGCTCTGCCGCCGCGCGGGACGTGTACGGGGTCAAAATGGCCGCAGGGCGAGCGGTCCTTATACACGCGATCCAGCGGATCGACACGGCTCAACTTAAAGACGGAGCCCGGCTCGAACGACGTCAGAAACGCAGCAGGCTGCAGTGCAGCCGCGGTCAGCCGGATTTCGTCAAGCGTGCCGTTCCACTTGTTGTCGATAATCACAGGGGAAGCGGATGTCCCGGAAACGTTGCCGCCCAGCGCGAAACGTTTTGTGCTGCCGTACGGCGCGCCGTTGCCGAGGTCCCCGACGCCTGCGGTCGCGCCGACAAGCACCTCGTCCAGGTAGAGACGCAGGGTTCCCGTCACACCGGCCGTCGCATCCCAGACGGCGGCGACATGGTGCGTCAAGCCGTCGTCATAACGGGCGGGCGAGAGGATCTGGGCCGTCTGCCCGCTGTCTGCGGTGGCGAAGAAGCGGATCTTGCCGTTGATCATGATCACGCGCCAACCATGGTATTGAGACAAGGCGGAACGCGTGCCGCCGATCACCTCGTAGACCGTCTGCGTGCCGGCGGCGTTGTTGCGGAAGAAGGCTTCAAAGGTCCAGCTCGTGTCGCGCATGTCCAACTCGGCGTCATACATGCGCCGGACCGCGTGGCTGCGCTGCAGCGCGCCGGCATTTTCGCACGGATGCGTTCCGTCAATAAACCTCGGTGCAGCCGCTTGAGCCACGCGCGGAACGAGCGGTGGCGCGGCGACTGCGGCCAGCGCTTGATCCACATGAAAGGCGCCGACAGCGTCAAGGATGAAAGGCGCGTCGGTTTTTTCATCGAACTGCCAGAACGCCAGCGTCCGCGGGAGGGGCACCTGCGGGAGTGCGGCCGCGCGACGGCACATGCTTTCGGCCAGCGATGTGCCTAACGCCAGTTGTCCGGGCGTGTTGAAGTGGACCGCATCGGCATGGACGCCAAACCCCTCGGTCAGGACAGTGAACACACGGGGGATCGCAGCCGGAGAACCGGAGTCCTGATCGGCGTCCGACAACGCTTGCCGGACGGCCGCGGAGCCCGGCCGTGTCTGATACGGCAGAATCCGCGCGCAGACGAAGGGCAGGTCGGGCGCCGCGAACTGCTCACGGACGCGGCGGATGAAGCGCGTTAAATTCTGCCCGTACGCTGCGCCTGCGGCGGCGTCCGTCGCATCGGCCTCGCCCTGCACCCAGAACATACCGGAGAGAAGCGGCGTTTCGCCTTGGGCGCGCAGGGCCGCCAGGGCGTTGGTGACCGTCGCAACAAAGGTGACGTACTCGGCACCGAACGAGGCGGTATCGCCACAATCAGTCCCGGGGTGCCAGCTCGTGGTCTCGTAATGCAATGGCGCGGTGGTCAACTTGGTTCCGCCCTTGGCATGCTTGATCAGTGCGATGCAGTCGTTTGTGTACCCTTCCGACAAGCGATAAGCCAAGCTCAGCTCAGGCCCGAAGTTCGTCGCGCTGACACCGGCCGGCGCAAGCGGATTCCATTGGTTCG
>JAQUEX010000058.1 GCA_028684935.1 Kiritimatiellia bacterium | reverse complement strand
GCCATGCGCCCCACCAAGCGATGGGTTGAAGCGGATCATGGAAAAGGTTAATATGTACGACCTTGGACCTGTGCCCGGTTCGCGGGCATGGATGTGGACGATAACAAGCGGAAACGCATTAGGAACCTTTTATGACAAACTTTACGTGGTACGATGTGAGCGATGCCACGGTCGGTCTGTTGTTCGGATTGGCCGGCATGCTCGGCGGCTATGCCCTGCGCGGGCTGGTCGGCCGGTGGCAGGCGGACGCCATCGAGAAGCAGGCGCAGCTTCGGCTGGCCGAGGCGGAGAACGAGGTCAAGAACCGGTTGAAGGAGGCCGACATCTTGGCGCGTGCGGAAGTCGTCAAAGCGCGCGAGGAGTTTGAAAAGAGTACCAAGGCCCGGCGCAAGGAGCTGCAAGACATTGAGGAGCGCTTGACGGTCCGTGAAGAGAACATGGACAAAAAAGCGATCTTACTGGAAAAAAAGGATCAGGCCGTCGCGCTGAAGCAAGAAGAGGCGCAGCGCAGGGCGGAGGAGGTGCAGCAACGGCGCGCCGAGGCGGACAAGCGCTGGACCGATTCGGAGCAACGTTTGCAGAAGCTTGCTGGCATGACTCACGAAGAGGCCCGTAAAGAAGTGCGCCTTAAGGCGGAGCAGGAGTTCCGCAGCGAGGCCGGCAGCATGATCCGCCGCGCGCAGGAGGAGGCCAAGGAGACGGCGGAACGCGAGGCCGCCCGTATCGTGGCGACCGCCGTTCAACGTTTTGCCCTGACGCATGCCAGCGAGATGATGACGTGTACGGTGCCCCTGCCAAGCGACGATATCAAGGGCCGTATCATCGGCCGCGAGGGACGTAACATCCGGACGTTGGAGGCCGTGACCGGCGTCACCATGCTGATCGACGACACGCCTGAGGCGGTTGTCATCTCGGGCTTTGACCCGGTGCGCCGCGAGATCGCGCGACAGGCGCTTGAACAGCTCGTGTCGGATGGACGCATCCATCCGGCCCGCATCGAAGAGGTGGTGCAGAGTGTGACAGAGAGCATGGAAAAGACCATTTTCGAAGCAGGTGAATCGGCGGCGTATGAGGCGCAGGTGCAAGGGGTTCCCACCGAGTTACTGCGGTGTATGGGACGGCTCAAATTCCGCACCAGCTTCACGCAGAATGTGCTGCGGCATTCGATCGAAGTCGCGCACCTGATGGGCATGATGGCGGCGGAGATGGGGGTTGATCCGGCGATCGCGCGTCGCGTGGGTTTTTTCCATGACATCGGCAAGGCGCTGGACCATGAAACGCAAGGCGCGCATGCGGTGATCGGCTCAGAGTTCCTCAAACAGCACGGCGAGGGCCCCGAGGTGGTGAATGGGGTCGCCGCGCATCACGAGGATGTGCCGTCCGAAGGGATTTTCGGCGTGCTATGCTCGGCGGCCGACGCGATTTCGAGTTCGCGTCCAGGCGCCCGCGCGGAGACGATGGGCGTGTATGTGCAGCGGCTGGAGAAGCTGGAGGCGATCGCCAACAGCTTCGAGGGGGTCAAGAAGACGTTCGCCGTGCAGGCTGGACGCGAGGTACGTGTGATTGTCGACCCCGGCCAGGTGAATGACAACGACGCGATGGTGATGGCGCGCGAGATCAGTCAGCAGATCGCCTCGACCATGCAGTTCCCCGGTCAGATCAAAGTGGTGGTGGTGCGGGAAACGCGTTGTATCGAATTTGCGAAATAGGTGCGGCGGCGGCCGTGCGGGAGAGGACTCAGATCAGGCATGAAGATTCTTTTAGTAGGTGACATTGTGGGCAGCCCGGGACGGCGCGTGTTCCGCGAGGTGGTGAAACGGCTGCGCGCGGAGAGCGCTGTGCATGCCGTCGTGGTCAACGCCGAGAACGCGGCTGCGGGTAACGGCATTACCCTGGCGTTGGCCGAAGAGCTCTTCGCGGTGGGCGCGGACGTGATCACGATGGGCGATCACGTATGGGGCCAGCGTGAGCTGGAAGCCACGATTGGCGGCGAAAAACGACTGGTCCGGCCAGTGAATTTTCCGCCTGGAACGCCGGGACAGGGATACGCGACGGTGCAGACCGCGCTGGGCCCCGTGACGGTCGTGAATCTGTTGGGGCGTGTCTTCATGAATCCGGCCGACTGTCCGTTCCGGGCCATGGACGCACTGCTCAACTCGCTGCCACGCAACGTGCCGGTCATCGTGGATTTTCATGCCGAGGCGACCTCCGAAAAGATTGCGATGGGCTATTATCTTGACGGCCGGGTGGCCGCCGTAGTCGGCACGCATACGCATGTCCAAACCAGCGACGCGGGATTGCTGCCGAAGGGTACGGCCTACATGACGGACCTCGGAATGACAGGGCCGGTCCACTCGGTGATTGGCCGCGAGATCGCGCCGGTCCTAAAAAAATTCACGACGGGCATACCGGCCCGTTTTGAGGTCGCGGGAGGCCCCTGCGTGCTGGAGGGTGCCGTGCTGGAGCTTGACCGCGCCAGCGGACGTGCCGTCGGCATCACGGCTTACCGCTACCGGGAAGCGGATGTCGCGGGCCAGTCGCCGCAGGGACAGGAGGCTTGACATGGAGTCGGCGGGACGCAGAGTCTATTCAGTCTCCGAGCTGACGCGCCGGATCAAACAGACGCTGGAAGACGAGGTCGGCCGTGTCTGGGTCGAAGGCGAGATCTCGAACTATAAGGTCTATGCCTCGGGACACGCGTATTTCAGTCTAAAGGATGCGGGTGCCCAGTTGAGCGCTGTCCTGTTCGCCGGCTCACGGTCGGGAGTGGCCGCGGGTGCGCACCTTGAGGACGGACAGCGCATCCGCGCCTTTGGCGAAGTCTCCGTTTTCGAAAGTCGTGGCCAGTATCAGATGATTGTGCGCAAGGTGGAGCCGATGGGGGAGGGCGACCTCATGCGGCGTTTTCTGGAACTGAAGCAGAGGCTGGAGGTGGAAGGTCTCTTTGCTCAGGCGCGCAAACGGCCTCTGCCAGTGCTGCCGCAGCGCATCGGCATCGTGACGTCGCCCACCGGCGCGGTGATCCATGACATGACGACCGTGCTGGGGCGGCGCTTTCCGAACCTGCATATCCGCTTGGCGCCCGTCAAGGTGCAGGGCGTCGGCGCCGCGCAGGAGATCGCCTCAGCCGTGCGCCTTTTCAATCGCGCATGCGGTCCGGACAGCGTATGGCCGGCGGATCTCCTGATTGTCGGCCGCGGCGGCGGCAGCTTGGAGGACCTGTGGGCGTTTAACGAAGAGTGCGTGGCGCGCGCGGTCGCCGAATCGGCGATCCCCGTGATCTCCGCCGTGGGCCATGACACCGATTTTTCGCTGTGCGATTTTGCGGCGGACGTGCGCGCGCCGACGCCTTCGGCTGCCGCCGAACTGGCAGTGACCACGAAGCAGGAGTGGGAGCAGTGCCTCGCGCATCACGCGCGAGCCTTGAAACAGACGGTGCGCCGGCAGGTCACGGCATGGCGCATGCGCGTGATGACGGCGCGCTCTTCACGCTTCTTTCAGCAGCCGCGTCAGCTTGTCGAACGCCGCGCGCAGCAGGTCGACACCTTGGCGATGCGCATGGACCACGCCGCTGCCCAGCGCGTGCAGGAGGGCCGCCAGCGGACTGAGCGCGCGTACGGCCGCTTGCGGGTGGTGCGCGAACGGTATGAGCATCTGACCCGCGCGCGTCTTGAGGAAAATGTTCGCCGGTTGGAGGCGGCGTGCCGGCTGCGGCTGGAACGTCTGCGGGCAGGCGTGGCGGGGAACGCGCGGCAGCTCGACCTGCTGAGCCCGCTGGCTGTCTTGGAGCGCGGATATTCGCTCACGCGCGGCCCGGACGGTCGGCTGGTGCGCTCGGCGCGCGACCTTTCTTCGGGCGCGGAAATTTCAACACAGCTCAAGGACGGCAGCGTCGCATCGATTGTGCGCTGACCAAGGAGGACCGTATGGCAAAAAAAACAGAAGAGAACACATTGGGCTTTGAAGCGGCGCTGAAGCGCTTGGAAGAGATCGTGGCGAGCATGGAGGCCGGCGAGGTCGATCTCGACACGATGATCGCCCTGTTTGAGGAGGGGCAGCGTCTGGTCAAGCAGTGCAACGCGACCTTGAACGATGTGGAAAAACGGATTGAAAAGATCGTGGACGACGGGAAAGGCGGCGTGGCTGTCGAACCCCTAGAACTCGCCGGCGAATAGGTGTGCCGTACGCCCTGGCAGGTTCAGGAGGCGCTTCGCGTTCAACGCCTCGATCTGACTCATGACGATTTCCCAGCTCCACTTCCTGACTTCTCTCGAACCGGCCGATATGCTTTAATACTCGTCTTTCTGAGAACAGGAGTGTCTTTTATGCTGTTGTCGTGTTGGTGTTATTTGTTGGGACTCATTTGTGTGCTGCTGGGCGCGTCCATCGCGCTCGCGCCGGACCGGATGGCGCGCGTGTATCGGGCGCTGCCGCGCAGCAAGGCTGCGGGCAGGGTGCTCAGCACGGTGGCGTGGATCTGGGCAGGGTACGCCGTCTGGACGATGGGCCTTGATTTCCTGCAGCCGTTCAAGATGTATATTCCGGTGGCCGTGTTGATCTGTATTCCGCTCACCTGGTTCTGGCTCGACAACCTGTTGCCGTGCCGCGCGCTGGGCGGCATTCTGGTGCTTTTCCCTTACGAACTGCTGCATGCAGCGCGTGTTCACGCCTCGCCCTGGCGGCTGCTGGTGGTGACGGTTGCCTATCTCTGTATCGTCAAAGGTATGATCCTGCTGCTCTACCCTTGGAAAATGCGCCAAATCATCGAATGGGTCACCGCGCGCCCCGCGCTGTTCAGGCTGGGCGGCGTGATCAACACGTTGCTGGGGCTGCTGCTGCTCGCGGTCGGCGCGACCGTTCTGCGCGGTTAAGGCCCCGCAGCGGCTCACTGCCAGAAGGCGGCTTCATTTGTTGACAGGGTGCCGTCACGTAACTGCGCGCGGATGCGGCGTTCGTCCAGTTTACGCGGAATGCCTCGGGGGCCGGGCGTGTCGTTCATGCGCGTGGCGGTAGAACGCTCTTTGCGTTCGTCCAGTTTTTGAGGTTTGACGCCTGTTTGAACGTTGAGCGTTGGGCGTTGAGCGCTGCGTGGCCGGATTGTATCCTCGTTCATTCCCGCTCCGTGCGCGGCAGGCATGTCGCCGTCCGCACGTCGGATCACGAGCCGGTTAGGTGTTGGGGCGAAGACGCCGCCGATGAGCATCACCCCTGCGGCGGTCAGAGCCAAACCGGTTGCCAATCGCGGCGTTCCGCCGCAGGCCGCTGCGCAGAGGCCGAGACCGGCAGCCAAGGCCGCGAAGCAGAGCACCGCGCCATCAAGGCCCGCGAGCGGCACCAGCAGGGTGAAGGCGAGTCCGGCCAAGGCCGCGCCTGTGGCATCGGCCAGCACGAAGACGGCCACATCCTCGGCCTGCCGATCGAGACGCGCTCCCAACGCCACCGGCACGGCGGAACCGGCCGCCGCACCGGCCGGCAGACAGAGCGCGACGACGCTCCACGCCGCGTCGAGACTCGCGCTGCCCGACAGGGCCGCCCACGCCACGGTTGCCTGTGCCAACGGCAGCAGGAGTGCTGCTGCTCGCCAAGCGACGCTGTCGGCCGGCCAGCGCGCGGTCAGTCGTTCGCCCAGCCGGTTGCCACAAAACAGGCCGCCCAGATAGAGCGCGCCACCCGCGCCGGCCAGCACATAGAGTGCGCCGAACCGTGCGTGGAGTTGGTAGAGCACGGCCAGTGAAACGACGAGTCCCAACGCGCCGCAGCCGGCCAACCACGCCGCCCACAAGCGTCGCGGCGCGTGGCGGGCACCGCCCAGTGCAACCGGAGCGGCCCACAGCATCACGAGCAGCAGGCCGAGCAATCGGCTCCCCCTGTTTTTCTGGGGATCGGTCAGCCAAGCGAGCGCGGCTCCCGGTGCAGAGGTCGGATATTCGGAGCGTACGGCGTCGGCGAGACCCAGCGCCAGCATACGCTCGGCGCGAAAGGCTTCCGGCAACAGGACATCGTGCGTCGGGTCCAGCGCCGGACAGGTTTCGGCCAGCCGAGACGCGCGGGGGGCGTCGTAGAGCAGCGAGACCGCCTCGGTCGGGAAGCGCGCGGCCTTCTTCAGCCGCGCGAAGCGGGACGGTGCGGCCTCAGCCCCGTACGCCAGCCCCGGGACCTGCGCGGCGATCCACCAGCCGCCGGCACCGGCGGCCAGCACACCGCTTTCGGGCCAGATCAGGCGCACCGGTCGCGCGGACGCGTCCAGCAGGGCGGCGCGTTCAGACGTGAGGTGCGTGGCGTCACACGGCAGCGCGAACAGCGCGGTGCCGGTACGGCGCGTGACACGTCGCACAGCGCGGATGAACGCCGGATCGTGCCAGGCCGCGCCGCCCAGTGAAGTCGTCGGGGGCGGCTGTACCATGACGAGGTCATAATTGCCTTCGGGCTGTTCGTCCAGAAAACGGCGGGGCGGGGTGCCGGCCGCTCGGACGGACGTGCGGATTCCTGCGGCGGTGACGGCACGGAGCAGCAGCGTGCCGTAGCGCGCGTCGGGCGGGCACCACGTGATGGCGAGGTCGGGCCGAAGGGATTCCAAGGCCAGAGCTGTGGCGAGCGGCACCTGGCCGAGCAACAGGGCACTGGCCGCGTAAGGGCGTTGCGACAGGGCGAGCACGGCCTGCTCCACAGCGCGGTCGCCCTCAGGCAGCAGCTCGCTGACACCGCCCGAGGTGAGGGCGTAGAAGGAGCCGCCGTGTATGCCGAAGAGGGTGGTGCCGCCGCCGGTCTCAAAGCGGCCGGGCGTGGTGTCGGCCTGCGGAAAGAAACGGCCCCACTCGGCGGCGTCGCGCGGGTCTGGCGCAACGCCGGCGGTCAGCAGGGCAGTCAGGATCGCGCCGCAGAGCGCTGAGCCCAGGGCCTCGGCGGCAAAGGCGCGTCCAACCGGAAGCCCCATGCGTTCCAGGGCCAGGCAGAACGCGGGCACGCCCCAACCGATCGCGAAGCAGAAGGGGAGATTGACCAGCAGGCATCCGAGCGCCAGATGCATCAGAGGGAAGGCGTGATAGGCGGGCAGCCCCAGCCAGGCGCGCAGGTTGCCGATGGCCGCATAGTGACCCAGATAGAGGAGCGCGCACAACAGGGGCGGCAACCATACGTGGCCGGCGAGATGTCGGATCAGGCGGCGGCCCGGCGGCGTGGCGGCGGCGGCCGCACCCAGACCGGCACCGAACAGCCAGGAGGAGAGGAAGAGCGCGACGCCAAGTTCGGCGGATTCGAAACGCCACAGGAAGCGCCGCAGCAGCAAAGTCTGCGACGCCAAGGTGACGGCACCGAAGACCGCCGCCGCCAGACAGACGGTAAACCCGCGGTAACGTTTCATGTCCCGTCCGTTGGGTGTCAGACGTTCTCGAAAGTCTGGCCCGGCACCGGCGCGACAACCTGCCGCACGCCATGCTGACGGACCAGTTCGGTCATGGCGGCCACCTTTTCGGGCTCGCCGTGGACCGCAAAGACACGGTTCAGGCGCGGCCCTTTGATGCCGTCGAGCCAGCGCATCAGCGCTGTGCGGTCCGCATGGGCCGAGAGAGCGTTGATGGTGTGGACACGCGCGTTCAGCTCAAACTCGTCGCCCAGAATCTTGAGGGGCGACTGGCGTTCCACGATGCGGCGTCCCAACGTGTGTTCGGCCTGGAAGCCGACGATCAGGATGATGTTGCGCGGATCGCCCACCGCGCGCTGCAGATGGTGGAGAACGCGCCCGCCCTCGCACATGCCTGACGCGGCGATGATGACCAGCGGGCCGGGCAGCTTGTTCAGCGCTTTCGACTGGTCGGGCGTCTCGACGAAACGCAGGCCGGGGAATTTCATGGGGTCAATCCCTTGGCGAAGGATTTCCGAGGCCTCCTCGTCATAGCACTCCCGGTGATCGGTGTAGACTTTGGTCGCCTTGAGCGAGAGCGGGCTGTCGACATATACCGGCGTCGGGCGCAAGCGGCCCTCTTCGACTAAGCGGTTCAGGGCATAGAGGATATTCTGGGTGCGGCCCACGCTGAAGGCCGGGATGATGAGCCGCGATTTCTGCTGATGAATATCGTCGATGAACCCTTTGAGCCTTCCCTTGACATCCTCGGTGGAAGGGTGGTCGCGGTCGGCGTAGGTGCTCTCGATGAGCAGGATATCCGCGTCTTGCGGCATGTCATAATCGCGCAGGATCGGCTGGCCGGGTTGTCCAAGGTCGCCGGTGAAAAGCAGGCGGCGGGTATGGCCTGATGGATCTTTCACGTCGAGCTGGGTCAGGGCCGACCCCAGAATGTGGCCCGCATTGTGAAAGACGAGGGAGACGCCATTGCCCAGATCGACCTGGCGCTTCAGCGGCTCGGGTTTGAAACGGCGCATGATCGCATCAACATCCTGTTGCTCGTAGAGGGGCTCAAAGAGGTTTTTGCCCTGCTGCGCACGTCTTTTGTTAATATATTCGAGGTCGCGTGACTGCAGAAAGGCTGAGTCGCGCAGCATGATGTCGCACAGGTCGCGCGTGGCCGGGGTGCTGTAGACCTGGCCGCGGAACCCGTTGCGGGCGAGAGTCGGCAGGTTGCCGCTGTGGTCGATGTGCGCGTGCGACAGCACCACGGCATCGAGCGCGGCGGGATTGATCGGCATGTGGCGGTTACGCTCAAAGGCCTCTTTGCGGCTGCCTTGGAAGAGCCCGCAGTCGAGCAGGATCTTAAGCCCGTTCGCCTCGACCAGATGCATCGAGCCAGTCGTGGTTTGCGCGGCCCCGAAAAAAGTCAAATCCATCATGGTTATCCTCCCTTAACGTGATTCGCACTGTAGGTAGCCAGTATAACTTAACTCTCCGTGCCGGAACAGCCCAATTTACCGTTGGTGGGGTGGTTGAGACGGGACTACGCGCAGCGTGAAGTTTGCGGCGATTGTGCGTTGGATTGTGCGCCATATCCCATTGACACCCGTACCCTTATGCGGTACCATGCATCATCTTTTTTAAGAAATAAAAAGGGTGGGGCCTCCCCGCTCTTTTTTGTTGTGGAACCTTGAAGCGGAAGGCGGTGCTGCGATGAACAACGAATTGCTGTCGATTATCAGTTACCTGGAGCGAGATCGCGGGGTGAACCGGGAGATCATCATCCAGGCGATTGAGTCGGCTATTCAGCAAGCCGCCCGCAAGAGTCTGGACGTCTCCAATGATCTGCGCGTGGAGATCGACCGTAAAACGTTGTCGATCAAGGCGTTCGATACCGTCGTCGTTTCTGACGAGGACAGCGGTGTGGGATTCCTGGCGTTACGCCGGGCGCGGACGCTGAAGCGCGACGTAAAGCCCGGCGACACGTTGGACATTGAAATCCCGCCCTCGCATTTGGGGCGTATCGCGGCGCAGACGGCTCGCCAGATGATCCTGCAAAAAATCCGCGAAGCGGAACGCAAGAACGTTTATGACGAGTATAAGGACCGCATTGGCGACATCGTCAGCGGCACCATCCGGCAGATCATCCACCGTGACCTGATCGTGGAACTGGGCAAGACCGAGGCCATCATGCCGGCCAAAGAGCGTATCCCCACCGAAGAGTACAATGTCGGCGACCGCATCCGCGCGTACGTGTTCCGTGTGCAGTCCGGCGTGAACGGTCCGGCGGTGGTTTTGTCGCGCGCCTGTTCAGATTTTGTGAAGACCCTCTTCCGCCTTGAAGTTTCGGAGATCGCGGATGGTATCGTGGAGGTCATGGGGGTCGCACGTGATCCGGGGTATCGCTCCAAGATCGCCGTTAAGACGCTGGACGAGAAGGTCGATCCGGTCGGCGCGTGTGTCGGATTGCGCGGGGTGCGTGTGCGCAACATCGTGCGTGAGTTGAACGGCGAGAAAATCGACATCGTGCGTTGGAGCGAGGACATTAAGCAGTACGTGGCCCAGTCGCTGGCACCGGCGAAGCTGGAGGGTGTCACGATTGACCCCGACGAATCCCGCACCGTGCATGTGATGGTCGCTCCGGACCAGCTTTCGCTGGCGATCGGCAAGCGTGGCCAGAATGTGCGCCTCTCCTCGAAGCTCACGGGCTGGCGTATCAACATCCAGAAGAGCGGTGAAGAAGTTTCTTTTGAAGAGCAGCGCGAAACTGCGGTCAAGGAGTTGGCCGAGGTGTTGGACATCAGCGAGGAGACCGCTTCCACCTTGGTGGCGAATGGCTTCCTGACGACCGATGGCATCATTGATGCCGAGATTCCCTACTTGCAGGAAGTAACGGGACTCGACGAGGAAACCGTGCGCAAGATCTGGACTGCGGCCCAGGGCGCGAACGGCGTGGATGAAGCGGGAGAGTAAGAGAGTATGATGAGAGTATGTGAACTTGCGAAGAAAATGAGAACGTCCAGCCTGGAGGTTCTCAAGCAGGCCGATGCCTTGGACATTGAAGCCTACTCACCGCTTTCCCAGCTCGACGCGGCGGATGCGTCGCGTCTGCAGGAGGTGTTTTCCAAACGGAGCGCGAGCGAAATTGAGGCCGAAAGCGCGGCGCGTGCCGCCTGTTACCAAGAGAAGCGCACGGCCGCCGCAACGCGGCGCGTGGCGCAGGTACAGACCGAGCGCGCGGTGCTAGAGGCGAATCGCGCCCGTGCGCTGGAGATGGATGCCAAAATCAACGGACGCGTTCCGGCTGTGTCAGCGGCCCCCGCCGAACCTTCTTCGGTGACGGCCGAGGCTAGTGTCGCGGCGCCATCCCCGGCCGCCGCGCCTGTGGCAGAGGCGGCTGCGCCGGGTGCCGCAACGCCTGCGGCACCCGAGCCGGTGGTGTCGGCGGAGTCGGCAGAGGCGGCCTCACCTGCTGCTGTACCCAAAGCCGGTGATCATGCCGCCAAGACTGCGGCAAAGGGTAAACCCGCCCGTTATGTGGTCGAGGACGAACTTGAACCGGAAGAGCAAATAGCCGCTGCCTTCATTGAGCGCATTGCCAAAGAACCCGCCCGCGAGCCGCCCAAGGCGACGCGGACTCAGGTCCAGAAGAGCGTGCGAGAGAAGGAAGTCGGCCGCGTCGCGGCACGTGGCGTCCAGTCGCCGCACGCCGCGCGCCCCGGCATGCAGCCGCAGCGCCCCGGCATGCGCCAGCAGCCGCAGGAACCTTCGATTGCGCCGGACCGCGTAATCCCGTTACGCGGTGCGGTGGTCGTAAAGGACCTGGCGGACAAACTGGGGTTGCGTCCCAATCGCCTGATCGCCGATTTGATGCAATTGAATATCCTGGCCTCGATCAACCAACGCGTCGAACTGGATGTCGCGCAAAAGATCGCGGAAAAATATGGATTCAAGATCGAGGTTGAACGCGCCAAGCGCTCGACTGAGCGACGCCCCGTGTTGCGCAGCGAGGACGCGGATGACGCCATCCCCGAAGACAAGTCAGAAGAACTGATGCCGCGTCCGCCGGTGGTCACCTTCTTGGGCCACGTCGACCACGGCAAGACGTCGCTGATGGACCGTATCCGCAACACCCATGTGGTGAAGGGGGAAGCCGGCGGCATTACGCAACATATCGGCGCCTATACCGTGGAGATCAACGGACGCAAGATCACCTTCTTGGATACGCCCGGCCATGCGGCCTTCTCCGCCATGCGCGCCCGCGGCGCCATGTTGACCGATATCGCGGTGATCATCATCGCGGCCGATGACGGCATCATGCCGCAGACGCGCGAGGCGATCAAAGCCGCGCAGCAGGCCGGCGTGCAGATCATGGTGGCCATCAACAAGTGTGACTTGCCGGCCGCCAAGCCGGACCGCGTGCGCCAGATGCTGCAGGGTGAAGGATTGACGCCGGAAGAGTGGGGCGGCGATGTCATCTGCTCCGAGGTGTCCGCCGTGACCGGCAAGGGGATCGACCACCTGCTGGAAATGATTCTGCTGCAGACCGACATGCTGGAGCTGACCGCCAACCCGAGCCGCCGCGCCGACGGCTACGTGGTCGAGGCGCAGCTTGAGCAGGGGCTCGGACCGACGGCCACGCTGTTGATCATGGGCGGTACGCTGAATGTGGGAGATGTGTTGCTGTGCGGCGAGCATTTCGGACGCATCCGCGGCCTGATGGATGACCGCGGACGACGCATCAAATCGGCAATGCCCGCCACGGCGGTCAAGTGCATGGGCCTGTCCGGCGTGCCGGAAGCCGGTGCCGCGTTCCGCGTGATGCTGAATGAAAAACGCGCGCGTGAACTGGCCGAAAAGTCGGCCGAAGAGCGCAAGCAAACGCAGCTCTCAAGCACCAAGGCTACTTCGCTCGACGCGCTGATGAATCAGATTAAGGATAACCAGCGTCGCGAGCTGGCCTTGATTGTGAAGGCTGACACACAGGGCTCCTCCGAGGCGATCTGCGAGGCGCTCAAGGAGATCAAGAGCGAGAAAGTCACGCTCAACATCATCCATGAGGCGATCGGTAATGTCTCGGCGACAGACGTCAACAAGGCCGCCGCTGGGCAGGCCTTGATTGTCGGCTTCAGCGTGGGTTGCGATGCCGGCGTGCAGCAGCAGGCGCGTCATGACGGCGTGCGCATCAGCACGTACCGCATCATTTACGAGTTGCTCGACTTTGTGAAGCAACGCATGCTCGACCTGCTGTCGCCCGAATACAAGGAAGTGGTCAAGGGACATGCCGAGATCCGTGCGATCTTTGATATCGGCAAGACGGGACGCGTGGCAGGCTGCCAGATGATGGACGGCGTGATCCGCGCCGATTCCATGTTCCGGATTTTCCGCAACAAAGAGAAGATCTGGGAAGGTAAGCTCTCAGCGCTTAAGCATTTCCAGAGTGAGGTTTCTGAAATCACGGGCTCGCAAGAGTGCGGTATTTTGTTCAATGGGTTCGAAGGGTTCCAGGCCGGCGACACCGTCGAGTGTTTTGCGCTGGAAGAACTGCCGCGTACCCTGTAACCGCTTCTGGCGGGTTTACGAGGAGCTGATATGTCCATCGACCGTCTTGAGCGCGTAAATGCGCTGCTGCGGCGCGAGATTGGCGAAGCACTTTACAAAGTCTTCGCCGGCGACCCGATCGATCTCGGCGCCATTACGGTGACGCAGGTCGTGACCTCGCGCAATCTGCGCAACGCCACGGTGAGCATCTCGGTCTTCGGCCATGAGCATGAGCGCCCGGTGATTATCCGCAAGCTGGCCGGCAAAGCGCGCGACCTGCAGGCGATTATCAACCGCGATCTCACGCTGAAGTACACGCCGCGCCTGCGTTTTCAGCTCGATACCTCTGTCGAAAAAGGGGACCACGTTCTGGCTGTGCTGAACCGGCTCGATGTTCCCAAGACGGATGAGCCGACCGTACCTGAAGGCTGACAGGCCCGCGTGCGTGTCCACCCTGTGTTGTTTTTTTTCTGTGCGTGATCATGACTGCTTTTTCACCTTCTCAAAACCTTTTGGACGGCGTGCTGCTGGTTGACAAACCGGCCGGGCCCACCTCGCACGATGTGGTTCACCGTATCCGCAAAACCTTCCGCATCGACAAGGTCGGACACGGCGGCACCCTCGACCCCAACGCCACCGGACTGCTTGTGATCCTGCTCGGCAAAGGCACCAAGCTGTCGGACCGCATCATGGGCGGCGACAAAGCCTACACCGGAGAAATGCGCCTCGGGCGCACCACGTCGACTCAGGACTGCGAAGGCGAAACGCTGGAGGAAAAACCCTGGCAGGCGGTGACGAGGGAGCAGGTCGAGGCGCAGATGACGGCGCTTACGGGCGACCTCTTCCAGACGCCGCCGATGGTGTCGGCGATCAAGATCGACGGCGTGCCGCTTTACAAACTGGCGCGCAAAGGCCAGGAGGTCGAACGCAAGCCGCGTTTCATCCACATCTACCGCATGACGCTGACAGCCTGGGCGCCGCCCTTGGCAACCTTTGACGTTCTCTGCACCAAGGGCACCTACGTGCGGACGCTGGCGCACGACATCGGCCAGGCGGTCGGGTGCGGCGCCTGCCTGGACAATCTGCGGCGCACTGAATCCGGCACGTTTCATGTGAAAGACGCCCTGCCGCTTGACGAGATTCTCGCGCTCACGCCCGACCGACTCGCGGCCCGTGTGATTCCGTTGGCACGGGTCGCACGCGCTTCTGTGCCATGAAGATCCTTTCACAGCCCGCGCAGTTCCGCAAGATTCCGGGGCCGGTGGTTCTGGCCGCCGGGTTCTTCGACGGTGTTCACCGGGGACACCAGCTTGTTCTGGCCGGTGCACTTGAACGCGCGCGCGAATTGGGAGGCCAAGCCTGGGTGCTGACGTTTGATCGGCATCCTCTGGCGGTGCTCGCGCCCTCAAAGTGTCCGCCCTTGCTCAGCACCTTGGAAGAGCGGTTGGGGCTGTTGGAACAGAGCGGGGTCGACGGTGTGCTGGTGCTTGAATTCACGCGGCAACTGGCCGTGCAGGAACCGGAGACCTTCATCCGCTGGCTGTGCGGGCGGCCGCGCATCCCGTCGCAGGCCGCGACGCGCGGCGATACGGCCAAACTCAGCGAGATCCGTTGCGGACACAACTGGCGTTTCGGCCGTCGCGCCGCCGGCACGCCCGAACTGCTGGCGCAGCTCGGCCAGCTTTACGGGTTCCGCGTCGTGATCGTGCCGTACGCCGAGTACCAGGGCATGGAGATCTCCAGCACGCGCATCCGGTTTGCCGTGCGCGAGGGCCGGCTCGCGGATGCGGCGGCCATGCTCGGCCGGCCCTACTCGGTGCGCGACACCGTGATCCGCGGCCGCGGCGTGGGGCACACGCTGGATGTCGCCACCGCCAATCTGCAGCCGAGCACCGAGGTCTTGCCGCCCAACGGCGTCTATGCCGTGCGCGTGCAGGCGATGGGCCGCACCTTCAACGGCGTCTCCAATCTGGGCGTGCACCCGACCTTCGCGGACGCAGTGCCGGACCGCGCGCTGCTTGAGACGCACCTGCTGGATTTCGACGGAGACCTCTACGGACAAACCATTGAGGTCGCCTTCCTCGCCCGTCTGCGCGATGAACGTGCCTTCGCGTCGCCCGAGGCGCTCGCGCGCCAAATCGCTGACGATGTCCGCCAAGCGTCGCGCTATTTCTGAACCCTTTCGTGCGCGAGCTGACGCACGCGGCTATCGCGCGTGCCGATTATCACACTTTCGAAAGTGTGATAAGGTGAAGACGGGGGAGCGACGAGAATTAAACCGCAGCCTCGCCTATTTCCAAAAGGCGACCGGTGCACAATATGCTTTTCAAGTCGCTGTCAATGCGGCTTATACGGATGCTGACTGTTTTGCGGAAACCGCTCCGGTCCGCGTTCCCGCTGCCACACTTCTCTCGCAGCTTGTGTAATGGATAGAGACCTGTGGATGTGCCGATCTCATGATACGTGAATAAGCAGGCGTGAGGACAAACCCGATTTACAAACACAGGTGCTGCCGAAACATGCAACCGGCAGGGCGGTCTCGCCGAGACCGCCGACGGGACAAACGCTCAACGCTCAACCTGTAACCAGAAAACCCAACGTTACCGATGCTGAGCGTCGATAACGAATGTTTCACTTGCGGTCAGAAAGGCCGGCGAGCAGTCCGGCGATCAGCAGGGTGGTGATGAGGCTGCTGCCGCCGTGGCTGATCAGCGGCAAGGTGATGCCGGTCATCGGCAGCGCTTTGGTGACGCCCGCGACATTGAGAATCGTCTGCACCGCCAATGAGCCGGTCAGCCCCACACACAGCAGCCTCTCGAACGGCGTCTTCGCCGCGCCGGCCGCGCGCAGGCCGCGCGAGAAGAGCGTGGCGTACACCAGCAGTAGCAGGGCGCAGCCGACCAGTCCGATCTCCTCGGCCACCGCCGCATAAACGAAATCAGACGTGACGATGGGCACCGACTGCGGCACGCCCGCGCCGAGGCCGGCCCCCCAGAGCCCGCCGGAGTACATGGCGGCCAACGCCTGAAGGATCTGCCAGCCCTTTCCGGTCGGGTCGGCGAACGGGTTGAGCCAGACATCGAACCGCGTCCGGGCGTTGGCCGAAATGAACTGCACGCCGAAGCCGGCCGCAGTGACCGCCGCCACGCCGATCGCCAGATAGCCGGTGCTGCGCGCGATCGCGAACAGCATCACGATCAACACGGCGTTGAGCAGCATCATGAGCCCCAGATCTTTCAGGGCGATCGTCATCAGCATCGGCATGCCCCACAGCACGACGAGCCCCAGCAAGGCGCTGAGCGGCGGAACGGGAATGCCGTTCTGCGTATCTCCGAAGGCCTTCTGGCGCCGGCTCAGGTAGGATGCCAGAAAAAGCGCCAGCAGCGGCTTCACGATCTCCGACGGGTTGAGATTGCCCGCCAGATAGGTGCCGCC
>JAQUEX010000057.1:14113-16448 GCA_028684935.1 Kiritimatiellia bacterium | reverse complement strand
TCATCATTGCATAGAACGGCCGTCAAACAGGCATTTTCTCCTTCCAAAACCCCTCGCGATGGCCGCCGTAGGCGGAGATCGCGAGGGGTTTTGCAAGAGCCTCATGCTGTTATTTGGTGCCAGAGGGGGGACTCGAACCCCCACGACGGTTTCACCCGCCTGCGGATTTTAAGTCCGCTGTGTCTGCCATTTCACCACTCTGGCGCGCGTGCATGTTTGCCCGCCTGACGGACGGCACGGAAAACATGTGGGACGTAATTTAACACGAAGGAGGAGAAGGCTCAAGAGAACGCGTCATTTTCCGGGCGTGAAGAGGACCGAGAGCGTGAGGGCGCCGGAGGCGGGCGCGACCGACTCGAAGCCGACCATCACGGTGCCCTTGTTGGGCGAATCCCAGTCGTTGGGCGGACGGTCGGTCTCGTAGGTTTTCCAAACGGTGGCGGAATCGTGCAGCGCGCTGAGGCTGAGGCGCTTGCCAGCTTCGCTCAGCGTCAGCGTGCCGGTGCGTTCCGGTCCGGGCGCGGCGCGGGTCACCATGCCCCAGCGCACGGTCGCGCCGGGGCGCAGCCCCTCAAGCGTGTCGGTCAGCCGGTACGTGCCGCTCGCGAGCAGCGTGCCGGTCCGCACCACTTTTGACGCGTTGGTGTAGACCGGCGTGAGGTCAAGCACGGCCTCGGATTCAGGCCCCTCCCTGAATGAGCGGACCGAGGCGTTGCCTTTGGCGAGCTGGGGCTGGCCGTCGATCACCAGCGTGTTGTGGCTGTGGCTGCTCAGGCGGAAGATGCGCCAGCGGTCGGAGGTCTGCGCGCTGCTCCAGAGGTTCATGCCGCGCGACTCGATGCCGTGGTAGCCTTCGGCGCCGAGATCGTAGGCCCAGCGGACCCCTTCGGCGTCGAGCACGAACGAGCCGGCGTCCATGTGGCCGTGGGGCGCGGAGGGCGAGCCGGCTTTCAGGCCGACGAACAGCGCGGTCCGGTTGTCCCAGGCGGTGCGCTGGATGGTGATGGGGACGGGGCCTTCAGAGTGCCAGGCGAGCGGCGCGCGTGGCATGGTGCCCGCCGGAACGGGCCGCAGCCAGAACAGCGTGAAGGCGAAGAGACGGTTGGCGCGTCGGCCCGGAGCGGCGGGGCGTGCCGCGCAGTAGCGCAGGAAAGCCTCTTTCTCAAAGTAAGCCAACAGATCGGGACGGTCGAAGCGCCGGGCAAACCACCAGGTGGCGCAATCGGTGTCGCGTCCCATGCCGCCGTCCGCATAGTTGAAGGTCATGCCGGAAGGGCCTGTCACGAGGTCGGGATAGTCAGCGGTGGCGGCGAAGCCGGGCAGGGCGGTCAGACCGAAATCGGAGCCGAGCACGCCTTCGAGCAGGGCGAGAGCCAGCACGTTGAAGTCGGTGCCGTACGACCAGTATCCCGGGCCTTCGGGGTAGCAGCCTTTGGGCGCGAAGGCGCGCATGGAGCGCGGCAGGTTCACGATGGCGCGGTGTGCGATCTGGGCGGCGAGCGCCTCGTCGCGCTCCTGCAGGGCCAGCGCCGCAGCCAGCATGCCGGCGTGGCAGACTTGTCCCCAGTTGTTGCTGGCTTTGACCCAGCCGGTGTGTTTGAGCGAGGTGCGCAGACCCTTTTCCATGAGGGCGGCGGCCAGGGTGTCGCGGGTGGCGGGGTCGAGATCGTGATACAGCCAATCGTAGCCGACGGCCAGCGCGAGGGACATTTCGGCCACGTCGAGAAAGTGCGAGGGGTTCCAGTCGGTGAAGGCGGCGGCGGCCAGCATCTCGGCGGCGCAGCGGTCGCGGTGGGAGGGATTGCCGCCGAGGCGGTAGGCCATGGCGAGGGTGGAGACGCGGTGAAGGACGCTGCGCGAGACGCCGAGCAAACGACGCCCTTCCATCTTGCGCGTGTTGGGCGGCAGGGCGAGCATCTGGTCGGCATCGTGCAGCAGGCGACCGAGCGCGGCGCGCGCGAAGGTATCGGCGGCGGCGCTTTCTTTCAGCGCGGCGAAGCCGGCGGCGTCGGCGAACAGGCGCGGGTGGGCGGGCGGTGCCTGGCGCAACGCGGCGGCGACGGCGTCCGGCGTCGGGGCGTCCGCGCGTTGCGCGAACAGCGGAGCGGCGGCGCAGGCGAGGAGGAGAAGGGCAAGCACGCCGGCCGCGCAGCGGAAATGGAGCAACGGGGGAATGGAACGCTGGACGCCGAACGCCGAACAGCGAACGCGGAAGGCATGGACGAGAACGGTGGGACGCATGTGGACTCCTTTGGGGTGATCGGCGCCAGACGTCCAGCGCTTAACCTGTAACGTGTAACGTGTAACCTGTAACCTGTAACGTGTAACCTGTAAC
>JAQUEX010000057.1:0-14013 GCA_028684935.1 Kiritimatiellia bacterium | reverse complement strand
TGTAACGTGTAACCTGTAACCTGTAACGTGTAACCTGTAACGAAACCCCCGCACAACTAACCGCCCGCCCGGGTTTCCGAGGGATGGTCGAAGGCGGCGACCTCGCAGGGCATACGGCGCGCGAGAAGCCCCTGGGCGAAACGCACGCCGTAGACCGCATGTGTGGCCATGACGCCGAGCCAGGTCATCAGCCAGAGCGCGGGCGAAAGCGAGGCCGAGGCGAGGAAGGTGATGAGTCCGTAGCATGCCAGAGCGGCGAGGTAAGCGATGCGCAGCCAGGGATGGAGGCAGGCCAGCGCGGCACCGGCGACGAGGCCCAGCACGAAGAGGGATGGAATCAGGTAGCTGAGGCGTAGCGAAGTGGCGGGAAAGCGTTTGGCGAAGTGGCCGCGGTGCAGGGCGTAGCGGCCGATCTGGCGCAGATGCGGGCCGAAGAGCGGCCGGCGGTGGTGGAAGACCTGCACCCAGGGGTCGTAGACGATGCGCCGTTTCTGGCCGAGTACGATGTCGGCGCAGAGGATGGTGTCCTCGCCCGGCCAGAAGTCGGTACGGTAGCCGCCTATGGCGCGCAGCACGTCGGTACGGGCGAACAGGTTGCAGCTCGGGAAGTCGTCGACGCGGGCGCGCACGCGGTCGCCGAGGTAGCGGTAGCGGTAGTTGCCGGAGACCAGCGGGTTGGCGTAGACGCGTCCGCCGGCCTGGCCGAGAAAAGGGTCGCCGGGCGGGGTGACGCCGGGCCCGCCGACGCCGCCGACGTCCGGCAGCGTGAAGTATTTGACCGCCTGCGCGAGCCAGGCCGGGACCGGATAGGCGTCGTCGTCGAGAAAGGCCACCACCTCGCCGCGCGCGTGCCGGATGCCGGTATTGCGCTTCTCGGCCGGACGTGTTTTGCCGGTGGGGATCACGTGCAGCGTGAAGGGCGCGGGGCCGAGGTCGCAGGGGGCGTCAGGCAGGACCAGGACTTCAAAGTGGGGATAGGTCTGAAGCGCGAGAGCCGCGAGGCATTCGGAGAGGTAGGGGCTGGGGCCGGGGCAGGCGATCACGACCGAAACGAGCAGGGGCTTCTCGGGCGCGGGCGCGACCTCGACGCTGCGATAATAGCGCAGGATGCGCAGGCGGTAGAAGATGGCAAGCGTGTCGGTCATGACCTGCTTGACGTTGGTCCAGGAGAGACAGCCGACCTTCTCGCCGAAATGTATCTCGACAGGGGCCTCGGCCACCGTGTAGCCTTGGGCGTGGGCGATGGAGAGCACCTCGAGGTCGAAGGCGAAGGTTTTGACGAGCATGCGGTCGAAGGCCCAGGCGAGTGCCTCGCGCGTGAAGAGCTTCATGCCGGTCTGGGTGTCGGAAACCGGCAGTCCGACCAGCAGGCGAACCAGCGCGTAGTAGACCGAGCTCGCGAGGCGCCGGTGCCAGGGATAGTCGATCACCGAGTCCGGGTGGCGCTTCGAGCCGATCACGATGGCGGCCTGCCGCTCGGCCATAATGTCGAAAAAGGTGGTGACGCGGGTTGGGGCGAGGTCGAGGTCTGCGTCCAGCAGCAGGATGTGCGAGCCGTGCGCCGCGGCAAAGCCGCACTTGAGCGCGTTGCCCTTGCCGGCGTTGACCTGCACGTAGACCGGGTGAACGTGGCTCGGGTCGCGGGCGGCGGCGCGCCGGATGGCTGCCGCGGTGCCGTCGCGGCTGCCGTCATCGACCGGCAGCACCTCGAAGGGGATGCGGCCTTCGAAGAGCCGGCAGACGGTCTCGATGTTGCGTTCGATGACCGTCTCCAGCCCATACGCGGGCATGATCACGCTGAGCGAACCGGAGGCGCCTAGGCAGGCTCGCGCGGCGGACCAAAGATTTTTCGTGTTTTCGGTGGCCATTCTCGACAAGTTAAGTAAAATAGAATCACTTTTTTTCGAGTTTTTCAGTCTGGCAGAACCCGGCTCCTTTTCCAGAATGAACAGGCCACATGATAGGCGAGCCCGGCGTGTAAACCAAACGAAAAATGATGCAACCGTTTTTCCATCTTCAGGGGGCAGGGCCGATGTGTCGAATGCGTCACACGATGTGGATCTTGATCTGTGCAGCCTTTCTGGCCGGCTGCGGCGGTTCGGGGATCGCCGACGCCGAGCGGAATGAGCGGGGGTCGGCGCTCTACCGCAAAGCGTTCGCGGCTGAACAGTCAGGCGACATTAAGGAGGCCGTGCGCCTCTTCAACAAGGTGCTGATCGAGGAGCCACGCTCCTTTTCGGCGCACTTCCAACTCGCGACGCTGCTGCAGGATCACGAAGCGGACTATTTCGGAGCGATCTACCACTACAGGCAATACCTGGCGTTGCGCCCGGAAGCGGAGAAGGGCACACTGGCTCAGGATCGCATCCGGATCGCCGAGCAGATGCTCGCCCCGCAGATCCTCAAGAAGGTGGGGGATTCCGTGCAGGGCCTGACACAGGCCCACCTGCTCAAGGAGAATGATCGGCTGAATCTGGCGATTACCACGCTGCAGGGCGAGAAGTCGATGCTGCTGGAGGAGAAGGCCAAGTCGGACAAGGAACTGGCCGGCTTGCGCGCCGACAACGAACGGCTGCGCGACCTGCTCCGGAAGCTGCGTGTGTCCGAGACGGACGGGACGGCGGCGGAGGCGACTTCCGCGCGCGCGGCCGCGGCATCCGCGCGCCAAGAAGGCGACGCCGCGACGCCCTCCGGCGATGCCAAACGGCTGCGCGCATTGCGCGAGGAGGCGGCCTTGCTGGCGCGCGAAGGCGGCAAGCCGCCCCCGCCGGTGCGTAAACCGCTGGCGGATGTGCCGTCGACCGAGTCGGTGCTCAAGAAAGTTGAGGCACGGCTCACTGGCGTCCCGGCCCGCGAGGAGCGCGCGCCTGCGCCGCCTGCGAAGTCCGCGAAACCGGGGAGCGATGCCGCACAAGCCGGCGAGCCGGCCGATCTTTCTGCCTTGTCGCTCTTCGGGCGCGGACAGAAAAAGGAGAAGAGTGCCGGAGCGGGCGAAAATCAGCGAACCTACGTGGTGCAGCCGGGTGATTCCCTGTTTCGTGTCGCCGAAAAGTTTTACGGGGACGCGACCCAGTGGAAGAAGATCCGCGAGGCGAATCGCACCCGCATCGATCCGGACGGGCGCATCCGCGCGGGACAGATCATCGTGGTGCCATAACGGACGGAGCGAGCCATGGCGTCGAAATCAGGTAGGCCGGTCCTGAAGCCCGGGACCTCCAGCGTTTTCGTGGGCGGCCGGTCGGACCGCTCGTTGATCGGCTGGCGCCTGGACGTGCGCGAGGAGGGCGGAAGGACGCAGACCTTCCGAAAACGGCATCGCCCCGGCGTCGAGCGCGGCCGACTGAAGCTCTTCCACTACATTTCCGCGGGCGGTCTGCGGCAGTTGCGGCGCACTACGGCCGACGATATCGCGGAGCGCCGGCAGCGTTCGTTTTGGGTGTTTCTGGGCCTGATGGCGCTGGTGTGGCTGGTGTTCTATGTCCTGCCCAGCGCATGAGGAGGAGGGAGATGAGGATGAAGCAGTGGGTGACAGGCGCGGTCGGGTGCGGCGCGCTGTTGGGGGCCGGGTGCACGGGGCCGATGGTGGAGGGGACGATCTTTGAGCACCAGCCGCGGCGTGACCCGGAGGTGGCGCGGATTGCCGTCAACACCCAGCAAATGAGCGTGGAGTTCCGGCAACTCTCGGAACAGCTCATGGTGCTGAACCGCAATCAGGAGTTGCTGGAGGCGCGCTTGGCCCGCCTGGAAACGCAGGGTGCGGCCTCGTCACGTCCGGCCGACGAGATCACCGCACTGCGGCGCGACGTGCAACTCCTGCGGAGCGAACGCGACACGCTGCGCAACGAGATTACCAGTGACCTGGCCGCGCGCATCGAGGCGATCGCCGCGCGCCAGCAGGCCGAACTCAACGCCGCGCGCGCTGCGGCCGCGGCGCCGTCGGCCGGCGCGTCCGCCGCCGCGGCGCCGGTTCGGAGCGGATCGGGGTATGAGCACAAGGTCGAGCGCGGGCAGACCCTGTCCGAGATCGCCCGCGGCTATGGCAAGAGCGTCGAGGCGATCATGAAGGCCAACAAGATCAGCAATCCCTCGCACATCCGCGTCGGACAGGTGCTGTTCATCCCGGATTAAGGAGTTTGTCCATGGGTTTCCCTGAAGTCCGCCTGCGTCGCCTGCGGCGCTCGCCAGCGATCCGGCGGTTGTTTGACGCACCGCCCCCGCCACCCGCCAAGTTTGTTTGGCCGCTTTTCGTGGTTGAAGGCGAGCGGCGCAGCGAGCCGATCGCCTCGATGCCGGGGCAGAACCGGATGAGTGTGGATGTCTTGCTGCGCGCGCTGGAGCCTGTTGCCGCGCAGGGGATTGGCGGGGTGCTGCTGTTCGGACAGACCGAGGGCGCCAAAGATGCGGGCGGCAGCGGAGCTTTCGACGAGCGCGGCGTGGTGCAGCGTGCCGTGCCGGCCATCAAGCGCGCCTTCCCGGATCTGGCGGTGATGACGGACGTCTGCCTCTGTGCCTACACCGAGCATGGCCATTGCGGCCCGCTCGACCGGCATGGCCAGGTGGACAACGACGCGGCCAACGGACTGCTCGCCCGCGTGGCGGTGTCACACGCCGCCGCCGGGGCGGACGTGGTGGCGCCAAGCGCCATGATGGACGGACAGGTGCGGGGCATCCGCGAGGCGCTGACGGAAAACGGCTTCGAACAGACGCTGCTGATGGCCTACTCCACCAAGTTCGCCTCGTCGCTCTACGGGCCCTTCCGCGACGCGGAAAATTCAACGCCGTCGGCCGGCGACCGCAAGGGCTATCAAGCCGCCTACGGCAATCCGCGCGCCGCCTTGCGCGAATCGGTTTTCGATGAGGAGGAGGGCGCGGACATTTTGATGGTCAAGCCGGCGCTCTTTTATCTGGACGTGCTGGCCGAAGTGCGCCGCCGCACGGACCTGCCGGTCGCCGCGTACAATGTCAGCGGCGAATACAGCATGATCCATGCGGCCGCCGAACGCGGCTGGGGGGATCTGCACGCGATGGCCCGCGAGTCGCTGGCCGCGCTCGACCGCGCAGGTGCTGACCTGCTGCTCTCCTACTGGGCGCCGCGCTACCGCGATCTGTTCGGGTGACCCGGAATTGCCGGATTTGCTGTTGCCCCGAAGGGCTGTTCAAAGTAAACTGCCTCCTTCGTTTTGCGTCTGAGTGCCTTATTGCGGAGAGCGCGGTCATGCTAACGGTATTTTTGAATGGTGGGTTGGGGATATTGGTGCTGCTGGTTTTCGGGATGAGCGGCGCCGCCAACTGGGGCTGGTCGGTCTTTTGGGGCGTGGTCGCCTTCGCGGCGGGACAGGTTTTAGCGGGATTCCTGATTCAGCGCCGGGTCAAGGCCGGTATGGCGGGCGTGCAGAAGATTTTGGAGGACGGTCAGAAGCGCTTGCAGGCCAAAGTCAATCAGTGGCAGACGCGTCCGCCAGGCAGCCTCAAACAGGCCCAGCTCGAGATTGAGCGCGAACAGCGCGTCTTTGTCGAACGGGCGCTGGAGGCCTCAAAGGAGATGGCGCGGTTCAACCACTGGGCACCGCTGATGGGCCGCCAGCTCGCCACGATGCGGCTGCAGCTCTATTGGATGCTTAAGGACTTCAAGCGCGTCGACGAGCTGATGCCCAAGGCGCTGGTCATGGATCCCATGATGGCCGCGATCAAGCTGGCGCGCATGCACATGCTGGATGAAAAGGCGGGCATGGCGGCCTTCTTTACGAAACACACGCGGCGGCTGCGCTATGGCCAAGGCGCGCTGCTCTATGCCCTGTATGCGTGGATCCTGGTGCAGAACCAAGATCTGGACGGCGCGCATAAGGTGCTGATCGAGGCGTGCGAAAAGATGGAAAACGAGACGCTCAAGCGTAACCGCGAGCACTTGGCCAACAACCGCGTCGGCCATTTTTCCAACGCCGGCATGGGCGACGAGTGGTATGCCCTGCATCTGGAGCAGCCCAAAGTTAAAATGCAGCGCCAGCGGCCGAATGCATTCGGCCGGCCGTTCTGACGGGTGCGGTTCAGTTGCGCCGAAACTGAACCGCACCCAAGAAGGAGTTAGGAGTTAGGAGTTGAATGCGAAACCGCCTCCCAACTCCTCCTTTGGGTGGTGCCTGAGTCGCTGGAAGATGAGCTGTAGTATGCATGACACGGACAGATTGGAATTGCTCGGGCTGGAGGTCGCCTGCGTCATCGGCGACCTGCCGGAAGAGCGAGGCCGCGAGCAGCGGCTGCTGGTTGACGTGACGCTGGCGTGCGACCTGTCCGCTGCGGGCGCGAGCGACGCCCTGAGCGACACGGTGGATTATGCGGCGCTGGCCGAGACGATCCGGGCGTCGCTGCGCACGGCGCGCTGCCATATGATCGAGCGCGCGGCCGAGTGTGTGGCGCGCGTCTGCCTCGGCAACACGCGCGTGCGCTCGGCGCGCGTGCGTGTCGAAAAGCAGGGCGCGGTGCCGGGCCTGCGCGCGGCGGCTGTCACCGTGACGCGCGAGAGGGGCGGTGCCTCCGTATGACCCCGCGCCCGACGCACGCGGTCGTCCTTGCCGCCGGTCTCGGCACGCGCCTGCGCCCGCTGACCCTCGCGCGGCCGAAGCCGTTGATGCCGCTCTGGAACGTGCCGCTGCTGGAGCGCATCCTTCGCCTGCTGGAGGGGTGGGGGGTTGATCGCATCGCGGTGAACCTGCACAGCCAGCCCGAGGCGATCCAGGCCTTTCTCGATGATCGACGCAACGGCAGGGCCTCGATCCGCACCTCGTACGAGCCGGAGATTTTGGGGACGGCGGGCGCGCTGCGTCCGCTCCGCGCCTTCCTCGGCACCGAGCCCTTCTGGGTGGTCAACGCCGATATCGCGGCCCGTCTGGATGCCGAGCCGTTGCTGACGGCGTTCGCGTCGGGCGACGGTCTGGCCGCCGCCTGGCTGGAGCCGAAAAAAGGGCCGCGCACCGTCGAGGCTGACCGGCGCGGACGCATCACGTGCTATCGCAGCCCGACGCCCGGCGTGCCCGGCACCTTCACCTTCTGCGGTCTGCAACTGGTGTCGCCGCGCATTTTCGAGTTTCTGCCGGATCGCCCGTTCTGCACGCTGGTGGACGCGTACGAGCACGCCTTGGAACACGGCGTATGCGTGCAGGGCGTGGCGGTCAAAGACAGCTTTTGGGATGACGCCGGCACGGTCGAGGCCTACCTGCGGCTGCATGGTCAGCGGTCAGCGGTCAGCGGTCAGCGGTCAGAAGTCAGCGGTCCGAGGGTGGAAACGGGCGTGTGGGTGAGCGAGGATGCCGAGGTGGCGTCGGACGTTCGCGGGCGCCGCAGCGTGGTGTATGGCGGGGCGCGTGTGCTGCCCGGCAGCGTCCTCACGGGGTGCGTGATCGGCGGCGGATGCGTCGGCGGACGGCTTGAGGGCGTCGTGTGCGTGGCGGCGTCCGAGGCGGCCGACGATGCGTTGCCGGAAGCGCTGGATGCGCTGGGCTGGCCGGCGCGCGAGACGGCTGCCGCCTTTCTCGGGACGCGCGGCTCGGACCGGAGTTTTTGGCGGCTTTATCACGGTGCCGAGCGTGCGATCTATATCCGCTACAGCCTTGAGCGGAGCGAAAACGCGCGCTATGCCGGACACGCGCGCCTGCTGGCCGCAGCCGGCGTGCCGGTGCCGCGGGTGCTGGCCGAGAGGGCGCAGCGGCGCTGCCTGGTGCTGGAAGACTGGGGCGACGACTCCCTCCAGGCGCGCATGGCGGCGCATCCGGAACGGGCCGAGGCGTGGTACCTGCCGGTGGTTCAGGCGTTGGCGCGCCTGCACGGCGAAGGCACGCGCCGCGTGACGGCCGAGCCGGAGTCGGCGTTGGAGCCGCCGTTCGACGATGCGCTCTATGGTTGGGAACACGGCCTTTTCGAGGCGCATCTGCTCAAAAAACGCTATGGATTTGCGGCAATGCCTGAAGCGGTGGCGCGTGAGCTGCGGGAAACGGCGGCCCGGCTGCTGGGGGCGCGGCATGTGGCTCTGCACCGCGACTGCCAATCCAGCAACATCCTGTTCCGCGGCAAACGCATGGCGTTCATCGATTTTCAGGGCCTCAGGCTGGGGGCGGCCGCCTATGATCTGGCTTCTCTTTTGTACGATCCGTATGTTACACTGACCCCTTCCTTGAGGATGCGTCTGGCGCAGGCCTATGCGGCGTGCGATCCGGTGTTGCACGACGGTGTGGCGCTGCTCCATGTCGGTGCAGTGCAGCGTTTGGTTCAGGCCTTGGGCGCGTTCGGACGGCTGGCCTCTGTCGGGCAGACAGGCTTCACGCGGCACATTCTGCCGGCCTTGCAAAACCTGCTGGAGGCCGCCGACACCTGCGGGCTGGACGCGGTGGGCGGACTGGCCGAAGAGCTGATCGCGAAAGAAACAGTGATGCTGTAGGAGGCGTGGGTGGGTGCCCTTCAAAAATCCGGCGTGAATACGTTTATCGAGCGCGTGCGGCGCGAGGCACGGCTGAAGCGGGACCCGGTGGTTCTCAAGTCGATGGGTCACGAGCGCGTGTTTTGTGCCTTCGACTGGGGGTGCGACACCTTTGTTTTTGAAAAGGATGTCTGGAAGCATCTGGAGAATCACAGCCCGGTCCTGATCGTGCGCAAACGCGATCTGGTCAAGGGGACCGGCGGCTATATCATGACGCTGACCACCGGCAACCATACGATCGCGGCCATCCCGCTGCTCTCCGGACAGTTCTGGAACCTCGGCCGCGTGCCGGCCGCGCAGCGGAGCAAAACGCTGCAAGGTGCAGTGGTCTGCGCAAACGTGGTGAACGGCGCGCTCGAAATCTCGCAGCGGGACGTGCCGACCGATGTGGTCACCGAGGCCGACGAGTGGCTGCAGAGCGTCGGTTTCGCGCTCAATCACGTGATCATGGCCGAGCGTAACGATGCCGCGCTGGAGTATTATCGCCAGCAGGGGCAAGAGTGGCGCATCAAGCCGCTGGCCTGGACACGCCGCGAGATGGATGCCGCCCTCGCCGCGAGCCGCACGCGCATCAATACCTGCCTGCGCTACTACCACAGCGCCAAGGGCGTGCACTTCCTGTCGTATACCGATTTTCATGCGCTGCTGGCTCTGGTGCAAGCGGACTATGCCGGTTTCGTGGAGTGCCTGCGCGAGTTGGTGTCCATCTTTGAAGGTGACGTGCGTTCTTGCATGCGCTCGCCGAAGTACCACGGGCATAACGAGATCGAGCTGTTCGGCCTGCGCCGGGGTGACGCGTGCGAGCGGATCGTGCCCGAGTTGGAACGGATCATGGAGGGCATCGCGCTCAAGCGGCTGGATGCCGGGCAGGTGGCCGCGCGGATGCAGGCGGTCGATGCGCAGTTCAAAACCTCGCTGGAACGGCCCGAGCTGGCCGACACGGGCAGCGACGATTTCGTCGAGACGCTTTACATGCACCTCACGGGCGAGATCTATTACGGGCAGGGCGCGGCGGTTTCGCCGGCCTTCGACGACCGCCGCACGGCGCTGCCGGGCGCGACGTTCCGGGGCGGCCGGCCGGATTTCCACCCCGGCACCGACGAGCGCACGCACGTGCTGTTGGCGAATGTCCTGCAGATCATGAGTCAGGACGAGACCGTCGAGTACGCCAATATCTACGAGGTGCGTTCCGAGAGCGATGCCACGAACAATCTGGCTGTGGGCGCGGGCGTGACGCGCGAAATCGTGTTCAAGACCAACCGCCGTCCGCTCTGCACCAGCTTGATCGAGAAACGGCTGGCTCTCAAAACGCCCGGCTACGGCAGCTATATGCTGGCGCGCGTCGAGGCGTTCAAGGCGCTGGGCGTGGGGTTTGGCGAGTATCGCCTGCTGATGCGGCTCGACAGCGCCGCCGGCCGCGAGATGAACTACTTCATCCGCAACCGCTGCCCGGGGGAGCCGCTGGATGACATCCCGCCGCGCATGTTTCAGCGCGCGGGCGAGTTCGGCGGCAGCGAGGGCGGCGAAGACCCCGGGGTGGTGCAGAAGATGGGCGCGCTGCTGGGCGACGCCGCCGCGCAAAACCTGGTGCTCAAAAAATTTCTGCCCGACACGCTGGGGTGCCGGTTCGGGGTCGGCAAAGAGATCTTCGAGTTCGGGTACGACATCACCGCGCGGCGCGAGATGCCGATGGGCGTGAAGCTCTGCTCGATCCGCGGCTGCTTCGGTTGGCCGGACACCGCCTACACCGAAGAGAATATCAATGCGCTCTTCGATTTCTATTTCGGCTGTTATGCGCAGGTGCTGTACCGGTTCTGGCGCAAGCACCGCGCCGCGGGGCCTCTGGACGCGCTGACCGAATGTTTTTTTGACGGGTTTGAATTTAAGACGCGCGAAATGCACTGGAACTATTCGGTGCGGCGCGAGCAGTTCGACGCCTTTGATCCGCACCTGCCCAAACACTACGCCTTCGTCAGGAAATGGCGGTTCGCGCTCTGGTCGCTGGAACGCCAGTTGCGGCGCCTCGACAGCCTGCGGACGCTCTTCAGCGAGAAGGTGCGGCAGGTGGCGGAAACGTCGGGCGACGAGTGAGGAACAGCAACCATGATCATGTCTAAGACCGCCGACAGTTTGGTGACGGCGTTTTCCCCATCCGCGAAAATAAACCTCGTGTTTGTCGAGGTGACCGACTCTGCGCGCGAGCTGGAGCGCAGCCACCTGTGCGGCCCAACGGCTGGCCTGATCCAGGCCGAGGCCTTGGCGGCGGTGGCGCTGCTCAGCGCCGAGCTGTCACAGCCCGAAGAGACGGTGACCTTGAACCTGCGCGTGTCGGGCCCCGTGGGCGGCCTGCTGGTGGAGGCCGGCGCCGACGGCAGCCTGCGCGGGTATACGCAAGTCAAGGTGATGAACGATTTGGATGCCTGCGAGGAATTGGACCTGTCGTGCGCGCTGGGCGAGCATGGCGAAATCCAGATCATCCGCTCGCTGCCCGGCAAGATTCTGGCCAGCGGGACGGCAAAGGTGTCGCCGGCTTCGGTCATCAAGGGTTTGGAACAGTATTACCGGCAGTCGCTGCAGCGCCAGGTGCTGGCGCAGATTTCGGCTTTGGCCTACGGTGGATTTATCGACGGGTCGCGCGGCCTGCTGGCTGAGTGTCTGCCCGACGGCGACCGCGAAGCGTTTGAGCGTGTCACGCGCTTCTTCGAGGACGGCACGGTGCAGGAGAGCTTGGAAGCATCGGCCTCGCCGCGAACCCTCTGTTCGACGCTAGGCCTTGACGATTGTGTGTTCCAGCCCGCACGGCCTTTGAAATTCGCCTGCCGCTGCACGCCCGAACGGGTCGACGCGATGCTGGCCGGCATGCCGTCTGCCGATCTCGAAGTCCTGATGCGCGAGGAACGTCCGGCGCGCATCTTCTGCCACATGTGCGGCAAAGGATATGAGGTGGGCCTCGAACGTCTTCAGCAGATCCTCGATAGCCGGCGATAGGGGTTGGTGTCTGTCCGGCGGGTGTGTTATACTTTTCAATCAAAACGTGAAGAGGGGGTATGCTTCGGTCTCGGGGACATCAAGGGTGTATCTGGCTGGCGGCTGTTTGCGTCGCTGCGGCGTCGTTGGCGCTGTATGCGGCATCGGTCTGGTTCGGCACTCTGAATCAGGATGAGGGCTGGTATCTGTATGCCGCGCGCGCCGTGGCGGACGGACGCCTGCCGTATCGTGACTTTTTCTTCACGCAGGGTCCGGTGATGCCGTATCTCTACGGTCTGTTCGCGCCTCTCTGGTCGCCGCACGGCGTGCTGGGCGGGCGGATCTTCACCGCCGCGCTGGGCCTCTTGAGCGGGCTGCTGGCCGCCGGGCTGGCGCGGCGCGCCGTGCCCTCGCCGCGCGCGGCCGAGGCCGGTCTGATCGCGTTCGCGCTGACCGCCTGCAATCTCTATCACGTCTACTTCACGACGATTCCGAAAACCTACGCGCTGGCCGCGTGCCTGTTGCTGGGCGGCTTCCTGGTGCTGACGCTGAGCCTGTCGCGCCGCCGTAAGACGCGCTCGCACCTCTCCTGCATGTGGGCGCTGCCGGCCGGCATGCTGGTCGCCTTCGCGGCGGGCGTGCGCCTGTCGCTGGGCGCGATGTTGCCGGTGACCGCTCTGGCGCTGCTGGCGTCCTATCGCAAAACCGGCGCGGCCTTCTTCTGGTTCGCGCTCGGCGGCGGCGTGGGTCTGGCGCTGGCGTTCGGTCCCGCGCTGCTGGAGGCGCGCGAGCCGTTCCTGTTCAGTCAGTCGTTCCATGTGGCGCGCGGCGGGCGCGATCTCTTCTTCATGGCCGGTTCGCTGGCGCGTACGGTGCAGGCCTATCTGCCCGCCGTGCTGCTGCTGGCCGCACTGGCTGTCTTCCGGCTGTTTCGCGGCGGCGGCGTCGCGGCCTCCGTCTCGCAGGATGAGCCGACGGGCATTCTCTACCGCGGCCAGTTCTGGCCATGGCTCTGGCTGGCGGCGTTTCTTGCGGTCTTCGGGGTGCAGCTTGCCAGCCCGTATCCGTATGACGACTATCAGGTGCCGGTCATGGGCCTTCTGGCCGCGGCGGTCGCGGGCTGGACCGCGAACAGCACCTCGTCGGGCTCGCTGCGCGGCTGCGTCTGTCTGCTTTGGGTGATCGGCAGTCTGTTGGCAAGTTTCGGATCGCCGTTGGCGCAGGGGTGGTTCGTCGTGCGCCAGGACCGCTTCTGGGTGGTGCGCAAGGCGGTGCCGGACCTGGCGGTGCTGCGCCGGACGGCACGCGATGTGCGGGCGTTGTCCGGGGCCGATGACCTGTTGCTGACCCAGGATCTTTATCTGGCGGTCGAGGCCGGCATGCGCGTGCCAGAGGGGCTGGAGATGGGCCCCTTCAGTTATTTTCCGCAACTCAGCGATGACGAGGCGGCCCGCTACCATGTGATGAACGACACGCGCCTCGAGACGTTGCTCGCGGCAGCGCCGGCCAGCGTCGCCGCCTACAGCGGGTACGGCTTTGCCATCCGTTCGCCGGTGATGGACGAAGTGCCCGCCGCGCGGCGCCACGCTTTCTTGAGTGTATTGGGACAGCACTACGACGGCGTGCAGGAGGTGCCCGATTTCGGGCAAAACTGCACAACGCTTCAGATCATGAAGCGACGGACACCGCTCGGCGCGCAGAAGCCCTGACGATCCTGACATGTCTGAGTATTTGCAACATATCCAATCGCCGTCCGACCTGCGGACGTTGCCGGCCGAAGCATTGCCGGCGCTGGCCGAAGAACTGCGCGCGGTGATCCTCGATACCGTCAGCAAGACAGGCGGCCACCTGGCCTCGAATCTCGGCACGGTCGAACTGACGATCGCGCTGCTGCGTGTCTTCGCACCACCCGGCGATAAGGTCGTGTGGGACGTGGGCCACCAGAGTTATTCGTGGAAGCTTCTGACCGGCCGCCGCGATCGCTTCGCCACCCTGCGCCAGCACGGCGGCCTTTCGGGGTTCCCGAAGCCGGAAGAGAGCCCGTATGATGCCTTCGTGGGCGGCCATGCCGGCACAGCGCTCTCTGCCGCGCTGGGCATGGCGGTCGCGCGCGACCGCGACGTCGGCAAGGGGCACGTCGTGGCTGTGGTGGGCGACGGCTCGCTGACCAACGGCATCACGCTGGAGGCGCTTAACAGCCTGGACGACGCCAACACCAAGCTCATCGTCATTCTCAACGACAACGAGATGTCGATCTCGGAGAACGTCGGGGCGCTGTCGCGCCGGCTCGGGCGCATGCTGGCCGACGTGCGCTACAACCGCATCAAGGCGGCGGCCGAGGCGGCCGGCCACCGGCTGCACATGACGCCGCTGCGGCGCGTCTACCACCGCCTCGAGCAGGCGGTCAAGAGCCTGTGGCTGCGCAACGCCTTCTTCGAGGAGTTCGGCATCCGCTATGTGGGGCCGATCGACGGCCACGATTTCAACGCGCTGGAGAACGCCCTCTGCACGGCGCGCGACGACAAGCGCTCGGTCTTGATCCACATCGCCACGCAGAAAGGGCACGGCTTCAAACCCGC
>JAQUEX010000302.1 GCA_028684935.1 Kiritimatiellia bacterium | reverse complement strand
GTGCATCCGTGCGCGCGGCGGAAGACGCTGCCGAGATGGCTCTCCGACTCAAACCCGCACTGGCGCGCGATCTCGCCGATCGCCTGATTGGTCTCGCGCAGCAGCGTACGGACCCGTTCCAAGCGAACGCGCCGGATCTCGTCGAGAATCGTGCGGCCGAGCTGCGTGCGGAAGCGCTGCTCGGCCAAGCGGCGCGAGGCGCCGACATGCCGCACGACCTCGGGCACGCCAATGCCGGCGCAGGCATTCACGGCGATGAACTCCAACGCTTTCACCACCACCACGTCGGCGATCTGCGTGGTGTCGGTGGAACGGCGCGCGATCACCTGGGCCGGCCCGTAGGTGATGACGCGCCGTTCGCGTGTCACGCCGCGCATCATCTCGTCAAGATGCCGGGCCGCTTCATAGCTGGCGTGTTCCGCGTCCAGCAGGATACTCGACATCGCGGGCGCAGTGGTTTCACACAGGTCGTCGTCATTGTCCACGCCCAGCACCGCGATGTCGCGCGGCACGTTGAGCCCGGCCCAGGCGCAGGCGTCCATGACCTGCCGTCCCCGGTTGTCCATCGCGGCGAGCAGCGCGACGGGCTTCGGCAGCGCATTCAGCCAAGCGCAGAGCCGGGGCCGCTCTAAGCCGGCATCCTCCTGTTCGGCCGTCTTCAAGGCCCCGTAGATCCGGCACTCGAAACCCGCCTCGCGCACCGCGCGCGCAAACGCCTCGCCGCGCCGAACGGACCACATGAAGCCCTGCACCTCGCCGACATAGGCGTAGTGGACAAAACGGCGTTCCAGGAAATACGCGGCAGCCAAACGGCCCACCGCGGCGGTATCGCTGCGCACCACGCTGTGGCGGTGAATCGGATGGCCTTTCGGCAGCCGCCGCTCTTCAGGATCCACCAGCACCTGCGGCACCTTGGCGCGGGCGGCGGCCTCGACCAGTTCCGGCGTGTGCAGCCGGCCGATGATCCCGGTGCACCCCCACTCGTTCATGCGGATCAGTTTCTGCTCGCCCTGCCGGCCCTCGATGATGTGCAGCCCCCACGGCCCGTGCCGGCGTACGTACTGGAGAATGCCGCGCCGCATGTCGCGGCTGACTTTGACCGACGTCGGCAGCAGGACGGCAACCTGCGGCATGCTTTGGAGAGTGCGGGACATGGGGAGAAGTTTGGAGTTAGGATTTAGGATTTAGGAATTAGGAATTGGGTGGGAGAAGGGAGAAGGGAGAAGGGAGAAAGGAGGAAGGATGAAGGAGAAAGGAGAAAGGAGGCGTTTGGGTTTGACAGTTGAAAAGTGGAAATATGGTGGGGGGAACGGCGGCAGAAGTCAACGCGATTCTGCGCAAAATCAAGAAAATATATTGCGCAAACCGGTCTGGCGTTTTATGTCCCGGGTGCTTATGGTATCTCTGTGACGCTTGCAGGTCACGCACCCACGCAAAGGAGACACTATGAAAATCGCGCACTGGTGGCCGGTGCTGATCGGATTCGCATTCTCGGTACAGGCGGCGGAGGAGGCCGCCCCGCTCTTCCCGTTTGTCATCTCGTATGACGGGCCGGACAACGCGTCGAGCGTGGCACACCTGCTGGACGCGCCTGCGGGACGGCATGGTTTCGTAAGGGCGCAGGGCGGTCATTTCGTTACCGATGCTGGACCTGTCCGCTTCCACGCGACCAACCTGACCGGTCCCGCGAACTTCCCCTCGCGTGCGGATGCCGACAAGCTGGCTGCGCGGCTCGCCCGCTTCGGCATCAACTGCGTGCGCCTGCACTTCATGGACACGTGGTACGTGAATTTCATGCCGCAGCCCACTCAGGCGATCCTAGCCGATGACACGCGCACGCAGCGCGAGCTGGACCCGAAACAGCTCGACCGGCTGGACTACATGATCGCAGCGTTCAAACGCGCGGGCATCTACGTGAACATCAACCTGCATGTCGGCCGCACGCTGGACGAGCGCGATGGCTTCCCCGGCATCAAGCACCTGTCATGGGCCAACAAAGGCATCGGCCAGTTTGAGCCGCGCATGATCGAGCTGCAGAAAGAGTACGCGCGCAAACTCCTGACCCACGTCAACCCCCACACCGGCAACGCCTACACCGATGAACCGTGCGTCGCGATGATCGAAATCAGCAACGAGGACTCTCTGCTCAGGACCTATCTGGGCGGCACGCTTGACCGTCTGCCTGATCCCTACGCCGCCGAACTGCGCCGCCAGTGGAATGACTGGCTGCACGAGACCTATGCCGACGCGGCCGCGCTTCAGGCCGCCTGGACATGGAAAAACGAGCCGCTGCGAGAGGAGCAATTCGCGGAGGGCCGTTTCGACGCCCCGTTCGTGTTCGACAACACCCGGTGGTCGTTCCAGCCCGGCACCGGCGCCGGCCAGGCCTCCGTCGAAAACGGCGTGTTGAAGATCGCGGTGACCCGCGACGGGGGCGAATACTTCGCCAAGGTGATCCGCGGGCAGATTGCGTTGAAAAAAGGTCAGCTTTACACCCTCTCCTTCAGGATCAGGCGCACCGAAGGCGAGGGAGCGTGGAAACTCAGCGTGGCGGTCGCATCGGCCACGGACGGTTGGCGCTCTCTGGGCCTGCAGGAGTTGGTGAACGTCGGGCCTGCGTGGAAAACCGTCACGCGCGTGTTCGAGGCCAGCGAGGATGTCGAAAGGGCGATCCTGCAACTCACGCGCTTCAAGGTCGGGCGGTATGAGTTGGACGATCTCTCGCTGCGGGCCGGCGCCGAGCAGGTGGCCGAACCGCTCCAAGGATTCGCTGAGCGATCGGTACCCGCCGTCGCGATCGGTGCCGAAGCGGTGCCGCCCCAGGCGCAGCGCGACTACCTGCGCTTTCTGCTGGCGACGGAAACCCGCTATTGGACCGGCATGGCGGCTTTTGTGCGCGGCGATCTGAAGGCCAGGCAGCCGGTCTCCGGCACGCAGCTCGGTTACAGCCCGTCGTACATCCAGGCCAAGCTCGATTATGTCGACATCCACGGTTACTGGCGTCATCCCTCCGGCGGCTGGATCTCGCTGACCGCCAAAGAACCTTGGAAAATCGGCAGCGATTCGATGGTGCATTCACTCGCCAACATTCTGGGCATGGCGGGCCAGCGCGTGCTGGAGAAACCCTACACCATCAGCGAATACAATCACCCCTACCCCAACCCGTTCGGCGCAGAGGCGCAGCCGATGCTGGCCATCTTCGGACGGCTGCAAGGGTGGGACGGCATTTTCCAATACAGCTACAACCACTACGTCGACGACTTCGAGCCGCAAGCCATGCCCTGGTGCTTCTTCGACCTGCTCGCGCGCACCGACGTGCTGGCGCACTTCCCGGCCTGCGCGGCGATTTTTCTGCGCGGCGACGCGCGGGAGGCGCTGCAGACCGTTGCCGCGGCGACCGATGAAACGGCTTACCGCGACCGGGTCGTCGCATCGCGTTCGCCCGCCTTCAGCATCGGGGCGGCCGGCCATGACACGCGACTGGCGGCGCTCCACCGGGTGGGCGTGACGTTCAGCGGCGGCGCGTCCGGCGAGGCAAGCAAGGTGTCGGAAGAACAGCGGGTGTTTGTCAGTGACACCGGTGAGATCGTCTGGAACCGGGAACGGCCCGGCGCGGCGTATCTCGCCCTGCGCGCGCCGAACACCAAACTGTTCACCGGCTTTCCGGACGGGCGCGCGATCGATCTCGGACACGGTGTGTCGCTGGCGGTCGGCGCGACGCGACTCAACTGGGCGACGGTTTCGCTGGTTTCGCGCCAGGCGACCGGTTTCGGCGGCGAGGGGCGTCCGGCGAGCATCCTGCTGGCGGCGACCGGCGACGCGGGCAACACAGGCCGCGTGATGAAGCAGGTCGACAAGGCGCACATCACGCTGACCGAACGCGGGCACGCGCCCATGCAGGTCGAGGGCATTCCCGC
>JAQUEX010000301.1 GCA_028684935.1 Kiritimatiellia bacterium | reverse complement strand
CCGGGTTGTCCGGTTCCGGCGCGATGGTCAGCGAACCGGAGGTTCCGGGGACCACGGGCGGCGCCCAGGCGAAAGGCTCGGCCGCGAACAGCGTGCCCGCGTAGGCGGCCTGCAGGTCGTTCAGCGAGTTGTAAAACGCGCCGAAGGCCTCAAGTTGCGCGTCGAACCGGTCGCCGGTCAACGTCCGGGATCTGCCTGGGTAGATCCAGTCCAGTTGGACGCCGGAGAAACCCTCGATCCGCTGGTCGACGGGCAGAGTGCCCCCCGCAACGCGCAGCACGCCGGCGAAGACGCCGCGCTTGCCGTACAGGCGGACAAACAGCGGGACTATGCCCACTTCCCCGTTCACCATCAGCGTGGTGGCGAAAGACACGCGCGTGCCGTCGGCCAGCTTGCCGGCGACCTTGACCGCGCCGCGGTCGCGGACCGTGACGGTCAAGTACCCGGACCCGCTTTGCGTGTTGTCCGTGGTCGGATCGGTCACGCATGTTGCCATCGGCAGAGCCACGGTGTAGTAGCCTTTGAAGGCGTTCAGTATCGCCTGCGCCTCGGCGTCAGTACGGTCGAGGAAGGCGTTGCGCTGGCCGGTCACGTTGAAGGTCGTGTCCGGCGCGAGCCTGCCGCCCGTGAGCGTACCCTCCATCATGCCGCAGTCGCTGTCCAGAATCAGTTCCAACTGTTCGCCCTGGCGTGTCGTGAGCTGTGCGATGTATGCCCCGGCCTCGGTTTTCTCGGTCCATGACTTGCCGGAGAAACTGAGCGAAAGGTCTTGCAGCGTGACCTTGGCGGAGAGCTTCCCTTTGGAGGACGCTTTGAGCGTCAGCGTCCCCTTGATCTGGTACTGGCCTTCGCCGAGGCTCAGGTCCAACACGCCGGTGAAGGTGCCTTGGGCCGCGGCGTCCAGCGCCTGAACGACGACCGTGACACCGTAGGTGACCGCCGTGCCGTCGGCGTGCCGCGCCGTCACTTGCACGGTATAGGTGCCGGGGGCAGAGGGAATTCCCGAGATGACGCCGGTGACGCGGTTGATTGTCAGGCCCCGCGGCAGGCCGCTGGCTGCGAACGCGGCAGGCCGCTGACCCTCTCCGGCATCCAGTTCAAACAGGACGCCGGCCGTCGGTGTGAGCGTCGGGAAGACCGGAACGTCCGGCACGTACACCGGCGTGACCGTCACCTCCTGGGCGGGCATGGTGACCTGGGTGACCGCATTGGTGGGAACGAACGTCGCGCCGAGATCCGCGTCGGCGGGCGAAACGGTCCACGCCGCGAAACGGTAGCCGCCGGCCGCGGCCGGCGCCGTGAGGTCGAAGACCGTGCCGTCCGGCTGCCACTGCTCGACGGCACCGTCAGGATTCTGCTGGATGAAGCGGAAAATACCGGACGAGGACTCGGGAATGAAGATGGCGGTCAGCGTGACGGCGGCGGCCGGCATCGTGAGCAGCGTCTGGGCCGTGGCCGGATCGAAGCCGGAGCCCAGTCCGGTGCCGGTGGGCTCCACCTGCCACGCGCCGAATTTCATGCCCGCCGGCGCGGCGGCCGGCGCGAGGCCGATAGCGGTGCCGGCCGCGAACAGGCCGCCGGTGTTGACGCTGCCGTTGACCACCGTCAGCGGGAAGGACGCGGTGGCCTGCGGCACGGCGACCCGGAAGCCGATCTGCGACTGGCGGTTGGAAACGATCAGCCCCGTGCCGGTCGTGATGTTTGTCACGGCGACCGAATACCGCTGCGCGGAACGGACCAAGGCCGCCTCGCGCTCATAGCTGCCGCCGCGCATGACCCGCAGCGAGGGGGTGCCGGGAGCCACGCCTGCCGGCCCCTTCGGGTCGGTCTGCGGCGCGGACCCCAGGTCGGCCGCATACCAGTCGAGGCAGATCTCCCACACGTTGCCGTGCATGTCGAATAGGCCCCAGGCGTTGGGCTGCCGGGTGCCCACCGCCTTGGTGCCGGACGGCGTGTTGTTTGCCGCGTACCAGGCCATGGCGTCTATGTTGCCCGCATAGGCGCCGGTCGTGCCCGCGCGGCAGGCGTACTCCCACTGCGCCTCGGTCGGGAGGTCGGCTCCGTTGACGGCCGTGTTCTTGTTGCGCAGGACGCCGAGGAACGAATCAAAATCCACCGCGTTGTTCGCCGGCCAGGCCGCGCCGAGCGTCCCGCCGCGGATGTCCGGGTAAGAGACGCGTTCCACCGGCAGCGTGTCGCCGGTGAAAAAGGCGGGGGTGGTGCCGCGGACGTTCTGCCACTGTTTCTGCGTGACTTCGAAGAGGCCGAGATAGAAATCCTGCGTCAGGGTCACGGCGTGCTGCGTTTCGTTAAGACCGCGCCCCGGCTCGCTCGTCGGACTGCCCATCGTGAAGCTGCCGGTCGGGACCTTGCGGAAAACCAGTTGCGTGGTCTTGTGCAGATCGGTCCAGCCGCCCTCCGGCGGCGTGTCGCGGTAGGTCACCGCGTTGCTGACCAGATCCAGAACCAGATAGGTGTTCTGCGCCACGGCTTTGGGGCGGAAGACGGCCGTCACCGCGCGGTCGCCGGATCCCATGATCAGCGTAGTCGGCGCGCTGTTGACGTCCGCAACCGTGTTGGTGGCACCTTCCCAGTGGTCGAACTCGTGGCCGGCGGTCGGCGGGGTCACGGTCGAGCCGATGGTCACCGTCTGGCCATTGGTGTAGTTTCCGCTGCCGGAGGCGTGGTTGACGGTCAAGACATACCGTTTGTCGCTGTAGGTCGCGGTGACCGTCACGCCGGCGCCTGGGATCGTGACCGTTGTCGTGGCGCTTTCCGTATCCTCCAGCGCATAGGTGTCGCCGGTCCAGCGGTCGAATTCGAAGAGCAGGGTGTTGGTCGGATTGGCCGTGATCGAGACGCTCTGTCCGTTGGTGTAGCTGCCGCTGCCGCTGCCGTTCACCACGGTCAGCGGGTAGAGCACCGGTTCGAAGCGCGCGGTCAGAGTCATGTCGTCGAGCGGCATGACCAGCGAGAGCGAGGCGTTGGTGACCGAGGCGCCGTTGAGGAATTGGTTGGTTGCATCCGGCGGGTCGACCTGCCAGTCAAGGAAGGTGTGGTGCGCGGGCACGGTCGCCGTGACCGTGTTGGTCTCGCCCTGCCGGAAATTGCCGCCGCCCGTGCCGCCGTTGACAGTCAGCAGCGGCAGGCGCGCGCAGAGGCGCAGGCCGACGGCGTTGGGCGGTGTGAAGTCGAATGAATCTGCGGCGGTACTCGTGCACCCTACTGCGACCGAATCGTAATATCCGCCACGCAAGACGGCGCCGTCGGCGCACATCTCGGCGACGTTGCCGTACAGGTCGTACACGCCCCAGGCGTTCGGCAGCTTCTGGCCGACCGCGTGGGTGACGCCTCCCGCGTTGTCCAGGAACCATGCGTAATCGGTTAGCTGGGCCGGGTCATCCGAGCCGTAGTGGTAAGCGGTCGTCGTTCCGGCGCGGCACGCCAGCACCCACTGGGCCTGCGTCGGGTGTCCGATCATAAGGCCGGTGCGCGCAATCAGCGCGTTGAAGAAAGGGGCCGGTTCTGACGTGGCAAACGGTAACGTTTCATTATCAAACCCATGATTCATGACCCGGTTGTATTGGCCGCGCGTCACTTCGAACACGCTGACATAGAAAAACGAGGTGTCGGACTCGACGATCTTGCGCAGGACGATCCGGTTGGTCACGTAAGTGAGGTCGGCGGCCCAGCCGCCGGCCGGTTCACTGGCCTGATAGACGACCGGATAGGCGTTGGTGTCTGCTCCGCCCGACAGATCGATCACCGCGTAAGTGTCAGCCGCCTGACCGGAACACAGGGAAGCCGCCGCCACACAGCCGGCGAAAACAAAAGACAACATCTTATTCATTCCGACACCTCCATTTACAGGTCAATATCAACCTTAGCGTTTATCGATCTTCGCGGCAAGGCAAAACGGG
>JAQUEX010000056.1 GCA_028684935.1 Kiritimatiellia bacterium | reverse complement strand
CCCCGCGTGAGGACGCTGAGCGCCAGGCCGGCCGATCTCAACGCTCAACGTTCAACCCTCAACGTTCAACGCTCAACACCGGGAGATCAACACGCGACGTTCCATGTTCCGAGTTACGACGGACTCGATCTTTCGCGCTACCTTAATCTGGTCGAGATGGCCAATCCGATGCACCGCCTGTGGTCGGACGGAAAATGGCTCAAATTGCAGCTCGCCAACGGCTGCTACTGGCACCGCTGCGCCTTCTGCGACGTCGCGCTGGACTACATCGGGCGGTACGAGGCGCCGGCGGCCGAGGCGCTCGTCGCGGCCATCGTCCGCCTGAAACGCGAGACCGGCCAGAGCGGTTTCCATTTCACCGACGAAGCACTGGCACCGGCGCTGGTCCGTCGGCTCTGCGAGGCCCTGCTGGCGAGTGGCGAGACCGTCACCTGGTGGGGCAACATCCGTTTTGAAAAGGGCTTCACGCCGGCCCTCGCCGAGTTGATGGCGCGCGCCGGGTGCATCGCCGTGACCGGCGGGCTCGAGTGCGCGCACAACCGTCTGTTGCGGCTCATGCATAAAGGCATCACGCTTGACGGCGCAGCCCGCGCGTGCCAAGCCTTCTCCGACGCCGGCATCCTCGTGCACGCCTATCTGATGTACGGCTTCCCGACCCAGACTGAAGACGAGACCGTGGCTGCGCTGGAGTACGTGCGCCAGCGTTTTGCGGACGGCCACATCCAGTCCGCCTACTGGCACCGCTTCGCGCTTACGGCGCACAGCCCGATCGCGCGCGACCCCGGGGCGTTCGGCATCCGCCTGCTGCCGGAAGCTGATCCCGGGCGGCGTTTCTCCCGCAACGAGATCCCGTATGAAGAGCCCGGAGCACCCGACCACACCCGGCTCGGCGAGGGACTGCGCCTCGCCCTTTACAACTATATGCTGGGACTCGGACTGGACCGCCCGGCGCACGTCTGGCTTGAAAAAAAGGGATTGCCACATAAACGCCGAAATGGTGTATAGTTCTGCTCGTAAAAACAGGAAAGCGCGCGGTGCGGTTTTCCACCAGAGTCTATCGACAGGGAGATCACTATGGCAGATCATTCGGTGAAGCCCGATGCCCGCGTGGTGTCGGCGCAATTCGTGTTCCCGTTCGTGTTGACCACCACGCTCTTCGCCCTCTGGGGCTTTGCGAACGATATCACCAATCCGATGGTCGCCGCTTTCAAAGCCGTCTTCATCGAGATCAACAACACGCAAAGTTCGCTGGTGCAGTTCGCCTTCTACGGCGGCTATGCCACGATGGCGATACCCGCCGCGCTCTTCATCCGCAAGTTCTCCTATAAGTCGGGCATCCTTCTCGGGTTAGCCCTCTATGCGCTCGGCGCGCTGCTCTTCCTGCCGGCCGCCCTCACCGAGAACTTCTACTGGTTCCCGTTCTCGCTCTACATTCTGACATTCGGGCTGGCTTTTCTGGAAACGACCGCCAATCCGTACATCCTGTCGATGGGCGATCCCGCGACAGCCACACGGCGCCTGAACCTGGCGCAGGCTTTCAATCCGATGGGATCGCTCCTCGGCATGCTGGTCGCCAGCAAACTGGTACTGCGCAACCTGCGCGCCGAGCGCTTTTTTGCAGACATCACCGCCACGCTGCGCGCGCAGGGTGTTCCGGAAAGCGGCATGGCCGAGGCCATTAGAACGCATATCAGCGAACCCGCCAACCAGGTCGCCTATGCCGCGATGAAAACCCACGACATCGCCGTCATCCGTGACCCCTACGTGATCCTGGGGCTCGTGGTGGCCGTCTTCTTCTTCATCTTCCTGTTCAGCAAGATTCCGGCCCAGCATACCGCCGACCACATCCATCCCATCGAAACCGCCAAGCGCTTGCTGCGAAACCGCAATTGGGTCGGCGGCGTGATCGCGCAGACCTTCTACGTCGCGGCCCAAATCACCTGCTGGACCTACATCATCCAGTACGCCGGCAGAAACTGCGGCTTCAGCGCCGAGCGCGCCCAAGACTGGAACATCGCAGCCATGCTCATTTTTCTCAGCAGCCGTTTCATCTGCACCTTTCTCATGAAATACCTGAACGCCAGCCTGCTGCTCACCCTGCTGGCCCTCGCTGGGGCCGTGCTGACCATGCTGACCATTCTGCTGCAGAACCAGGTCGGATTAGTCTGTCTGGTCGGCATCTCGGCCTGCATGTCGCTGATGTTCCCCACCATCTACGGCATCGCCCTAGACGGGCTCAGGGAGGACGCCAAACTCGGGTCCGCCGGCCTCATCTTCGCGATCGTCGGCGGCGCCCTGATGCCGATGGGTGCTGGCTGGTTCATCGACCAAGGCAGCTTCAATCTCGGCGTCATCACGCTGACCGGCGAAAGCGCCGCGTTCGTGCTGCCGTTGGCCAGCTTTATCGTCGTCGCCCTCTTCGGCTGGATCACCTTCCGATCCCTCAAGCTTAAATCCGCTTAACCCTCATTCCCTGCCATGCCCCCTAAGAAAACCGCTGTACGCCGCAAAAAAAAGCAGCCCGTCAAAACCTTCGTGCTCGACACCAACGTGCTGCTCCACTCCCCGGTGGCCCTTGCCGTGTTTGACGACAACCAGGTGGTCCTGCCGATGGCCGTGCTCGAGGAGCTGGACAAGTTCAAGACGCAAAGTTCTGAACTCGGCCGCAACGCGCGCGAATCGATCCGCAAGCTGGACGCGCTGCGCGAGGGCGGCAAGCTCGCCAAAGGGGTTCCGCTCCCCAGCGGCGGCACGCTGCGCGTGCTGGTCACCCCTGAGATTGAAAAAGCCGGCCTGGAAGAGGACACCCCTGACAACGCCCTGATCCGCCTCGCGTACTGGCTCGGGCGGCAAGGCGAGCGCGTCATCATCGTCTCGATGGATATCAACGTCCGCGTCAAAGCCAATGCCATCGGCTTGGAGGCCGAAGACTTTGAGCACGAGAAGGTGAACTTCGATGAACTCTACAGCGGCTATCAGGAGACCGCCGTACCGCGCTCGGTGATCGAGCGGCTCTACGACGGCCAGGTCCTCGCCTCGGCCCCGGCCAAGTGCTATCCCAACATGTTCCTGCACCTGTCCGCCATCGGGCAGAACGACCTCAAAGCCATCGCGCGCGTCTTTCCGGACGGCACGCTGGCCGAGATCAACCTCAGCATCGACACCGTATACGGCATCCAATCGCGCAACATCGAGCAGCGCATGGCGTTGGAACTCCTGATGGATCCCGCCGTCAGCATCGTCACGCTCGTCGGACAGGCCGGCACCGGAAAGACGCTGCTGGCGCTGGCGGCCGGCCTGCACCTCGTGCAGCGCGAACACCTTTACGACCGCATCCTCGTGTCACGGCCGATCGTGCCGCTCGGCAAAGACATCGGCTACCTGCCCGGCGACAAGGAAGAGAAGCTTTCGCATTGGATGGAGCCGATCTTCGACAACCTCGACTACCTGCTGCGCAGGACCCAGCCTGACCAGCCGCCGGCAGGAGCCAAGAAGCAGCCGCGCCTGCTGACGCCCCAGGAGCGCATCACCCAACTGCTCGACAACGACACGCTGGAACTGGAGGCACTCACCTATATCCGCGGGCGATCCATCTCCAAGCAGTACATGATCATCGATGAGGCACAGAACCTGACGCCGCACGAGGTCAAGACCGTGGTCAGCCGCGCGGGCGAAGGCACGAAGGTCGTCCTGACCGGTGACCCGTACCAGATCGACAACCCCTACCTCGACGCATCCAGCAACGGCCTGACCTACGCGGCCGAACGCATGAAAGAGCTGCCGCTCCACGGCCACGTGACGCTGCACCAGAGCGAACGCAGCCTACTGGCGGCCGCCGCCGCCAAATACCTCTAACTTTCCTGCTCATCCACTCATGCACGAACGCACTAATGAACTTCCCCCTCCCCTCAATCCCCGGCACCACGTCACAACAAAAATGGTCGGTTTTCGCCGCCACGGGCTTCGGTCTCGGACTGGTCGCGCCGGTCGCCCCCGGCACGGTCGGCTCGCTGCCCGGCGTGCTGCTCGCCCTATGGGTGTCGCAGCAGCAGCTCGCCCTGCAACTCCTCGTTTGCATCGGCATGACGCTGCTGGCGGTGCCGCTGTGCGATGTCGCCGAGCGCGTGCTGGGCAAAAAAGATGACGGGCGCATCTGCGCGGACGAATGGATGCTCTTCCCGATCTGCACGATCGGCCTGCCGCTGCTTCAGCACCTCTGGCTGGTGCCGCTCTGCTTCGTGGTGGCGCGCGTCTGCGACATTATCAAACCGCCGCCGGCCCGCCAGCTTCAGGCGGTCCACGGCGGCGTCGGCATTGTGATCGACGATCTGTTCGCGTCACTCTACGCGCTCGCCCTCAACCACGCGCTGTTCTGGGGCATCCGCGCCTTGCTGTAGTCCGGCTGCGCCCACCGGGCCGCGCGCCCGGCGGCCGAAACGCTTCGGTGCCAGCATGCCGCCCGAAACGATCATCTTGATGCCGTCCTCCACCGGTATGTCCGTGAAGCAGACATCTTCTTCGGGAAACAGGATCAGAAAGCCGGAGGTCGGGTTCGGCGTGGTGGCGACAAAAACCGCGTAGAGTTGTTGTGCATCGGGCCCTATGATCGAGCCCGTCACGAACCCGAGCGTATACGCGCCGTGCCGCGGGTATTCCACCATGACCACCGCCTCGAACGAATTCTTTCCGGTTGCGGAAAAGGCGTCCACCACCTGTTTCGAAGCGGAGTAGACGGTCTTCACGATCGGCAGCCGCAACAGCACGCTTTCGCCGAAATGGATCAGGCGCCGTCCGACCAGATGCGTGGTCACCAGCCCGACCGCATACAGCACCGCGACCGTCACCACCAGCGCGATCAACGCCAAGACCGTTTCATTCAGTTCGCCCAGCCACGGACGCAGCAGCGGTCGGGCAAAGGCGGTCAGCCAGTTGAACAGCAGACGCAGGATAAACACGGTGATCGCGAGCGGGATCAAGACCAGCACGCCCGACATCAGACGGTTGCGGACATGGACGCCGACACGGGTGGAAACCGGTTGTTCAGCAAGGTTTTTCATAATCATCGACTGCTTTAAAAGAATGCTGAGCATAGCCACACCCCCCACTGAAAGCAAGGCGAATCGGGTAAACTTTGACCCGGGCGGGATTCAAGATAGTTGATGGTGAAGCGGCAGGAAGATGGGAGCGGAAGCGCGCGGGGAGCGCGTAGAGCGCTGCGGCGTTGTGGAAACGCCGACGCGACCGCCCGCTTTCGCCTTGAACTGAACACCTGTAAACCGTATGCTGATCTCATCGGTTTTTGCAGGTTTTTTTTATGGATTTTTTTCTCTACGGTTTTCACATCGCCGCGTTGATTTTCTGGGTCCGTCTTTGGTCATCGCCCACGCGTGAGTTTTACTTCAATCCGTTCCTCTCCGGCACGATGCGACTGACGGACGGTGTCTTCGCGTTTCTGCGTCCTGTCCTGTTCATGCCGGAGCGGGCGGCTGCGCTGGCGGTCCTGTTCTTTGTTTTGTTGTTCAAGACGATTGTCTCCTGGCGTTTCGGCGGCGACTGGCTGATCCGGATCGGCCAGGGTTTTGCGTTCGCACCCCTGCCGGCCGCGAATCACGCCGTTTCTCTCGTTCTGTTCAGCACCCTTCAAACCGCCGTGTTTATCCTGCGGTTATGGACGGTCTACCTGCTCGTGCGACTGATCACCCCACCCTTCCGGTCCACCCGCGCCAGCGAGGCGCTGGCGTTTTTCGTCCGCCCCTTTTCATACGTGCCGGCCATGCTTCAGCCCTTCGCCTTGCTGGCGCTGCACGGCGTGCTGGCCTTCACCCTGACGCACGCCTGCGTGTTGACGCAATCGCCGATGCCGGACGCGGACCGGCCGCTCAACCCGTTTATTGCGGGTCCGCTCTATGCGCAGTTCCTCAAAACCTGCTGGCTGGCGGTGCTCTCCTTCAGCGACGGCCTGATGTTTCTGACACGCGGCCTTTTCGTGCTGATCGTCGCCAACTTCGGCGCTGCGCTGCTGCAGGCACGCGGTGCTGCCGTCATCTGCAGCGAAGGGGTGGACCTGTTGCTCGGACGCTTCGCGCGGCGCGGCGGCACCGGCATGGGCTTCGACTTTACGCCGCTGATTTTCTTCTTTGTGGCCGATCTGCTGTACACCTCGATCGGCCGGATTTTGCTTCAACTCATGCACACCCCCTTTCTCAACTAAGTCCCCATGCCCTGGCTGACCCCGACATCCGATGGCTGCACCGTGACCGTTAAAGCCACCCCGCGCGCAAACCGCTCCGAAATCACCGGGGCCGACCCCGACTGGTTGCGCGTGCGGCTGCAGGCACCGCCGGTCGACGGCAAGGCCAACACCGAACTGGCCGCCCTGTTCGCATCCATTTTTTCTATCCCCAAACGTGCGGTTGAACTTCTGTCGGGCGATACCGCGCGCCTTAAACGCATCAAACTTCACGGCGTCCCGGCTGAGACGGCCGCCGCCGTGGTCGCCCGTTTGACCCATGACGCCTGATCGCACACGCCTCTTCTGCCGCGTCCTGCCGGTGCTGCTCGGCATGCTGCTTGCGGGCAGCGTGTTCGGCGCCGCGCCGGTCTTTGACATGCCAGCCCTGCACGCGCGGCACATGCGCCTGCTGGCGCTGATGGACACGTCTCATCATGCGGGCGATTATATCACCATGGAGGTGGCGTGCCGTGAAGGGATCAAGGCCGGCACCGCCGATGAACTCTGGCACTACAATCTGGCCTGCGCGCTGGCGCTCCAAGGCAAGCGCGAGGAAGCCCTGGCCGCGCTCGACCAAGCCCTCACGCTGGGATTCCTCGACATCGAACACGTCACGCAGGATCCAGATCTCGCCGCCCTGCGCGGCACCGAGGCTTTTGACGCGCGCATCACCCGCATGCGCGAACTGAGCGACGGCGCCGACGGGGAGCCGAGCCTGCCTGCCGCCACGGCACCTGATGCCGAAGGCACCGTGATGCAGAGCGCGTCCAACACGCTCTGGAGCTTCGACGCCGCCCTGTTTCACACGCGGGTCCTCCTGCCATCGAATCCGCCGCCGGCCGCTTACCAAGGCCCCGAAGCCGCACGGATCAACGACTGGCTGCGCGAGGGCACGGCGGCCGGCGCGGCCGGCCTGCTCTATGTCAACCGCGACAACGATACGCAGGCCTTCGACCTCGCACGGTTCCCGGGCATGGTGCGTCTCGGTTATGCGCCGGACGTGATCGACCGGAAGCTTTCGATCGGCCAGCCGAACACGCTCTTCTCACAACCTGGGCACGACGCGCTGGTGCCGGTCGTCGGCCACTCCGCCATGGGCTATCTGAATTCCGCCTACTGGCGCAGTCAGCCGCGCGCGGTCTGCTGCGACCGCGAACAAGCCGTGCGGCAGCCGATCCTGCTGCTCGGCAACCAGCTCTTCTTCTACCCCGCGTTCAGCGATTACACCGTACAAGGCGGCGACCTTTTCCCGGCCAACATGCCCTGCTTCATCGCTGTCGCGGGGCAAAGCGGCGCCGAGCGGCCGTTCGTCGAGGCGGCGGCAGCCGCCCTCGCCGCGATGCGGCCGGAGACGCGCGCCGAGTTGGCTAGGCACGGACTGCTCATGCCAACGCTCTCCATGCTCTTCCGTGCCTCGCAGAAAACCCTGCGCGACCGGCGCGACTATCTGACCGGGCGAGCGCATCCCTCCGTCTTTGACGGCAGCCGTCTGGATACCGCAAAACTGGTTGAGGCGGCTCATGCGCTGACGACCAACGACCTGCCGCCGCTGGTGCTGATCGACGTGCGCCGTGAAACGCCGATGCGCGCCGGCCTGGATTTTTTTGACCTGGCCGACTCCGAACAGCTCTTCGATACGCCCGTGGCGGTCGCGCGCGTTTTTCGGGGCATCGCCCGCACCCGCGCCTACGAGATCCACGCGCACTGCGCGCGGGCCGACGCAAGGCTCCACTGGGTCGTGCTGCACGGCGATCCGGCCAAAGTGACCTTCACGCCCTCGCCGACCAACGCCGCGCGGGTGACCGTCACGGTGGCCCATCACGCGCCTTTCGACACCCCGCTCGACAGCGACACGCGCATCCGCACCTCCCGCGTCGACATCGGCGTGATCGCTGAGACGGCCGCGACATTCTCCATGCCGGCGATTCTCAGCATCTGTTTCCTGGCGAACGAACATCGCCTCTACACCGAAGACGGGCGCCCGCAGGCTATCGACTACACGCGTCCGCAAGCGGGCTACACCGATCCCCTGCTGAGCGTCACGCGCCGCTGGAAAGACGTCTTCGACTACGACGCACAAGGCGTCTTCACCGGCTGGCGGCGCTTTCGCGGATTCCATACGGAATATTTTACCGCCCACGGCCACCGCGCCGTTGAATTCGATGCGTCCGGACGCGCCACGCGCGCGCATCTCATTCGATATCTGCCGCGCAAAACGCGGAACGAGGAAGGCAGCGAGAGCCTGCCCGAACTGGCACAGGTCGATGACACGGTGTCCGTCGCCTACCGGTACGCCTCGGCGGACGACCGCGTGGGCGAACCGGACCTCACGACGCTGACGCGGGAGACTCCGCTGCCTGAGCCGGCTGTTTCTCCTTGAACGCGCGCGGCACGACCAGAACCGGACAGGTCGCCTTGCGCACCACCTTGCCGGTCACGTTCCCGAGCAGCCACTGCGTGATCGCGCCGCGTCCCTGGCGTCCCACCACAATCAGACCCGTGCCGTCTTGCTCTGCAAAATCAAGGATCATCCGCGCCGCATCGCCGATGCGCATCTCCACTTCAAACGTCACGCCGGCCGGCACGCGCGGGCGATAATCCGCATCGATGGCCCGGTCGATATCCGCGCGCGCCTTCGCATCCATGTCGCCGACTTCGTAGATGTACCCCTTCCAGAACTGCGCGTCCGGTTCGGGAATCACGTGCAGCAACGTCAACGTACAACCGACATTACGAATGGCGGCGTCAATCGCAAAGTCAAAGGCGAATCTTGCATTGTCGGAGAAATCCGTGCAAAAGAGGATTCTCCGGTAGTGACCGACACGCAAGCTAGACTCAGTCATGACGACCTCCTTTTCTCTTCATTCCAACGCCGCCGGCAACCACGTTGCAAGCTGCGGAAACACAATCAGCAGCGCACAGGCGACCGCCAGCGCCAGCAAAAAGGGCATGGCACCGCGAAACACCGTCTGCAGGGATAAACTGCGCTCGATGCCGCTCACGACATAGACATTGACCCCGACCGGCGGCGTGATGACGCCCATTTGCGTGACCAGCACAATGATCACGCCGAACCAGATCGGATCATAGCCCAACCCGGTTACCACGGGATGGAAGATCGGGATCGTGAGCAGGATCAGCGCCAGCGAATCGATAAAGCAGCCCGCGACCAGGTAGAAAAACAGGATCAAGATAATGATGACGGTCGAAGGCACCGGCAGATGGGTCAGCCAGCCGGCAAACTGCATGGGCATCCCGGTCACCGCCAGAAAGTGGCCGAACGCCGTTGCCCCGGCCACAATCACCATCACCATGCACGAGGTCCTGATGGTTTCCTGAGCGGCCTGCCAAAGCTTGCTGACGGACACATTCCCACCCGCAGCGGCAATCGCCACGCTGCCGGCGGCGCCCATGGCCGCCGCCTCGGTCGCCGTGAACCAGCCGGCGAACATGCCGCCCATCACGAAGACGAAAAGGAGCACGGTCTCGATCACGCCGCCCAGCTTGCGGAAACGCTCGCGCCACGACACGCGCGAGGTCGGCGGCGCCAGCCGGGGATTCAGCCAACACTGCAGGCTGATGACACCGCAGAAAAGCACCGCCACGAGGATACCGGGAATCACGCCGGACATAAAGAGTTTTCCGATCGACTGCTCGGTCAAGATGCCGTACACGATGAAGACCACGCTGGGAGGGATCAGCATGCCCAGACCGCCGCCGGCCGCGACGGTGCCGCTGGCCAGTGCATCGTCGTATTTGAAGCGCCGCATCTCCGGCAGCGCCACGGCCGCCATCGTCGCCGCCGTCGCCGGCCCCGAGCCGCAGATGGCGCCGAAGGCCGCGCACGCGCCGACGGTCGCCATCGCCAGGCCGCCGCGCAAGCCGGAGAGCCAACTGTTCGCGGCGGCGAACAGGCGACGGCTGATCCCGCTGTGAAACGCGACCTGCCCCATGAAAACGAAAAGTGGGATAACCGTCAGATTATAGTTCGCAAAGACGTCGTACAGGTCGGCGGAAAGCATTGCCAGCGCCGCCTGGCCTGAGATCACCAGCGCGTAACCCGCCACGCCCACCAGTGCCATCGAGACCGCCACCGGCAGGCTGCACATGAGCAAGGCCACCAGCGCGACAACCCCCAAAATGCCGATCAGCGTCGGAGTCATGAACGCACCAACTCCCGTCCCGGATAAACCAGATGAAACACGACCACCAACGCCGTGACCGCGAATGAAACCGCCATCAGCCATGGCACCCAGAAGATCGGCATCTCGATCGTGTCAGTCACCTGGCCGCTCTTCAGGAAACGCACGCCGTAGCCGACACTTTCAACCGCCGCCAGCAGAAAGCCGCCGATCATCAGAAGCCGCATCAGGGAGTCCACCGCGAGGCGCCAGCGCCGGTTCAGGCGCTGGAAGAAGTATTCGATCGCAACGTGCCCTTTCATGGCGGTCGTCACCGGCAGCGCGCACGCGATGGTGATCGCGCCGGCGACGCGCACCACGTCATACGCGCCCTTGACCGGCACCCCGCAGACGCGCAGCGCCACGTCCAGACACGTCACCAGCATCATCGCCAGCAGCCCGGCCACCGAGACCGCCGTCATGACACGTCCGACCCACACCACCGCCCGCCAGAAAGGCCCAAGCGGCATTCTCACCGGCGTCTGCATGCTTTACTTCCCGCGCACCGCGCGCGCTTCGGCCACCTGTTTCTTGAGGGCCGCCAGAAACGCCGCGCCGGGCAGTCCCTTCTCATCCGCCCCCGCAGCATAAGCGGTCAGCAACGGCGCCACACGCGCGCTCCAGGCGGCCTGCTCCTCCGCGCTCAGCTCAACGACTGAGCGCTTCAGCTCTTTGACGAATGCGAGCCCCTCGGCATCCGCCTCGTTCCAAGCCTGGCCGTGCTTCACGACCCACTCAGCCGAGACCTCCTCGATGACACGCTGCGCCTCGGGCGGCAAGGCGGCCCACTTCTCCTTGTTCATCACCACAAAAAAGGCGGTCGTATACCCGATGCAGCGCGAATCCGTCAGACTCTGGATCACCTCACCCTGCTTCCACCCCTTCAGCGTCTCCACCGGACAGAAGGTCGCCTCGACCACGCCTTTCTGCAGCGCTTCGTAGGTCTCGCCCTGCGGCATGCTGACCGGAGACCCGCCGAGGCTTTCCGCGATTTTCGCGCAAAAACCGGTCGCGCGGATCTTCATGCCCTTGAGGTCTGCCAGTCCGGCCACCGGTTTTTTCGTGGCCAGCACACCGGGTCCGTGCGCATGAACATAGAGCAACTTGGTATCCTGCACCTCGGCCGGATTGAACTGCGTGGTCAATGCATGAGCGATCCGCGTGGCACTGATGCCATCCGGATACCCCACCGGCAGATCGAGGCCCTCCAGCAGCGGAAAACGGCCACGCGTGTAAGCGAAGGCGCTCATGCCGAGGTCCGACACACCACCCACAACGCCCTGATAGCATTGATCGGCCTTGGTCAAAACCCCGCCCGAAAACACGGTGATCTGCACCTGCCCGCCCGAACGCGCCTTGATCGCCTCAGCCCACTCGCCGGCCAACCGGGCCTGCACATGGGTCGGCGGGAAAAAGACGCTGTAGGTCAACTTCACCGGCTTCGCGGCACCGGCCTGGGTTCCGCCCTGACGACCGCAGCCACAGAACGCCAGAACACCGACAAGAACAGCCACACACACGGGATAGTTCGTTTTCATGTGCCCTAGTGTATCCCGCCACGCCGCCGTACACAACACGATTTTAGAGCGTTCAGGCAACGGCGCACAAATCGGCGTTGCGTCGCTTCTGCGCCTCCGATACACTGAAACATCATGAATCCGATTTCCTGCGACATGACCGCCTCCCTGTTCCAGCGTTATCCGAGCCTCTCTCCGCTCGCCCACGTACTGTCAGCGGCCACGGAAGCCGTTGCCCGTTGTCACGCGCGCGACGGCTTGGTGCTGTTATGCGGGAACGGTGGCAGCGCTGCGGACGCCGCACACATCTCCGGCGAGTGGCTGAAGGGTTTTCTGAGCCGGCGTCCGCCGCTGCCCGGCCAGGCCGCCGCACTCGCGCACGAGCTGGGCGACGCGCCGCTCGCCGCCAGATTGCAGCGCGGCCTGCGCGCCGTGAATCTCTGCGAAGCCTCCTCGATCATCACCGCCACCGCGAACGACCTCGGTCCCGAGCTGATCTTCGCGCAGCAGGTCTTCGCGCTGGGCCGCCCCGGCGACATCCTGATCGGCCTCAGCACCAGCGGCAACGCCGAAAATGTCACGCGCGCCATGCAGACGGCGCGCGCGACAGGACTGACCACGATCGGCTTCACAGGTGCCCGTCCGGGCCGCATGGACCCCTTCTGCGACCTGCTTTTCAAGGTGCCGGAAACCGAAACTTACCGCGTGCAGGAACTCCACCTGCCGCTCTACCACGCGCTCTGCGCGCAGGTGGAAGCGGTCTGTTTCGGCGCGTGATCAGAAAAGCCCTAAGAACTTTTTCGGCGTGAGGCGCGCGGTCCAGCCGCCGCCGGACGAGAGCCGGACGGTCAGCGACGTGCCGCCCCTGACCGTGCGCACCTCACGTGTGTAGTCCGTAGCGTCGCGGTCCGCATTGATGCCGTCCGCAAAGATCTCCGCGCGGTAGGCGCCCTTCAGGAAGTCCAGATCGAGTGTCAGTTCGCGCGGCTCCCAGTTGCCGATCACGGCGAGATGCCAGACCTCTCCCTTGCGGCGGGCCACCGCCACATACTCATCGACCGCGCCCAGCAGCCCGACCGTCTCGTCCCACACCGTAGGCACCTTGACCATAAAGTCCGTACAGGCTTGATTGCGGATGTACTGCGTGGGCGTGTCGCACAGCATCTGCAGCGGCGCTTCGAAAAGGGTCATCAGCGCCATCTGGTGCACGCGCGTACCCTGCGAGGTCGGCTGCGTATAGTTCGCTTTGAAGCCCTTGCGCGTCTGATTCAGCATCGCGCCCGGCGTGTAATCCAACGGACCGGCCACCATGCGCGTGAAAGCGATCATGCAATCGTGGGCGGGAAAGTCGCTGCCGTTCTCCCACTTGAGCTGCTCAAGCCCGTGCACACCCTCGAAGTTCACGATGTTCGGGCAGGTGCGCTGCAGGCCGGTCGGCTTGAACATGCCGTGGTAGTCCACGAGCAGCTTGTACGACGCCGCGATATTCGCCGTCTCTTCCAGAAACTTCACGACGAACTGGTCATCGCGGTCCATGAAATCGATCTTGAACCCTTTCGCGCCCATGTCGGCATACCGCTTGAACACCTCGTGCTGGCGGCCGACCAGTTGCGGCCAGGAACACCAGAGAATGATGCCGACGCCGCGCGCATCGGCATAGCGGATGAGTTCGGGCACATCGACGTCCGGATGGATCTCCATGATCTTGAGGCTGACCGACCATCCCTCGTCGAAGATGACATACTCGATGCCGTTCTTTTGGGCGAAGTCGATGTAGTACTTGTAGGTCGCCGTGTTGCACCCCGCGCGGAACGGCACGCCCGAGACGTTCCAGTCGTTCCACCAGTCCCACGCGACTTTGCCCGGCTTGACCCAGCCGAACGTGTCGGCCTGCGCACACGGCTTCGCCAGCGCATAGACGAGATCCGACTCAATCAGCTTTACCGGCTGGTCGGCCATGATAAACACACGCCACGGAAACGTGCGCGTGCCCGCCGTTTCGGCCAGCCACGGCTCACGCTCCTTGACCAGGCGCTGGCGCTGGTTATCCTCCACCGTGCGGCTCACCGGAACCTGCGCCATCCAGGGCGAGAGGCGGACGGCGTCCTTGCCGTCGCGATAGAGATTCCAGCCGGGATAATCGCGCAAGTCCGACTCGGTGACGCACACGCAGACCCCGTCGGGGTACTGCACCAGCAACGGCAGATAGACCAGACGTTGCTTGTCCGCCGCCACCTCGGAGACCTTCATCTTCTCGTAGATCGACTCCCAACTGTTCTGAAGCTTATCCTGCTTGGGATCCTCCCGGTTACCCCAGTTGTAACCGACGTAGGCGGTCAGGTCGGGCGACGGGAAGGTGAGCGCCGCCTGTTCGTCAGTCACTTTAATCATGCCGTCCAGCGCGGTCGCGAAGCGATAGGCGACCCCGTCATCGTGCGCGCGCAGGATCACCTGATAGCCGCCCTCGAAGCTGACGGCCACCTCATGCCCCTTGGCGTGGATCGCGGCCTTTTTGTACACCGGCGTCGGGATGGTTTCCGCGACCGCGCGTTCGCTTTTGCCAGCGACCACCGGCTTCGCGCCGAGCACGCCCCGGTTCTCGACGGTCATGCTGAGGGGCGTCGGGGCAATGCGCACCTGGCCGTTGCGCAGCACGGCATAGCGCAGGCTCTCCTCGACCAGCAGCCGGATCTCATTTTTTCCGTCCGGCGACCTGACCGCGATCGTCTCCGCGAACAGCCCGCCCACGCAACCCAGCGCCACCGCAAACAACACTGCAATTTTCACAATTCCTCCTGATTCAGGGGTCACCGGCAGCCCATCGCGCAGAACTTCTCGTAGCGCTGCGCAACGAGGCTCTTCAGCGGCACCGCGCAGAGAGTTTCCAGGCACGCGAGCACGGCCTTCTTGACCGCCGCCGCCGTGGCTGCGGGGTCGGCATGGGCACCGCCGGCCGGCTCCGGCACGATGGCGTCGATAATGCCCAACCCCTTCAGCGAGTCGGCCGTGATCTTCAACGCGTCGGCGGCCTGCGGCGCCTTGCTGCCGTCGCGCCACAGGATCGAGGCGCAGCCTTCGGGGGAAATCACGGAGTAAACCGCGTTCTGCAGCATCAGGATACGGTCTCCCACCGCAATGCCCAGCGCGCCGCCGCTGCCGCCCTCACCCGTGACCACCACGACGATCGGGGTCTTCAGCGTGGCCATAAACTCCAAGTTGTGAGCGATCGCCTCGGCCTGGCCGCGGGCCTCGGCCTCGCTGCCCGGATAGGCGCCCGGCGTGTCGACAAAGCTGACCACCGGCAAGCCGTACTTCTCGGCAAGACGCATCAGCCGCATCGCCTTGCGGTAGCCTTCCGGACTCGCCATGCCGAAGTTGGCCTCGATGTTCTCTTCCACGCCGCGCCCCTTGCGGTGGCCGATCAGCACCACCCTGCGCCCGCCGATCGTGGCAAAGCCCCCGATCAGACCGCGATCGTCGCCGAACAGGCGGTCACCGTGAAGTTCCACAAAATCGTCGCACAGCAGACGAATGTAATCCGTGATGTTCGGACGCTCCGCGTGGCGCGCGATCTGCACGATGTCCCACGCCATCAATTTCTTCTCAGTTTTCTTAGCCATAAACACTCACCGTATGAACGTGACTGGATACCCTGGGTCGCCGCCGCCCCGCCTCAATATCCGGCGTAGCGGAGGACATTCGCGAGAAACGCCTTCAGCTCCTTGCGCGGCACGATGTGATCGACAAAGCCGTGCGCGAGCGTGTACTCAGCGGTTTGAAAGTCATCCGGCAATTTCTGCTTGATCGTCTGCTCGATGACGCGCCGTCCGGCAAAGCCGATCAGCGCCTTGGGCTCGGCGATGTTGAGATCGCCCACCATCGCGTAACTGGCCGATACGCCGCCGGTCGTCGGATCAGTCAGGATTGACAGGTATGGCAGGCCGGCCTCCTTGACGCGCGCGATCGCCGCGCAGGTCTTGGCCATCTGCATCAGCGAGACGATGCCTTCGTGCATGCGCGCGCCGCCCGAAGCCGAGACGATGATCAGCGGACGCTTCAGCGCGATCGCCTTTTCAGCGGCCAGGCGGATACGTTCGCCGGTTCCGCTGCCGAGGCTGCCGCCCAGAAACTTGAAATCCATCACGCCCAGCACCACCGCAATCTTCTCAACGGTGGCGGTGCCGGTCAGGATCGACTCCCCCTCACCCGTCTTAGCGATCGTCGCTTTGGCCTTGTCGGCGTACGCGCCGCTCGAGTCCGAGAAGGACAGCGGATCGCTGAAACTGACCTCGGCGCTCAACTCTTTGAAACTGCCCGCGTCGGTCAACAGCGCCACGCGCTCACGGCAGTTCAGCCGTTCGTGATGGTTGCAGCGGGGGCAGACCTTATCGGCCGCGCGCCACGCCGCTTTGGCGACGTACGCCTTGCAGGACGGACACACCGCCCAAATCGCTTCAGTCGGAACGCGGGCCGGAGCTTCGGCCGGCTTTTCAAACCATGACATAATGGAAACTCTCCTTATGGTTTCAGTTCGAGGGTGACAATATCAGAAAAAGTGTCACTCAGGCAAGTCTGGACGGGCGGCCGGGCGCATGGCAGTTCTGTTGGGGTCCGTGATTCGTAATCGTAATCTTGCTCGTAATCATAATCTTGAATGTGGCACGCACGAGCTATTACACTGTCATCATGAACGGGCTATTCGACC
>JAQUEX010000300.1 GCA_028684935.1 Kiritimatiellia bacterium | reverse complement strand
CAAGATTATGATTACGAGCAAGATTACGATTACGAATCACGGACCCCAACAGAACTGCCATGCGCCCGGAATCAGTCGGCAAAAAAAAATTCGCACCCCCGCGCTTGTTGCGCAGGCCGGGAGTCGGTAAACTGATCCGCACATGAGCAATCGAATGAGCCCAGGCGCGAGAGAAGTTCCTGCGGGCGCGCCGCAGCAGGTCGAGTATCCCGCGACGTTTCATTTCCGTGTGATCGCCGAGGCGTCGGCAGGCGTGGCGTCTGGCTTGGCGGCTGCGCTGAACGCCCACCGGGTGGTGGAGCCGCTGGCGGCGTCGCGCGCCTCTTCCCAAGGCCGGTACCACGCCTACAGTGTCTCGGTCGAACTGCAGACGCCGGATGACCTGCGCGCGCTCGATGCGGCGCTCAAACGGGTTCCGGGTGTGCGCATGGTGCTTTAGGAGCGATATGGCAGAGGTGGTCTTAGAGAAGGTGTGCAAGCAGTACGACGGCGGTGCGCGCGCGGTCGACGGCTTCAGCCTAGTGGTCCGCGACGGCGAGTTTCTGGTGTTGGTCGGTCCCTCCGGGTGCGGCAAGTCCACCACGCTGCGCATGATCGCGGGGTTGGAGGCGATCTCCTCCGGCACGATCAGCATCGGCGGACGCTGTGTGAACGCGGTGCCGCCGAAAGACCGCGACATCGCGATGGTCTTTCAGAACTACGCGCTCTATCCGCACATGACCGTCTACGACAACATGGCCTTCGGGCTCAAGCTGCGGGGACTGCCCCGGCGCGAGATCGAGGTGCGGGTCGGCGAGGCGGCAGAGATTCTGGGCCTGGGCGACCTGCTGCGGCGGCTGCCCAAGCAGCTCTCGGGCGGGCAGCGCCAGCGGGTGGCGGTAGGGCGGGCCATCGTGCGCAAGCCGCAGGTCTTCCTCTTCGACGAGCCGCTCTCCAACCTGGACGCCAAGATGCGCGTGGAGATGCGCAGCGAGCTGAACCGCCTGCACCGGCGGTTGAAAGCCACCATGATCTACGTCACACACGACCAGGTCGAAGCGATGACTATGGGCGACCGCATCGTGGTGATGGAGCGCGGCACGATCCAGCAGGTGGCGCCGCCGCTGGAGGTTTACCGCCGGCCCGAGAATCTCTTTGTGGCCGGGTTTATCGGCACGCCGCCGATGAACGTGTTGCGCGGGCGCTTCGAGCCGCAGGAGGGCGGCGGGCGTTTTCGGCACGCGCAGGGCGAGGTCGCGTTGCCTGTGCGCTGGGACGTGGCCTTGCGGCCGTTTGCCGGGCGCGAGCTGCTGCTGGGGTTCCGTCCGGAATCGCTGGACGGCGCGCCGGCACCGGACACGGCGCGGGACGCCGTGTGCGGCACGGTCGATGTGGTGGAGCCGATGGGCGCGGAAACCTTCGTGCAGGTTGTGGCTGCCGACGGTACGCGGATCGTGGCGCGGGTGGGTGCGGAGCACACGTTCGAGCCGGGCGCGACGGTGGCGCTGCCGCTGGACTGCGGCCAGCTCAGGTTTTTTGATGCCGCGACCGGGCGGGCGATCCCGGCGGACGGCGAGGAGGCACGGTGATGCGGCTCGGTATTCTCGGCGGCAGTTTCAATCCGATCCACATCGGCCATCTCTTGATCGGCTGTGCGGCGGCCGAGGCGTTTCAGCTTGACCGCGTGCTGCTGCTGCCCTGTTCGGTGTCGCCGTTCAAAGTCGGCGCGGCGGATCTGGCGTCGGGCCCGGACCGCTTGGAGATGGTGCGGCGCAGCGTGGCGGGCGATCCGCTTTTCGGGGCGTCGGACCTCGATCTGGCACGCGGCGGGGTCTCGTATGCGGTCGAGTCGGTGCGGGCGCTGCGCGCGAGCCATCCTGAGGCGCGCCTCTTTTTCATTATCGGAGGGGATTCACTGCGCGAACTCGCGCATTGGCACAAGATCGACGAGATGCTGGCGCTGTGTGACGTGATCACGGTTCAGAGGCCGGGGGTCACGCTGGCGCTTGATGAGGCCTTGGCGCCGTTTCCCGAGGCGGTGCGCGACCGTCTGCGTCGGCACACGGTTCACGGCCGCACGTGCGAGGTTTCTTCCACGGAGATACGGAGAAGAATTGCCGAAGGGCGCTCAATCCGCTATCTTGTATGTCCTGACGTCGAGGCCTATATCCGCGAGCGCGGCCTATACGCTGTCGGCAAGTGATGAGGAGACATGGCCATTCAACCTGAACAGATAGCACGGGAAGCGGCGGCGGCACTGGACGCTAAGCAGGCGGAAGGTATCCGCATTTACGATGTCCGCGGGGTTTCGAACCTGACCGACGTCACGATCGTGGCGACTGGCACCTCGGGTCCGCACCTCAAGGCGTTGATTTCGGAGGTGCAGCGCCGCATGAAAGACCTAGGGGTGGCGAGCTACCGCACCTCCGGCACGCCGGACAGCGGCTGGGTGGTGGTGGACTACGTGCACGTTGTGGTGCACGTTTTTTCGCCCGAGGCGCGCGACTATTACGCCATCGAGAAGCTGTGGGCTACAGCCACAGTGATTCCGCTTCCTCAGTTCTGAAGAAGCCGTCCTCGTTCAGGCCCTGGATCTCCATCAGCAGGCTGGCAAAGCCGACCGTGGATTCGTCGCCGCGTGCGTCGGCGGCCGCGACCGGCTGCTGCGTCGGACTGCGGTTCTGTTCGGCGCGTTGCGATGCGACCCAATGAGCCGTCCCGCCCAGTAGCAGCGCGAACGACGCCGCGGCCGCCAGTATGCGACGCCGCAGCCACGCTGAGCGCATCCGGTGGGCCGCCGCGCGCCGCGCCTCGTCCCGGATCGCCCGCTCCACCCGCTCGGAGGGCCCGCCGAGGCACACGAAGCCTTGCCGGACCCGAGGAGCGAGTTCGGTCAGTTCGCGGTCAATGGCCGCGATCTCGTCAAAAGGTGTCTGCGTCTTCATGGTCAAGTCTCCTCTGCCAACAGCTTCTTCAGTTTTCCCATCGCGTCGTGCATGCGTCCCAGCGCGGTGTTTAGCGGTATGCCCAGTGTGGCGGCGATCTCGTTGAAGGGCAGGTCCCCTTGAACGCGCATCAAAAAGACCTCGCGCTGCACCTCAGGCAACGTGGCGACCGCCCGCATCACGCGCCGCGTCATGTCGTCCAACTCCACCTGCCGTGCCGGTCCCGTCCCCGCCGCTGTCAGGCGGTCGATCAGCGGCTCATCCTCAGTGTCGGCCACCGCGTCCAGGCTGATGTCCGGCTTGCGCTTGCGGCGGAAGTCGATCAACAGATTGCGCGCGATCTTCCACAGCCATGCCCGGAACGACACATCGTTGAAACGCGCCGCGTGACGGATCACCCGGAACCAAACCTCCTGGAACAGATCCTCGGCGTCGGCACGGTTCGCGGTCATGCCCAGCAGCCAGGCAAACAGCGGCTGCCGGTAACGGCCCACAAGCTTGTCCAAGGCCGTTGCGTCGCCCTGCGCGAAGGCTCGGAGCAACTCGGCGTCGCTGATGTCAGGCTCTGGCATGGTTGTGTTCACGGTGTTGAACGATAGGCATTGCGGTTTATTGGCGGAATTCTTATGATTTTGGCCGGAACGTTCAAGCAGGAAATATAAATCGTTGGAGGCGGAGTGTGCGAAGATCATGCTTTTCTGGTGAAAAGGGGAGCGGAAAGTCGGGAGCGTGAGCGTCCTCGCCCGCCACGACATCGAGGTCCTGATACCCCTCACGCAGCCGCTGAAGGATGCGTTCGAACGGGCGAAGGCAACAGTCCGGGGAAGGAAAAGGCCCCGCAGAAGGCAGGGTAACGCCCCTGTTTGCGCGAGGCGCTTATACTCTTCAATATCGCCCCTTTTGTTCCTGTTTTGAGGGGCGCATGGCAGTTCTGTTGGGGTCCGTGATTCGTAATCGTAATCTTGCTCGTAATCATAATCTTGAATGTGGCACGCACGAGCTATTACACTGTCATCATGAACGGGC
>JAQUEX010000299.1 GCA_028684935.1 Kiritimatiellia bacterium | reverse complement strand
GCGCGCCGGTTTGCCGACCGCCGACAAGCCGGCCATGGCGTGTCTCGCGTCGCGCATCCCCTACGGCTCGCCGGTGACGGCCGAGGTGCTGGGACAAGTGGAGCGTGCGGAGGAGGCGCTGAAGGCGACAGGTTTCACGCAGTGCCGGGTGCGCCATCACGGCGATGTCGCGCGTATCGAGGTGCCGGAGGCTGATCTGCAGCGTCTGGTTGCGGCTGAGGGACGCCGCCAACTTGTTGAAGCGATCAAGGCTTCCGGATTCAGGTATGTGACGCTTGATCTGCTGGGCTACCGTATGGGCAGCATGAATGAGGTGTGAGGTGCGAATGATGAAGCGCGCAGTCTGTTTGGCGGTGATGGCATGCGGTCTGTCCGCAGTGTGTGCGGAACGTGTTGAACGGGCCGAAGCGGTGCCGCCGAAGCGTCTGTTGAGCCAGTCGTTTGGCGAGCGTGATATCGGCCATTTCCATGAGCCGCCCAAGGTTTTTTATCCTGAGACGTGGTTTCACTTTATCGGCGGCAACGTCGCGCGGGAGGGAATTACGGCGGATCTGGAAGCTATGGCTGCGGCCAAGATTCAAGGGGTGCAGTTCTTTCACGGGCAGTTCGGCGGACCGTGGCCTGGCGTGACGCCGCAGATCAAATGTCTGAGCGAGTCATGGGACGACCTGCTGTCGTTCGTCGCCCGTGAATGCGAACGGCTGGGACTGCGGTTCACCATGCAGAACTGTCCGGGCTGGGCGATGGCAGGTGGGCCGTGGATCGCGCCCAGCAATGCCATGCGCCATTTGATTTTCAGCCGCAGCGAAATCAAGGGCGGACGTGTGGTGACGCAAGTGTTGCCGCGTCCGGAACCCAGCGGCGAACCGTGGCGGGATTACAAGGATGTGGCGGTCGTGGCCTTCCCGACACCCGCAGGGGATACGGCGCAGGCGCTGATTCCGCAGAGCGTCACTGGCAGCCGCGAGGGGCAACCTTGGGAAAAATGCCTGAAAAACGAGCCGGGCGGCAAAGTGACGTTGCCAGCCGACGGGAAGCCGACGTGGATTGAAGTGGCGTTCAGCGATCCGGTAACGGTGCGCACGGTGCAATTCCCCTCCGTCGAGGAGTTCAATCACGGCTGGTGCTATCTGCCCGGCGTCACGATCACGGTTTATGCGCTGGCGTCAGAGGGCGAACAAGAAGTGGCACGCTATGTCATGCCGCCCAGTACGTGGCAGGAGGACATGCCGATATCGCTCGCGTGTTCGGATGCGGAGGCCAAAGTGTACCGGATCAAGATCGAGAATGCGTACGCTATGACGTTTCGCGCTCTGCAGCTTTTTTCTGTGGCGCGCAAGAACAACTGGGAATCAGAGGCTGCTTACGTGTTGCGGGGGTTGATGCGCGAGCCGCATCCCAGACAAACGGCGGCGGCCTGGGTGGATAACGCGTGTCTGCTGGACGTGACCGACCGGATGGACGAAAACGGCCGGTTGCGTTGGCTGGCGCCTCACGGACGCTGGACAATCTTGCGCTGGGGCCATGTGAATACCGGCAAGAAAAACGGGCCGGCTCCGGCCGAAGCGACCGGCTGGGAGTGTGACAAGCTGTCTGCCCGCGGTGCCGACGCCCATTTCGCGGGGTATATCGGACGCATGACAGCCAAGAAGGGGCCTGTCGGCGACGGCCTGCTCCAAGGCATGTTGCTGGATAGCTGGGAGTGCGAGACGCAGACTTGGACGCCCGGTATCGATGCGGAATTCCTGCGTCGGCGCGGGTACCCGTTGCTGCCTTGGATGCCTGCGCTTGCCGGATATGTGGTCGGCAGTCCCGAGACGACAACACGCTTTCTGCGGGACTGGCGCACACTCGTAAATGATCAGGTCGTAGAGAACTTTTTCGGACAGATGACGAGGTTGGCGCGGAAAAATCGGCTGACGGTGTCGTTCGAGACGGCGTCCGGGGATGTTTTTCCGGGGGACATCCTTGAGTACTACAAGCATGCCGATGTGCCGATGTGCGAATTCTGGCAACCGCGAACGGAGAATTTTGTAGGCAGCCTGGATTTCAAGCCGATCAAGCCGTGCGCGTCTGCCGCGCGGCTCTACGGCAAGCCCCGCGTGGCGGCCGAGGCCTTCACATCCTTCGCGTTGACGTGGAACGAACGTTGGGAAATGCTCAAGGAGATTGCCAACCTGCATTTTGCGGAAGGGGTTACGCATCTGGTGTTCCACACATACACCCACACGCCGCGGACGGATGGTTTGCCGCCGGGCACTTCCTTTGGAGCGGGCATTGGCACGCCTTTCCTGCGCGGTCAGACCTGGTGGCGACACATGCCGCATTTCACCGACTATCTGGCGCGCTGCGGCTATTTGCTGGAGCGCGGGGTGCCGGTGTCGGACGTGCTCCTTTATCTGGGCGATGAGCAGGACCACAAGCCACCGCAAGAGATGCCCTTCCCGGCAGGTTTCAAGTACGACTATTGCAATCCGGATGCCTTGCTGAACCGACTGTCGGTCGATCACGGGGACCTGGTGACGCCGGAGGGCGTGCGGTACAGGCTGCTGTGGCTGCGGGAGTGTCCGCGTATGGTGCCCGAGACGTTGGAGCGGCTGGCGGAACTGGTGCGCAAGGGGGCGACGGTGGTGGGCGATGCACCGCATGGACTCGCCACGCTCAGCGGCGGCGAGCGGGCTCAGGCGCGGTTCGACGAGGCCGTACAGGCGCTCTGGGGCGAAGTGGGCGGGCCTGTCGACCGGCGTGTGGGACGCGGTCGCGTGATCTCGGGTGTTCCGCTTGAGGGCGCTCTGGCGCGAATGGGCTTAGAACCGGATATCGTCGGCCAGCACGTCTGGTGGTCCCATCGGCGCGCAAAAGGAGCGGAGTGGTACTTTGTGGCGGCGTCAGGCCGCAACGGATTCCGCGGGACGCTTGACTTCCGTAGTTTGGGGCGCGCCGAGATTTGGGATCCGGTTTCAGGCACAGTGTCCAAGGCCGGGGTGGTTGCCCGCGCGGGGGGACGCAGCCGCATCGCGCTCGATCTGCCGCCGGCGGGCGCGTGCTTCGTGGTGTTCCGGGACGCGCGTGCCGACGGGTGCGCGGTCGTGCGCGTGGAACGAGACGACACCGTTGTGCTCAATGCGGCGGACGGGGCTGCGGCCGGTGAACCGTCAACGAACAGGGCGCCTCCGGTGTGCGAAGCGGTCGACGGCGGGCGGAGTCTGATTGCGTGGGAACCAGGGGCCTATCGCGTGTCGTGCGTCGACGGGGCTGATTTTTCGGTGGATATCCGTCACGCCCGCAAGGTGTCACTGGACACGTTATGGAGACTTTCATTCCCGCAGGGATGGGATGCGCCTGCGTACGCACGCGTCGACACGCTTGGTCCTTGGTCTGATTTGGACCTCGCGCCAGCGGCACGCGCCTATTCCGGCACGGCATATTATACCCGTGATTTCGATGTCGGCGACCTGCCCGAAGGCACACCGGTCAGTCTGGACCTGGGCCGTGTCGAGATGATCGCGTCCGTCCGCGTCAACGGTCAGGAGGCGGGCACAGTCTGGGCCGCGCCCTATCGCGTGGACTTGACGAAGCTTGTGAAGCCCGGTGTGAACTGGCTGGTCGTCGAAGTGACCAGTACCTGGTTCAACCGGCTGGCCTTTGATGCCGGCCTGCCAGAGGCGGAACGCAAGACGTGGACACTCAACGGGCCCGACAAGACCGCGCGTTTACAACCGTCAGGACTTCTCGGGCCGGTGTCCTTGTGCATCGGCGAGCGGGTGGTTCTGCGCGACTGAAAAAAAGCCGGGAAGCCCGCTTGACAGTCCGTGCACGAATCGGATAACCTATACGTCCTATTCGTTCCGGCGGAAGGTTTCCGGAGTTGGCGAATTCCTCATCGATGAAGGATCATAACATGGATGCGTATGCGGTTCTAGAAACCGGTGGCAAGCAGTATCGCGTGGCCGCGGGT
>JAQUEX010000298.1 GCA_028684935.1 Kiritimatiellia bacterium | reverse complement strand
CCAGGTCCGACAAGTGCCGCGCGGTTTCGCACAGCACGTCGTCGAAATCAATGTAGATCCGCATGGTGATACAGTATCACAATCACGCTTCGGCGCAAAGCCGGCTCGCGGGCGCTATCCAGGGCCGACGCATCTAATTTCTTGTCTTACGGCCTTTCACCCACGATTTCGGCGCATTGATCACTTTGCCTGTGTCGGGAGTCTGTGAATCAGGTTTCACATCGCGGACGGGGCCGTCCGCGCCCCCGACTCTTCGTTCAAAGCACGCGCTCAACGCTGACGTTGGGAGTAGACATCGAAATCGAGATCGGGACCGCTATCGGGATCGCTATCGGGATCGAACATCTTTCGACCCCATCGCGAGAGGAGCCGCGCGGGACGGCTCAAAATGGACGATCCCGATCCCGATGGCGATTTGGATGAGAGCAAGCTCCGGCCAGTCGCGGGACCGTACCGTACACGGTCACGGGAAGGCGATGAGGCCGTCGTGTACGTGTACGTGAACGGGTACGGGGACGAGGGGCCACAAAAACCATGCCTCAGTGCCGACTGCATGGCACTCACTGGGTGCATGTCACACCCGCAGTTCTGACGTTATGAGTCAAATTCAAGATGCGTAGGCCCTGGCCGGCTCGCGGGCTTTTGGCGGCCGGGCGCTATCCGCCCGGCATGTTTTCTGCTATGATCAGATCCATGTTGGACATTATTCCATTTCGTGCGCGCGAGGCATGGGCATGTGTGTGCGCGTTGTCGGTTGGTGCGGCCTTTGCGGCGCGTACGTTTGCCGACGACAGCCCCTACCGCCTGCCGCCTTTCGACCGTTACCAACCGATCCTGGACCGCATGCCCTTCGGCGCGGCGCCGGCCGCCGCCGCGCAGACGCCGGTGGACCAGGCGGCCGCCGCCACCGAGGCCGAGGTCAAGGCCGAGCAGCAGGCGCTCGCCAAACAGATCAGCATGTCCGCGGTGAACGTGACCCCCAAGGGACAGACCGCCATCGGATTCACCGACCGTTCGGTCAATCCGCCCGCCAACTACTATCTGCGCGTCGGCGAGAGCGCGAACGGCTGGACCGTTAAGCACGCCGATTTCGATGACGAACTCGCGACGCTCGAAAAGGACGGCGTTGAGATCACGCTCAAGCTGGGCGAGGGCCTTGTCGAGGCACCCGCTGCCGGCGCCACCCCTCCTCCGTCCCCCGCACCCGCGCTCACGGCTGCCGTCGCGCCGCGTCCTGCCGCCGCCCCCGCCGCGGCCCAGTCGTTCGCTGACCGTTTGCGCGCGCGTGCCGTGCAGAAGAGCCAGGCAGAACGTGAAGCGGAAACGCGCATGCGCGAACAGTTTGAACGGCTCGCCCGCGAAACCGCCGCGCGCGAGATTCAGCGCCGCCAAGAGGAAGAAGCGCTCGCGGCCGAAGAGCGCGCGCTGCTTGAACAGCAGGCGCGGTGATCCCCCTCGGAGGACGAACGTGCACACACGCACCGAACAGTTGCTGGGGAGCGCCGCGGTTGATCGCCTGCGCGCCAGCCGTGTCGCGCTCTTCGGTCTCGGCGGCGTCGGGTCTTTCACCGCCGAAGCGCTGGCGCGCGCCGGCGTCGGGCATCTGCTGCTGGTGGACGGCGACACCGTGGCGCCCAGCAACCTCAACCGCCAGCTTGTCGCGCTGCACAGCACGCTGGGCCGGCCCAAGGCCGAGGTGATGGCGGCGCGCATCCGCGACATCTCGCCCGACATCCGGGTTGACGCGCGCCACGCCTTCTACCTGCCGGAAAACGCCGACGCCTTTGACTTCGCCGGTTTTGATTATGTGATCGACGCCGTTGACACGGTCGCGGCCAAGGTCGAACTCGCCGTCCGCGCGCACACCGCCGGCGTTCCGCTCGTAAGTTGCATGGGGGCCGGCAACAGGCTTGATCCCGCGCGCTTCGAGGTGGCCGATCTTTTCGCGACTTCCGTGTGCCCGCTCTGCAAGGCGATGCGCAAGGCGCTGAAAGCGCGCGGCATCAACGCGCTCACCGTCGTCTATTCACGCGAACCGCCCGCTGTCGCCAGCCGTCCGCCAGGCAGCGTTTCGTTCGTGCCCTCCGCCGCCGGCCTGATCCTCGCCGGTGTCGTCATCCGCGCCCTCGCCGGTGTTGCAGACCTCCGCCCTTGAAAGCGGCGTCTCAATGGTAATGCGCCGCGAGCGTCTCTTCGGCCTCGCGGATCCAGGCCGGATCGAAGGCGTGGCCGCGCGGCAGTTTGACGAACAGCCGGCGGGCGCACAGCCGCGCCGGCCCGCCGGGCGGCGAGACCAGCCGGTCGAGCCAATGGCCGGGCAGCGCGCGCAGGACGCCGGTCAAGGCATCCAGCAGATCAAGCGGCTCCTCGGCGGCGGGCGCCAGCACGAACTGCCACAGGATGTGCGGCTCGGCCCGCACGCAGCGCCGGATCAGCGCCGCGATCTCCGCACGCCGCGCAAAGAGATCCTCGCCGGCAATGATTAGCGCCTGACGGCAGGCGAGCGCAGACACGCGCGCGTCCCATGTCCCGGCCCCGAACTCCACGCGCAGGCGGTCGGGAAAGAGATCCGGCAGACGCACGCCCACGAACCGGCGCGTGGGCGAATCGAAGCCGCCCAGCCGTTCGGCGGCCCAGGCTTCGACGCGCGCCAGCCCGCGCGCGCTGAGCCGGTCGGTCGCCTGCACGCGATAGGGCGGCAGGCGTTGCGCGCGCAGGCCCAGCTCGCGCGCGCGGTCGCGCAGCTCAGTGCCGGGCAGCAGCAGCGTCGGCAGGAACTGCGGGTGGATGGCGTCGCCCAGGCGCACCAGCCAGTCGAGCGAACGCTGCACGTCCTGCTCATCCTGCGCGGGCAGCGCATACATGAAATCGAGGGTGGGGCGGATCCCGTGGCGCAGGAGCGACTCGACACCGCGCAGCACGCGCGCCTCAGAGAGCGGGCGGTGCAGCAGCTTCAGCACCTGCGGATCGGTGCTCTGAATCCCGACCTCGGCCTCGGCCACGCCGGCCAGCGCCATGCGGCGCGCCTGGTCGTCGGTCAGCGTGTCCGCGCGGATCTCGACAAAGAACGCGATGCGTCGCCCGGGATTCTCGCCGCGCATCACCTCCAGTACCTCGTCGAAGCGCGGATGCGCGTTGAAGGTCGGATCGAGCAGGCGGATCTCGCGCGCGCCGCGACCGCGCAGCACGCGGAGGCGCGCCGCCACCTCGTCGGGCGGCAGGCAGGTGGTCGTGGTGCGCCGGAGGTTGTAGCAGCAGAACGCGCAGCGCATCGGACAGCCGCGGTGGGTCTCCAGGTACGCCATGCCGTTGGCGTCCGGACGGTTGACCGGATGGTCCGGCGCGGGCAGCAGATCGTGCAGCGCCCTGACCGGCCGGCGGCGCGTGCCGGCCCGCCATGCGCCGTCCGGCGCGCGCCACGCCACGCCCTGCGTATGCGGCGGGCGGCCGGTACGGAAAAAGCGCAGCACGTCCGGGAAGACCGCCTCGCCCTCGCCGACCACCCAGGCATCGGCCGGAAACCGGGCATCGCGTGTCGTGCGCCGCGCGTCGCCCGTCCCCGGCAACAGCGGATGATTCGCGGCGACATCCGGCCCGCCGATCACGATCTTGAGCGCGGGCAGGCGGCGTTTCAGCAGCGCCAGCACGCGCAGGGTGCGTTCGATGTTCCAGAGGGTGCAGGTCGCGGCCAGCGCGTCGGGACACAGCGCGGCCAGCCGCCGCGTCAGACAGGCGTCGGACTCGACATCCTGCCCGGCCGGCGTTTCGAGCACCGTCCAGTGCGCCGCTTCCGCCGAACGTTCCAGCGCCGCGCGCAGGCAGGCTGCGGCGGGCATCAGATTTTCGCCGGGCGAGGTGACATCCGGATCGAGGCGGGGAAGTTGAATGAAGAGGAGCCGCATAGTTGAAAGAAAAACTGACTTATCATTTTAGACGGTCAGCTTCCCGGGGTCAAACCGTTCATGGCGGCCCACGCAGGGCCGACGCAT
>JAQUEX010000297.1 GCA_028684935.1 Kiritimatiellia bacterium | reverse complement strand
CGGACAACTCTTTCAATGGCGCGATCGACGCTGTGCGCCTGACGCGCGGCGTGCTCGCGCCGCCGCAGTTCCTCAATGCCGCAGGCGCGCCGCCGCCCGCTCCGCCCGCGCCCGCGACGGTCGCCTATTGGAATCTGGATGACGACGGCGGCGCGCTCGATGCCGCCAGCCAGGTGGAGCCGCGCTACGGTTTCGCGCTGGATGCGTTCGCGCCCGCCGCTTCGGCGGCGCAGTTCAAGCGCTTTGTCCCGGTGCCGGACACGACGGCCGGCTTCATCGGCGACCCGCGCGCCAACGCCGGCTCGGCCGCCTGTGACGGCGCCGGTTACCTGTGCGTGCAGAATCTGGGCAACCGGGTCGAACTGGACCGCGCCTTCACGATCGAGGGCTGGATGTTTTGGAGCAACCAGACCGCCCACGCGGTGCAGACGATCGCGGGAACGCGCTTCGACGCGACGTACGGCTGGCGATTGGCGCTTGAGAAAAACGGTGCCTCGGCCGCCTTCCGTCTCTTCTGCTGCACGCCGTCCCAGACGCCGCTGGCCGATGCGGCTTTTGCCTTTGACGCCGCCGGCCTGGCCGGCGCGTGGCACCATCTGGCGCTGAGCTTCACGCCCCGCCGCAACGACACCGGCACGTGGGAACTCTTCATCGACGGCGCATCAGCCGGTACGGTTGAAAACGTCTTCTATCCCGCTGTGCTTCACCAGAGCCACTGGCTCGCGCTGGGCGGGCAGGCCGGCGGTGGCGAAGCGTTCGACGGGCTGCTCGACTGCTGGCGCGTCTCGGAAGGCGCGCGGACGCCGGACACCTTTCTGTACCTGGGGTATGGCAAAGGGACGCTGCTGACGGTTCATTAAAAAAGGGATGACACATGAGAGGGTTGACGACCATCGCAGCCGTGGCGGTCACGCTGCTCGGCCCGGCGCTGCTTCACGCGCAGTCGCGCGATACGCCCCTGCCGGGGCCCGGCGCCGCGCTCATCGTACAGGGGCTTTACGAGACAGACTCGTTCAACGAAGGCGCGCGCCTTTTTTCGGACCGCGTGTACACGGTGGCCGAGTCGCCCGCCTGGCTGCGCGGGCTACCCTTTCTGCGCGCAAGCATCGAAGGCGGCCTTGCGGTGACGGTGGCACAGGCCGGCGTGCTGACGGTGATCACCGCCGATCCCGCCGACGCGCTCGCCACGCATTCGCAGAGCGCGCGTCTGGAGGCGTTGGGGTTCGTCTGGGTCAAGGCGCCGGCCGCCTTCCAGCTTTTCGGCACGTCATCTTTTGATGTCAGCCGCACCTACCAGAAACAGGTCACGCCGGACGAGGCCTTCAGCTTCCCCAAGTGGACGGTGCTGGCCGGTTTCTCAGAGGTATCTGGGCCGCCGCCGCCGTTCGACCTTCTGTCCGGGCGCGGCGAGCGGCTTTACAACGGGATCGAACTCTCGACCAACTGGCCGCCGCGCACCGTGGATACGGCGGATTGGGCGCCGATGGCGGTGCCGTATCTGACCGCGCCGCCGGAAGTGATTCCCATCGATGTGGGGCGGCAGTTGTTCGTGGATGATTTCCTGATCGCGACCGGCACATTGCAGCGCGTCTTCGGCATGCCCGAGAAATATGCCGGGAACCCGGTGCTGCGCCCGGAGACCGAGCTGGAACTGAACGGCAGCCGGAACGCCGCAGCCGTGCCGAAGGGCGGCGGGCTCTGGTGGGATCCCTATGAACGGCTGTTCAAGCTCTGGTACGAGGCCGGCTGGATCCACACCATCTGCTACGCCACCAGCACCAACGGGCTGGATTGGGAGCGGCCGGAGCTGGATGTGGTGCCGGGCACCAATCAGGTGCTGCCGCCGGATCTGACGCCCGACTCGTGGACGGTGGTGCCCGATTGGGAAGCGGCCGATCCGCTGCAGCGCTACAAGATGTTCATGCGCGGGCCGGGCGGGACAATCCCCGGCGTCAGCATGACCTCGGCGGACGGCATCCACTGGATCAATCGCGTGATCACCGGCGGCACGGGCGACCGCAGCTCGATGTTTTACAATCCCTTCCGGCGCATGTGGATCTACAGTCTGAGGGCCGGCTGGCGCGGGCGGGCGCGCGATTACCGCGAATGCGATAATTTCCTGCGCGGTGCATCGTGGAGTACGGCGGATACCGTACGCTGGCTGGCGGTGGATGAAGAGGATCCCAAGGATCCGGTGATTCAGCGCGTGCCGCAGCTCTACAACTTCGATGCGGTGGCTTATGAGAGCATCATGCTGGGGGCGTTTGAGATCCACCACGGGCCGGAGAACGGCGACTGCATGAAAGTCGGCCTGCCGAAAATCACGGAGCTGAATTTCGCCTACAGCCGCGACGGCTTCCATTGGTCACGGCCCGACCGCCGCGCGCACATCCGCGCGGAGCGCTGGGGCAGCGGCAAGTGGGACACCGGCTACGTGCAGTCGCTCGGCAATCTCTGCACCATCCAGAAAGACCGCCTTTGGTTCTATTATTCCGGATTTCAGGGCGACACCAACCGCCTCAGCGGCGACTGGCTGCAGAACGGCATGTACGACAACGGGGCGATGGGTATCGCCTTCCTGCGGCGCGACGGCTTCGCGGCCATGACGGCAACGGGCAGCGGCGAACTCGTCACCCGGCCGCTGCTCTTCAGCGGCGCATGCGTGTTTGTGAATGTGGCGTGTCCGCAGGGCGAGCTGCGCGTGGAGCTGCAGGATGCTGAAAGCGGGGCGGCCGTTCCGGGGTTCGCGTTGGCCGAGTGCCGGCCGGTCTCTGTCGACAGCACCTTGCACCGCGTCACCTGGCAGGACGTTGACACCGTCAAGGCCTTGCGCGGCCGGCCGGTCCGTTTCCGCTTCACGCTGTCCAACGGCGCGCTATATGCCTTCTGGGTCAGCCGCGACGACACAGGCCGCAGCGACGGCTATGTGGCGGGTGGCGGTCCGGGATACACCGGGCCGACCGACACGGTTGGACACGCAGTGATCGGCAATGCGCAATAGAGGCCGCCCTAAAGGATTTATCGGAAAAAAAGGGTTCAAGGAATGCCGGACAGAAGAGAAAACACGCGAGTCGGGAGCGCGGGCGTCCCCGCCCGCAACACCGTTTCATGTAAATGGCTGATCGATCATTCATTGAATACCACACCGCGCGTCTGAATCGCGCACGGTCTTTCACATTGCGGGCGGGGACGCCCGCGCTCCCGACTGTGTTCCGCAAAACCATGTACTCAACTCGTGAGCCCCTCCGCAAACCGAATACGCAAAGGAATACGAATGAAACAGAGTTTACACGAGACGCGCGAGCGTCTGAAACGGGGAGAGGTCCTGACGGGCGTCTTCTGCAAAACCACCGCGCCGGAGCTGATCGAGGTGATCGGGCATGCGGGCTTCGATTTCTGCATTCTCGACATGGAGCACGGGCCGGTCAATCTGGAGACGCTCCAGCATCTGATCCGCGCGGCGGAGGTGACGGGCACGCTGCCGATCGTGCGCACGCGCGGCGCGTCGCCCGACACGGTGGCGCAGCCGCTCGATCTTGGCGCGGCCGGCATCCAGGTGCCGCAGATGGCCTCGGAGGCCGAGGCCGAGGCGGTCGTCGACGCCTGCAAGTTCGCGCCGCTGGGACACCGCGGCGTCTGCCGGTTCGTGCGCGCCGCGCAGTTTTCAGCGCTCGACCGCGCGGCCTATTTCGAACAGGCCAACCAGGCGCTGGTGATTCTGCAGCTTGAAGGCACCTGTCTCGACGAATATGAGAAGATTGCCGAGGTGCCGGGCGTCGACATCCTCTTCATCGGGCCGTACGATTTGTCGCAGGCGCTGGGGATTCCGGGCCAGATCGAAGATCCGCGCGTGCTGGCGAAGATGCGGGAGATCATCGCCGTGGCCCGCCGCAAGGGCAAGACGATCGGGGTCTTCGCCGACACGCTGCCGCAGGCCCGCCGCTGGATCGAGGCGGGCGTGCAGTACATCGCCTACTCGGTTGACCTAGGCCTCTTCACC
>JAQUEX010000296.1 GCA_028684935.1 Kiritimatiellia bacterium | reverse complement strand
ATCTTGGGGGGAACGGTCATGGCGGCGGCGCCCGAGGGCTGGGAGCCGCGGCTGGAGGTCGCGGAGCGCAGCGCCTTGGCGGCCATGAACCTCAAACCGGAACGGGGTGCCCTGCGCGTGCACCTGCGCAACCCGGCTGACAACAGCCGGATCGAGGTGTCGCTGGGCCGCGGCGAGACCGCATTCCGGCTGACGCCCAAGGACATGATTCCGCGCGACAAGAGCAGCCGCATCGTGACGTGGCCGTGTCCGGTGCTGGGCACCAACCTGTGCTGGTTCACCTTCAAGCGCGACGAGGACGCTTGGTATGCCTATGTCGACCAGCAGCCCGTGCTGCGCATGCCGGAACTCTGGTCCGGCCCGCTGGAGTTGCAGCACGCGCCGGAGAACCAGCCCCCCGAGGCGGAGGTGGACGACTACACGCAGCGGCTCGGCGCCTTCGCCTTCGAGGACAATTTCCTCGTGCCGGCCGGCTCCGAATTCCCGCCAACCTGGGAGATCATGGGCGGGATCTGGAAGCTGCACTCGGTCACCGGCTCGATCAGCGGCTCGTCCGGCGGCTATCAGCTCGCGCGGCAGCCGAAGCCCGAGAAGAGCCCGAACTTCTACACGCTGGAGGGCGGCGGCACCAACGCTGTGGTGCTGGCGGGCGAGCCATTCTACAGCCGCTACGTCTACCGGGCCGCGGTGCAGCACAACAGCGGGACCAACGGCCTCGTCGTCCTGGCGGGCGAGTTCGGCGGGTTCCTGGCCTTCACGGCACGGACCGACCCCGCGACCGACCGCCTGGTCCTTGAGCTGTGGCGCCAGCCGGCGGCGGCCGACGCGCCGGCCGAAGCGCTGGAGGCCGTGCAGACCGAACTCCCGGCGGGCCAGTGGCTGCTGCTCGAAGTGCAGGTGATGGACGACCGCGTGATCTGTCGGGCCGACAACATCGATGTGATTCGACGCAAAATGCCGCTGCCGCCGGGCGGCCGCTTCGGGCTCTTCGCCAGCATGCCGGACGGTGAAACCACGCGCTTCGACGACGTGTCGGCCTGGTCCCATGAGGAGCAGCGCTTCGACTCGCCCGAGGACGTGGCCTTCGCCACGCGCCAGCAAACCGCCGGCGTGCAGTCGCTCCTGCACCGCACCACCACCTGGCTCTACATGCCGCCCGCCGCCGACGCGACAAACACGTGGACCTACGGCAAGCCCTCCGGCGGCCCGCTGCGCCAAGAGACGCTCTTTGTCGCAACCTCCGACGCCTTCACCTGCGGCCTGACGGCCGGCGGCGGCGAGGGCGACGCCCCGCTCTACCGTTTGACCTGCGCCCAGGCCGACGGCGCGCGCACCTACCTGCTGGAGGCGGTCACCCCGACCAACACCGTCCTGCTCGACAGCCACACCGCCGCCTTCGCCAGCAACCGCGTGACGCTCGCGCTGGATGCGCTGCGCCCGCATGAGCTGCGCGGTTACGCGGACGGACGCCTCGTCTGCTTCGACCGCCCCGCCCGACAGCCCGCCGGCGTACAGGGCGTTTTCGCCAGCGCGGCGACCGACCTCTTCTTCACGGCGCCACAGGTCGCCTCGAAAGACACCCGTCCGAGCGAGCGCTTCGAAAAGAATCCGCTGTACGTCAACGACCCGTACATGCGCCACTGGGCATCGCCCGAAGGACAGTGGGTCACCTTCAAGGACGGCTTGACCTGGTTCAAGGGCGACCTCACCGGTCCGGTCAAGGTCCGCCTGCCCGTCGTCAACGGCATGGAGCTGCATCTCGGCATCCCCGAAGACTCTTCCAACGGCACCTGCCGCGTCAGCGTCAAAGAGGATCTGATCAGCGTCTTCACCCCCGGTTCCGGCACCAACGCCGCCTTCACCGTTCCGGCCGGGCAGGTGCCGGAGATCGCTTTCGACAAGAAGCAGGTGCGCCTCTTCACGCTGGGCATCGAAGGCCACGTCATCTGGCTGGGCGGCGACGACACCCTGCTGGCCAAGACCCATCTCGACGCGCCGCTGTCCGGGCGCAAGATGCGCATCGCCGGCATGACGCTTGAGAACCTCAGCCACACGCTGGTGAAGCGCGACAACGTCTTCGACACGCTCTTCACCGAATCGCTCTTCAACTGGACGCTGAACGGCGGCCGCTGGGAGGTCATCAACCGCTTCTTCTGCGAGCCGACCTGGTCGCATATGAACGGCGAGAGTGCCGACTCCCTGGCCGCGCTCTGGTCCAAATACGTCTTCAGCGGCGACTTCAGCATCGAGTTTTACGCCGGCATGCGCATGGGCTGGTATGAGCGCCCCGGCGACCTCAACCTCACCGTCATGAGCCGCGACAACTCCGCCGGCGACGGCTACACAGCGATCGCCACCGGCTGGGATCCCGACCACTCGCAGCTCTATTCGCGCCTGCTGCGCAACGGCGAGGCGATGGACATCTCCACCAAATACCTCGTGCCCCGCTCGCGCGCCGGCCTGGCGCGGCAGGGCTACCAGCCGCTGGTGGCCGCGGGGCGCGACATCCACGGCGCTTGGTACGGCATGCAGCTCCGCCGCGTCGGCACGCGCCTGCAGTACGTCTACGACAACGAAGAGGTGTTTAACGTCGAAGACCACGAGCCGCTGCAGGAGGGCTCGCTCGGCATCTGGACCTACCGCAACTCGATGATGGTCGCGCGCATCAAGATCGCCGCCGAGTCGATCCGCCCGCGGCCTTTCGCCTTTCACACGATTCCCGCCGGCGTCCCGCCCGCGCCGGAGCCGCCGACGCCCGCCGACTCCGGCGTGCGCGTCAACGGCCGCGTGGTCCAGCCGCTCGTTCCGGAATTCTGGCAGGCGTTCGACACCGTGAGCCACCCCAGCGTGCGTTTCCGCAACCTCGACACCGCCCGGCCTGAAATGCATGTGACCTCGATCCTCGGCGGGGGCACCTTCCTGGTGCGGTGCGACCTGCCTCCGGCCCAGCCCGACAAGCTGCTGGGCTGGCGTTTTGAGATCGCGCGCCACCCGCAAGCCCTGGTCAACTTCGAGTTTTCGACGGTCAAGGCGGACGGCAAGGGCGGCTTTACTCCGGTCCAAGGCTGGACCTATGTGCTCTCGGGCACCGACGAGGCGCGCGGCCCGCGCCAGATCGTCGGCAAGCTCGACGATCTGCCCCCCTCGGACGGCACCAACCTCGTCTGGACGCCGGTCGAGATCTGGGTCCCCTCCGAAGTCATCCGCGCCAATCAGGCGGTGCAGCTCGAAGGCTTCGGCAACCTCCAGCCCAGCGACGTGCAGATGGGGCTAAAGGGCAACCCGCCCCACGCCTGGTACGCCGTGCGCGCCTTCCGTGAAATCCACCGCGGGACGCCCGAGCTTTCGGCCCCGCCCGAAAAGCGCGGCGAGATCGCCGCGCTCGCGCAGATCGTCACCAGCCTGCGCCCCGGCGAGCTGCAGATGGTGGAGGTGCCCGCCGCGCTCGACCCGCGCAAGCCCGTGATCGAATGGGCGGTGCCGGAACTGGCAAACTTCGGCCTGCGCGCCGAAGCCGACTCCGCGATCCCCGGCTCGATCCTGGTCACGCCGGTCCACCCCTGGCCCTCGCCCATGCTGCCGCCCAAACGCGCCCTGGCCGATGCCCAGCCCGCCCCCTTCACGACGGAAGGCACCCGCATCCGCGTGCTCGTGCCGTTCGAGACACTTCAGCCCAACCGCATGACGCTGGCGCTCGAATTGTCCGACGGCCGCGTCTTCCGGCAGGTCGTGCCGATGCGCGCCACCGAGGGACTCAACCATCCGCCGGTCCTGCTGAGCCTTAGCCTGCCCGAGGGCGGCATCGAAACCTTCGAGGCGCGCCCCGGCGACGCCGCCCCCTACCAGACCGCCGCCAGAGCCTCGATCGACACCACCGACCCCCTGCGCGGCGGCGTCCTCAAATTCCAAAACGCCGGCGTCTACGGCCGACGCCTGGACGGCCTGCTGGTCAAGTCGTTCAATCCGGTCGCCACGCCCCTCATCCAGTTCCGCTACAAAGGCGA
>JAQUEX010000295.1 GCA_028684935.1 Kiritimatiellia bacterium | reverse complement strand
CGGGCGTGCGCTGATACAGGTCCACGCCGCTGACGCCGGTGGCCGGCATGTGCGGCATGGCCAGCGCTGCGTTGCGCACCGCCCAGCGCACGGTCACCCGGTTCGCGTCGGTCACGAAACGCAGCGCCATGCCGGCCGAGTGGCGGCTCAAGCCCCACACGCTGGACGGCACCGTCGCGCGGGCGCGCGCCGGCAGCCGGTCATAATAAACGTCCGTGTCTTGGAAGGCCCGGCCCTCGATCGGCAGGGCGGGGCCGTCAAACCAGATGGTCTGTCCCGACGCATCCTCGCGGCCCTGAAGGTCGGCCGCCTGAACCGACAGAACCGCCGCCGCCCAGATCATGCCGCCGATGCTCACCCAGCCCTGTTTCATCATACGCCTCCAGTCGGTGGACCCACACACGGAGCGAGCCGCGCGGCTGCGCGGCTCGTTCAAACAAACACGATCCCTTCAGGCAGCGCATGCGCCCGGATCAGTTCTTGTGACGGTAGATGATGCGCCCCTTGGTCAGGTCGTAGGGCGAGATCTCCAGCGTGACCCTGTCGCCCGCCGCGATCTTGATGAAGAACTTGCGCATCTTGCCGGAAATGTGAGCCAGCACTTCGTGCCCGTTTTCCAGTTTCACCTTGTACATGGTGGCTGGCAGCACCTTGACCACGACTCCAATCACTTCAATGGCATCATCACTCGGCATAGCTCTCCGTCCTTAGGGTTAAAATCACACCCTACTGTAACACGGCGGACGGGAGGTTGACAAGTCTTGCCGCAATCAAAAAAAAGACCTGTTGCGGGCGCGGCTCTTTGCGTTACACTGAAACGACACTTACAGGCGGCGGCTTTCTTCTGACGCAGCCGCATGAACCACGTAAAACGTTGCGGAGTTATGGACAACACAGCACTTCTTTCACGCGCCCGGCAGGTCCTTGATATCGAGATCGAGGGCCTGCGCAGCGCGCAGGCCGCACTGGGCGAGGGTTTCGTCGCCACGGTGCGCCTGCTGCTCGACACCCTTGAAAACGGCGGCAAGATCGTCGTCACCGGCGTCGGCAAAAACCTGCACATCGCGGAAAAGCTCTCCGCCACCCTGGCCAGCACCGGCTCGACCAGCGTGGTCATGAACCCGATCCAGGCGATGCACGGCGACCTCGGCATGATCGCGGATCAGGACGTGTTGCTCGCGCTCAGTTTCTCGGGCGAGTCCGACGAAGTCATCAAGCTGATTCCGGCCGTGCGCCGTCTCGGCATCCGCGTGATCGGCATGGTGGGCAATCCCGACAGCACCCTCGCCCGCCTGAGCGACACCGTGCTCGGCGTCTGCATCGGGCAGGAGGCCTGCCCCTTCGGCATGGCGCCGACCACCAGCACGACCGCCACGCTGGCCGTGGGTGACGCGCTCGCCATGGTTCTGATCGAGGCCCGCCACTTCAACAAGGAGCGCTACGCCCGCCTACATCCCGCCGGCGCGATCGGCCGCGCGCTGGTGCTGCGCGTGCGCGACATCATGCGCACTGGCGAGCACATGGCCCGCGTGGCGCTCGACGCCACGGTCATGGACGGCATCATGGCCATGACCGCCGCCAAGAGCGGTGCCGCCCTGGTTGCCCACGCCGACGGGCGCCTGGCCGGCATTTTCACGGACGGCGACCTGCGGCGGCTTCTCGCCGAAGGGCAGGAGATTTTGCAGCGCCCCATTCAGGATGTCATGACGCAGCGGCCGGTCTCGGTGACGGATGACGCGTACGCGGTGGATGTGCTGCGCGTCTTCGAGAAGTACAAGATCGATGATCTGCCGGTGGTCGATGCCGGCGGGGGGCTGGTCGGCTACGTGGACATTCAGGACCTGCCGAAAATGAAGGTCATGTGAACCGCCGGCGCGCGCCTTGCGTTTACACTGGGTAGCGGCCGGCCGGGCGCCGGACGCGCTGTTTGCCGCGCCGCGCGGTTCATGATCCGAGGGTGTTATGGTTTTTCTTGCACAGAGTTCTCCGGATGCCGCCCAAGGCCTTTTCGACGCCGCGTTCGCCCTGTTCGACCGCGGCGGTCCGGTGATGTGGCCGATTCTGGTCTGCTCGCTGGTCGCCTTGGCCGTGACCTTCGAGCGGCTCTTCGCGTTCTGGAAATACAACACCGCGAACTTCTACTTCCGCAACCGGCAGAAGGAGGTGCTCGCTTTGACGCGGGACGGCCGCTTCGACGAGGCGCGCACGGTCGCCCGCGCGGCGGACTCGCCGATCTGCCGCATCTTCGGCAACGCGCTGGAGAACCGCGCGGCCGGCTTTCTGGAGACGCTCGAAGCCGCCTCACAGCTTGAGCTGGATCATCTGCGCCGCGGCCTTTCCGTGCTCGACACGACCATCACCGTGGCCCCGATGCTCGGCATTCTGGGCACGGTCACCGGCATCATCAACACCTTCAACATGCTGAACGCCGCCGGCATGGAGAACCCCACCGGTGCCACGGCCGGCATCGCCGAGGCACTGATCACCACCGCTGCAGGCCTGGTAGTGGCGATCTGCTGCCTCTTCCCGTTCAACTTCCTGGTGGCGCAGCTCAAGCGCCGCACGACTGAACTCGAGCAGGCGGCCCACCACTTTGAGCTGGCCTACAACACCGGGCTCGCGAATCCCGCCCCGCCCCCGCAATGACCGCGGCGCCGGCCCGCGCGGCCCAAGGAGAGCACCATGCGACTGAACTCAGGGTATGAGGACCGCAAGGCCCGCATGGAGATGATTTCCCTGATGGATGTCATGTTCCTGATTCTCGTGGTCTTCGTTTACGCGGTCTTCTCGATGTCCGTGCACCGCGGCCTCAAGGTGGATCTGCCGTCGGCGCGCGGCACCCTGCTCAAGGGCGAGAGGCTTGTCATCACGGTGTCGGCCGACAACGCGCTGGCCTTGAACAAAGAGCCGATGGCGCTCAACGAGCTGGTGCTTGCCACGGTCACGCGCTGGCGTGAGAACCCCGTCCCGGTGCTGATCAGCGCCGACCGCGCCGCGGCGCTCGGCACCGGCATCGAACTGCTCGGCAAACTTAAAAACGGCGGCGTGGAGCAGGTGGCGTTCCAGGTGAGCGGGGAAGCCCCCGCGCCGCGCTGACCGCTCTCGCCGGACAGGACGCATGCTGTGCGATTGAACGACCATCTTGTCTGCTTCACGCTCTCGGCCGCTGTGCACCTCGCGGGGCTGCTGCTGTTGGGCGTCGCCGCGAACCGGCCACCCGACGAGACGGCCGACACCGTGCCCGAGCTGCTGATCGCCTCGGTTCAACTGACCCTTTCCGAGGCAGAGCCCGCCGCGCCCGGGGCGGTTGCCGCGCCGGCGCAGCCGGAAGCGCCGCCCCTCGCCATGCCCGAACCCGAGCCAGAGCCGCCGCAGCAGATGCCCGAGAAGCAGGATTTTGCCGACGTGCTGCCCGACCTGCCGCTGCCGCCGCCCGAGCCGGACCCCGAGCCACAACCTGCGCCCGTCCCGGACCCGCCGCCCGCGCCCAGGCCTCCGCCGCCCGCGCCTGTCCCGCCGCGGCCGCCTGCTGCGCCGCCGGCGCCCGCCGAGCCGGCGCCGCCAACTCCCGGGCCTTCTGTGGAATCTTCCGAGGCGGCGGGAGACGGCGGCGCGGCAGGTCATGTTGACGCATGGCCCTCGCTGGACCGGCCGATCCGCCCGGTCTATCCGCTCGGCGCGCGAAGGCGGGGCGAGGAGGGCACCGTGGTGCTGGATGTGAAGGTGGCGGCGGACGGCCGCGCCTCAGGCGTGACGCTGGTCCGCTCCAGCGGCTTCGCGGAACTGGACCGGTCCGCCGAACGCGCGGCGGCGCAGGCGCGTTTCAATCCCGCGACGCGCGGCGGCCACCCGGTGGAATCGGCCGCCCGCCTGACCCTCGTGTTCCGCCTGCGCGATTTATAAAGGCGTCAAGTGTCAGGGACTGCAGCGGGGAATGCGGCGAGATACAGTCGGGTGTCAGCGGGCCGGAATGCCCCTTTAAAAATATTTTGCAAACCTTCTTGACAAAGTTGCGCCAATGTGAATAACTGAAGCTAAC
>JAQUEX010000055.1 GCA_028684935.1 Kiritimatiellia bacterium | reverse complement strand
GGCGTCCTTGCCGGTATGAGACGCGAGGATCTCGTTGAGGCGGTCTTTGAGGCGCAGGATCTCCTTGGCCGCGATACTGATATCGGACGCCTTGCCTTCCGCGCCGCCCCAAGGCTGGTGAATCATGATGCGCGCGTTGGGCAGCGAATAGCGCTTGCCCTTCGTGCCGGCCGCCAGCAGCACGGCGCCCATGCTCGCCGCCTGGCCCACGCAGTAGGTCGCGACGTCGCAGGTGATGAACTGCATGGTGTCGTAGATGGCGAGGCCGGCGGTCACCGAGCCGCCGGGTGAGTTGATGTAGACCGAGATGTCCTTGGTGGCGTCCTGCGACTGTAGGAAGAGCAACTGGGCGATGATCAGGTTGCTGACCTCGTCGTTGATCCCTGTGCCGATGAACACGATGCGGTCTTGCAGCAGCCGCGAATAGATATCGTAGGCGCGTTCGCCGCGGCCGGTCTGCTCGACCACGATCGGGACGAGCATGTTGTCTTGAGGGTGGATCATGGTGGGTCTCACTTATTTCTTGGCTTCGTCCAGCAGGCTCTGCATGGTCTTCTCGTCGCGGAGCTGGGCACGCAACTGGCCCATGCGCTCGTTTTTCTCGATCTGGGCGCGAATCTGCGCGGGTGTGGAGCGGTACTCGTCGGCCAGCGCCTGGATCTTGGCGTCGACCTCGGCGTCGCTGACCGTGACGCCCTCCTGCTCCGCGATGCGGCCGAGCAGATAGCGCAGGCGCAACTGGCGCTTGGCGGTGACGGAGGCGTTCTCGATGATCGCCTCGCGGTTCTTCTCCAGATCCTCACGCGTCAGGCCGCGGTACTGCGCCTCATTCATCATGCGGTCAAGCGTGTTGTTGATCTCTTCTGAGACCCGCGACTCGGGCAGGTCGAAGTCGGCCTTCTTGAGCAGGAATTCGATCACCGTCTGTTCGCGGCGGTGTTTCTCGGCCTGCACCGCAGATTCCAGCATGCGCGCGCGGGTCTGATCACGCAGTTGGTCCAGGGATTCGAGCTTGACCTGCGCCAGCAGCTCGGCATCTTGCGTCGGCAGGCGCATGCGCACGGATTTGACCGTCACGCTGTACACGGCCTTCTTGCCGTGGAGCGCTTCGATCGGGTGGTCCTTGTCGAATTTGAATTTGACCTCTTGGGTGTCGCCGGCCTTCATGCCGATGAGCGCGTCGAGGATCTCCGGGATGAAGCGCCCTTCCTCGATCTGCACCCAGAACCCGGTGCCTTCGGAGATCGGCTTAGCCGCCTCATCCAGCGTGTGGACCGGCTGCCCGTCCACGAGGCCGGTGAAATCGATGCTGACCAGATCGCCGCCCGCGATCGCGTGCTCGGGGGACGCCTCCTCAAACTTGGCAAAGGCTTTTCGCAGCCGGTCGATCTGCTCGTCGACCTGCTCTTCCGTGACGGCCGGCTCATCGAAAGAGACCGGAATCTTCTTGTACTTCGGCAGGTCGAACTCCGGCTCGGTATCGGCCGTCATCGTGAAGGTGATGCCGGTCTCGGGCGAGAAGAGCATGTCGTTGACATCGAGCAACGCCACCATCTTCACACCGGCCTGCTCCAGGGCAGGCTTGTAGAGGGCTCGGAAGAGCCGGCCCTGGACCTCCTCCATAATCTCTTTGTGGAACGCGCGCTTGATGATCTCGCGCGGCACCTTGCCGGGACGGAAACCGGGCACGCGTCCTTCGCGCAGGAAGGCTTTCATGACCTCGCCGTATTCTTTGCGGGTCTCATCCGCCTCGGCCTTCACGATCACTTTGACTTTACAGGGACCGATATTCTGGGTATCCACTTTCATGCGATTAAAAAACCTTTCGCTTCTTTCGCCACCAAAAAAAAGGGCAAGCAGAATAACACGCCTTCATGCCGAATTCACGCAAAAAAATAGTGCCGCGTCGCGTCACGCATCCTTGATGCTGACCAGGAACTCGGCGTTGCTCTTGGTGCTCTTGAGCCGCTTGACAATCATCTCCATCGCCTCGACCGACGGCACCCCGTTGAGTGCGCGGCGCAGGATCCAAGTCCGGCTCAACTCTTCCGGATAGAGCAGCAGCTCTTCTTTGCGGGTGCCGGATTTCTCGATGTTGATGGCCGGGAAGATGCGCTTGTCCACGAGCTGGCGGTCCAAGTTCAGTTCCATGTTGCCGGTGCCCTTGAACTCTTCGAAAATCACCTCGTCCATACGGCTGCCGGTATCGATCAAGGCGGTCGCGATAATCGTGAGGCTGCCCCCCTTCTCGATGTTGCGGGCCGCGCCAAAGAACCGCTTAGGCTTGTGCAGCGCGTTGGCGTCGACGCCGCCAGAAAGAATCTTGCCGCTGTGGGGCTGCACCGTATTGTAAGCGCGCGCCAACCGCGTGATGCTATCCAGCAGGATCACCACGTCCTTGCCGTTTTCGACCTGGCGCTTGGCGACCTCGATGACCATCTCGGCCACCTGAACATGGCGCTCGGGCGCCTCGTCGAAGGTGGAACTCAGCACCTGCGCCTTGGTGTTGCGCTGCATGTCGGTCACCTCTTCCGGGCGCTCGTCGATCAGCAAAATGATCAGGACGGCCTCCGGATGGTTGGCGGAGATCGCGTTGGCGACCTTCTGCAGCAGCACCGTCTTGCCCGTGCGCGGCGGCGCGACGATCAAGCCGCGTTGGCCGAAGCCGATCGGCGTGAAGATGTCCATCACGCGCATGGAGATCTCGGTGTCGGCCGTCTCGAGACGGATGCGCCGGTCCGGGAAGAGCGGCGTGAGATTCTCGAAATGAACCGTGCGCCGCGCTTCGGCGGCTGGCTTGCCGTTCACGGTATCGACGCGGCCGAGGGCGAAGAAGCGCTCCTTCTCTTTCGGATCCCTGACCGGGCCTTCCACGTAATCGCCGGTGCGCAGCGCGAAGCGCCGCACCTGCGACGGCGAGGCGTAGACATCTTCCGGGCACTGCAGATAGTTGCTCTTGGGCGACCGCAGGAAGCCGTACCCGTCCGGCAGGATCTCCAACACACCGCTGGTGATCACGGTGCCGCCGCGGCGCAAGTAGCTGCGGATGATCTCAAAGATGATCTCGTGCTTGCGCAGTGAACTCGCATCTTCGGCGTTCACGTTGGGCAGCAGCTCCAGCAGATCAGCGACCTCTTTCTTCTGCAGGTCGGTCAAATGAAGATCGGGCAGGTTTTCAGGAACCGGCGGCTGATACACCTCGACGATGGGGCCGCGTGTGAGCGAGGGCTGCGCGCCGCCCTCCTGCGACGCCGGACGCTGTCCGCCCGACTCCGGCGCGGGCGCCGCGGCCCGCGGCGGCATGTCCGGCTGGTCGTAATCCGCAGGCAGCCCCAGCGGCAGTTTCTGCGAGTTGCCCCCGCCGTGCGGCGCACCGCCGCGGCTGTGATGCTTTTGCGGCCGCGGGCGATTGTTATGACCGCCGCGGCTATCGCGCCGTTTATTGCGTTCGCCGCCGCCGGAGGGACGAGCCACCGGGCTGATGGGCGGGCGCGAGGCGAAACGCGCCCATTTCGAACGCGGCGCGTCGCCGCCTGCCTCACGGTTCGCGGGCTGCGCCGGCGGTGTGTTCTGCTCAGGTGACTCGTTTTCTGTACTCATCGGCTTTCTCCGTCAGGAAGCGGTAGACTTGTTCCGCCTCCCTCGCCAACGCCTCGGCATCGGCATCGTTGTGAACCACGAGATGCGAGCGAGCGGCCTTTTCAGCCACCGGCATCTGCGCGGCGATGCGCCTGCGGGCCTGCTCATCGGTCAGGCCTCTGCTGCGCATGAGTCGCTCACGTTGAAGCGCCTCGCTTGACGCGAGACAAATAATGATATCCCAGTCGTCGCTCCATCCCGCCTCAAAGAGAAGCGGGATGACGGCAATCCGGATCCGGTCGGCAGGCTCCTCAGACCAGGTCTGGAGGATCTGTCGAGCCAGCGGGTGCACGGCCGCGTTCAAGCGGCGCAACGCCGCAGGATCGCTGAACACGCGTTCTCCCAGCACCGCGCGGTCAATGCCGCCGTCCTTGCCGAGAACAGAGGCACCGAACAGACGCACCAAGGCAGGAACAGCCTCGCCGCCGGGGGCCTCGAGACGGTGAACCACGTCATCGGCGTCAAGAAGCTCCGCGCCCAATCGCCTAAGGGTCTGGGAAAAGAGACTCTTGCCGCACGCGATGCCGCCGGTTATGGCTACACGCATGACCATGCAGACTGACGTCAACAGGGGTATACAACAGGAAGGGGGACGGCTCACACGACCGTCCCGCCTGCACACTCATCCAACCGACGCCGGTCAAAGAAACCGCGATCAGGCTAATTACTGAATCGCTGCGTCGGGTTGCGCACCGACCTCTGCGACGGGAGCGGGCGTCCGGCCCTCAGCGCCGCCGGCCAACAACGGCGATTCGCCGCCGGTCCGCACCACGCGGCCGGCCGGATCCACCAAGCGCGCAGTCACGAAAACCAGGAGATTGCGTTTCACAGACTGTTCGGAACGGCTGCGGAAAAGACGCCCGAGGAAAGGCAGATCGCCCAGGAAAGGAATCTTGTCTTCCATCGTCTTGCGGTCTTCCGTGATCAGGCCGCCCATCACAACGGTGGCGCCGTTGTATACCGAGAGCTGCGTCTGCACCGAGCGCACATGGAAGAAGGGCTGCTCCATCGGCAGTTCGGTGTACTCCGGCTTGGGATTCATGATATTCAACAGCTCAGCCGGGCTCAACAATGCGGCGGCGGCATCCGACAGCAGCGGCGCCTGCTTCTCAACCGGGATCTTGGTGCCGTAGTTTTTCCAGACCGGCTCGGAAACGACCTGCGGGTTCAGCATCAGATTGATCATCTGGCCTTCGGCCGAGACTTCCGGCACGACCTGCAGGATCACGCCGACCTCGCGCATCTCGAAATTCTGCGGCTCAACCATGAAGGGCACCGGCACGGACGTTGTGGAGTTGTTGCTGCCGCCGCCCGACGCATCGATCTCCTGGACTTCGAACTCCGTCGGGTAGATATACTCGGTCACGACCTTCATGATCGCTTCCTGGCCGGACTTGGTGACCACTTTGGGAGCCGACAGCAGATCGGTGTCTGAGCGCTGGCTCAGCATGTGCAGGATCATGGAGAGGTCGGCGTTGCCGAGGAACGCGTTGACGCGCATGAAGTTGTCGTTGATGCTGGCGCCCTCGCCCGCGATCTTGTTGCCCTCGGTGCTCAGATAGCGCTGGCCGGTGCTGTAGTTCACGCCGTCGATGGCGTTCATGTTCGCATTGTGGCTGGCCGCGTTGACCAAGCCGTACTGGCCGGCGCCGACGGGCGCAGGGATCTGCGACGCACCATCCCAGTAGTAACCGGTCTGTCCAGCCTTCGAAGCGGGACGCGTATAGGGCGCGTAGCCCATCAGCGGCGTGGTGCCGTCTGCCTGGAAGAGCGGGCGACCCGTGGCATCGGTGAGCTGGACCGGCTTGTTGCTGAACTCGCGCAGATTCAGCGCGTTGTCCAGGAAGCCGCCGGCATCGAAGCTGAAGTCGCTGTTCAGCAGCCACTCAAAGCCGAGCGAGTTGAGGTCTTCCTGCGCGACCTCCACAAAGCGCGCCTCGATCTCGATCAGGCGGGGCGTGACGTTGAGGTCCTCCAGCACCTGTTCGAAGACCGAGAGCTGCTCGGCGGTGTTGGTGACGCGCAGCTTGCCGATGGTGGCGAGGTAAGAGATGGAAGAGCCGTCCGGCCATTTCACGCCCATCTGCTCGAAAAAGACTTTCCAGTCCTGTTTCTGGCCCATGTCGGCCGTCTGCATAAAGGTGGTGTCGCCGCCGCCGGCCTGCGACCCCATCTCGCTGCCCATCGCCGACATACGATCACTCAACGACGAAAGCACGTTGTAGGAGCGGGTCATCAACTCGGAATCCGGCTCGTTGGCCGGCACGATCATGACGATGTTGCCGCGGATTTTGAACTTCATGCCGGTGACGTCGCAAACCAGCTTGAGGGCATCGTAGAGGTTGATGAAGCGGGCGCTCAGCGCCGAGATGGCCGGCACGCCGCCCGGGGCCGCGCTGGCCGCAGGCTGAGCAAAGGGATCGTTGTTTTCGGGAGCCGGCGCTGCGGTGGCGCCGGTGTTCAGCTTGAGCACGAGGTTGACGCCGCGCTGCTCCATCGGAATCTCGGGCTTGTCGAAATCGCGGCTGGCCTGCTTGAAGAAATCCACCGCATCGATGATGGTGGCCGGCGGGCGGAAGGTGACTTCCGGAATCACGATGTCGCGCAGTTTCTGCTGGATGACCTGCTCAGCCGTCTTGGTGCCCAGCGGATCGATCGTCATCTTCTTGCTTGTGACGTCACCGCCGCCCTTGGGGCTCTGCGCGCTGTCGATGGCGTAACGGTCGGGCGTCCATGTCTTGCGGACCTCTTGAATCATCTTGCTGCGCGTGGCTTCGAACTCGACATCGGCGACAGCCTTCATGCGGTCGGCGATACGGTCACGCAACTCCATCGCCTCGACCTCGTGCGGGTAGTCGCGCAGGATCAACTCGCACTCCTCCAGGGACTTGTCGTACTCGGCCGTCGTATAATACTGACGCGAGCGGCGCAGGCGGCGGCGAATGTCATCGCGCTTTTCCTTGAACTCTTCTTCATTGACCCGGTGGGAGATACTGGAGGTGTCAGCCGCAGCCTTGGGCGGCTGACGCTTGAGGGTCTCGATCAAACGGTCGGCCTGCGGGTGGCCGAACTCTTTGGCCTGCGCGGCGAGCGGCAACGCCTTGTCGGCGTCAGCGGCCTTCATCGCCTGCTTGGCATCCAGATAGAAGGCTTCCGCCATGCCGGCCTTGGCCTCGTCACGGGCGGCCTGGGTGGCGGGGCGGTTACCGATGAACTCCAGTGCCTGCTTGTATTGTTCGCGGGCCAGCGCGAAATCGCCGGCGGCCAGCGCCGTGCGCGCGGCCTCGAGCGAGGCAAAGCCATGGCTGTCCAAGGACTTGCGACGGATCGTCTCCAGCGTAACCAGCTCCGAGACCAGGCTTGAGGTATCGTCTGCCGCCGCAGCCGGGGCCGGTGTCGGGGCCGGTGTCGGGGCCGGTGTCGGGGCCGGAACTACGGCCGGAGCTTCAGCCGGCGCGGGTGCGGCCGGCTTTTCTTCAGCCTTGGGGGCCGGTGCCGGTGCGGGTGCGGGCTCAGCCGGTTTCTCGACCGCTTTGGGCGCGGGCGCGGCCGGGACGGGGGCTGCCTCGGCCGGCTTCACTTCGGCCGGCGCGGGCGCCGCCGGCTGTGCAGCGGCGGCTGCCGGTTTTTTCTGCTTGCCGCCCAAGTCTTGAAGCAGCGCTTCGAGATCATCCTGCGCGTACAGGCCTGTCACGGCACCGCAGGCCATGACGGAAACACTCAATACCACCAACCACCTTGAACTGTGCGTCATCTGGAGAGACTCCTATTTGTGGCAGCTTCTTTACCCTATCCTGCAACAAAAAGCGATCATGTTAACTTGATTAGTGCCGCTAATCAAGCTTGGGAATAACTTTTTGTTGCCCGCTCGCCTCATTCTCTATCGTGACAGACGTCTTGCCGCTGTCCACGGTTAGCACGCGGAACGTTTCTTCGCGGACTTTCAGCGTCCCGCCCTCGACCACCGAATACTCGGCGTTATCGAGCGGCAGCACGATGACCGCTTCAACATCCGTGACTTTCCCGCTTTCGTTGATTTTCAACGTCACTTCTTTGTTGTCCGACAGTCGTTTCACCGTGACGGTCGAGGCATCCTCGCGCATCTTGATCCCGGGCATATTGGGATTCTCGCGCTCCACGGACTTGACGGTCACCGTACCGGCCATGAAGCCGGTCTCATCGATCTTTTCATTTTCGCGCACCCAGTAGGTGCGGCGTGTCGGCTCGATCTGATTGAAAACGATCTGGTACTTGCCGTCGGGCATCTTGTTGACAGCGCTGAAGACCAACGGCATGCGTTTGCCGCGCAGTTCTTTGACGCGCAGCAGATTGACCACGGCCGGGTGGGATTTTGGGTCTTTGGGGTCGGTCGGCGGCTTGGCGGACAGCTCCTCGATATTGCTGAAGCCGTCGCTGTCCAGATCCCCTTTGGCATCCGCGGGGTCCTGCGGGTTGAGGCCCAGCTCGATTTCGATTCTGTCGGGGATACCGTCGCCGTCGCTGTCTTTTTCCAAGTTGGTTTCAGGCGGTTTGGGTTGGCCGCCGCCGCAGAACGGGCAGGTTTCGGCGGAGTACGGAATCGGCTTCTGACACTCCTTGATGACGCAGATCACGCGCCGCTCGGGGGCCAAGAAACCGGCACGCTTGCCGTCCGGGCGCTCAAGCTGCAACGGTGCGCGAGCCAGGCGCGTCGCCGCTTCGAAATCGGCCATATCGATGGCGGCCAGGTCGGCGGACACGGGTTTGAGCGAGTCGATCTGCCGCTTGTAACCGGCCTCTTCGCGCGCCCGTGCCGGGCCGGCGGCGCGCGTGAGGTAGAAGAGGGAGATGAGAAGGCCGATCAGCACCACCACGACGATCATTTTGTCGTAGTGCCTGACGATGGGGTTGTTCACGTTGAGTTTCAAGGCCACGGGTTACACTCCCTCAAACGAGTAGACATCGATGTCAAGTTTCACGTTTACCGGCGGTTCCAGTTCCGGATCGGTCACGATCCGCTCGACATGCGACAGCGTGGCCGGATCAACGGCCACGACAGGCGTGCCGTCCGGATTCGTCTTCGCCGCGCCTTCCTTTTTCTTGGCGTTGAACTGGGCCAGCGGATCGGCCGCCTTGCGGATTTCGGCCTCGGCCACCACCACGAAAAGCTCCATCGCCGCCAGACGGTTCAACACATCAATAAAGGCCGCCGGACGCGCCTGAAATTCGAACGTAAAGCGCTGACTTGTCCAAAAGTCCGATTCGAGGCCGCCGGCCTTGGCGCTCTGCGCGCCCTCGCCGCCGTCGTCACGCCGCCGCGAGTTGCGCCGCCGGGAGCCGGATGCCTCCTCCCCCTCTGCCTGCTTTTGGGCCGCATCGAAGATTTCGCGGGAGACGCTCTTCAGCTCCAGGATGTTGGCGGCGTAAAGCTCTTCGCAAAGCTTCTCGATGATCGTGAGCTGCGCGGTGAGCCGGTCCACATGCTCGGTGGACGGCAGGCTGTCTGACTGACCGAGATACTGATCGAACCCGAAGTTGAAGCCGGGCGCGACGATCTTGCCCTGCACGGCACCCGGCTGGGCCGACAGCTTGCGGACCGTGGCCTGGAGCGCCTGCTTGAAGCTGGTCGGGTTCTTGGAGTCGATCTGGAGGTCACCTTTATGGACCTGGTTGGAGGCCGTGACCAGCCAGGTCTCGAGGGTCTTCTGGTCTTCACCGATGCGCGCGATGTTGGCGTCGCTGGGGAAAACTTTGGCGCGGTAGATCTTCTGCAACTCGTCGAACGCTTGATTCCGCTCCTCCGCTGCCGCGTTTTTCGCAGACATCGCGGTGATGAGGAACCATCCGGCGACCACGCAGACGGCGGCCATCAGGACCCCGCAGGCGATCAATGTGATCTGATGACGTTTCATTTCTCTTGGGTTTCCTTCACGGCAGCTTCAGCCAACGTCGCCTCAATAGTAAATTCGATCAAATAGGCCTCGATGTCCTTCATACCGGTGATCCGGACATCCTTGGGCCCGTTGCCGAACACCGACTGCATTTTCAGGCGGTCGCGCAGCACTTCAAGCGCGGTCGTGTTGCGGCCGGCGGCGCGCTCTTTCTCCTCCACGGCCTTGAGCTTATCCGCCCAGCCGCGTCCGACGATGCGCAGTCCGGTCACGCGGCCCTCCGCGCCCTTGATCGGGACCAGTTCGGTGAGCCAGACCCCCTCGAACAGACTTTTACGCACCGCGTCCATCCGTTTGAGCCACGCGTTCCGCTGCAGGATCACGTCTCGCAGCGCCTCGGCCCGCTGCGCCACCCCCTCCTTGGCCTTCACCACCTTGCCGAGGCGCGACTGGTCCGACCTGCGCGCGTTCAGCGCCTCGGTCACCTGCGCGCTCTGCGCGCGGTAGAGTTGGGCGATCTGCTTGGCGTACATGGCCCAAATGCCCAGGCAGAGCAGCAGGCCGGCCGCGGCCAGCGCGAAGAACGGCACGCGTTTCTTGAAGGATTTGCGCTTGACGATCTCGGGCGGCATCAGATTGATCTCAACCGGACACGCCAGCGATCGGCGCAGCGCCAGGCCGACGCTCTCGGCCAGCACAAAGGCGTCGACGCCAGCCCGCTCGCGGTTGATGCGGCTGCTGAGCGCCACGTTCGCGAAGGGGTTGAGGTAGGCGACTTCGATCTGCAGTTTCTCGCGGAAGAACGTGTCCAGATGCGGCATGACCGACGAGCCGCCCGTCAAGAACATCCGGACCGGCGCGCTGCCCCCCTGCTGGCTGCGGTAAAAGTTGACGGAACGGCTGATCTCGGCGTGCAGACGCGTGACCACGTTGCGCACGACCTTGGAGACCCGCTCGGCCGTCTCGTCTTCGGAGGCCGTCACCCCGCCCAGCGACACGAACGCGACCTGGCGTTTGAGCGCCTCGGCCTCCGCGAAGGGGATCTGGACGCTCTTGGCGACCTCCTGCGTGATGGCATTGCCGGCCACCGGGATGCAGCGGTTGTAGATCTTCTCGTCTTCGACAAAAATCAGGTTGGTTGAGCGCGCGCCGATATCGAGCACCACCGTGCAGCCGTCCAACTGCGAGTAGTTGTAGCGCAGGCAGTTATAAAGCGCCATCGGCGCCACGTCCACGATCTCAGGCTCCAGCCCCATCTCCACGATGCGGTCGGTGATCTCGCGGACACTCTCGGTCTTGGCCGCCACGATCATCGCGCACTGCTCGCCCATCGAGGCGTCGCCGATGAACTGGTGGTTCCAGACAATCTCGTTCATCGGGAACGGGACGTTCTGCTCGACCTCGTACTGCACCATCTGGAGCAGTTTGTCCTCGGAGACGGCCGGCAGCCGCACAAACCGGGGAAACACCATTTGCCCGGAAAGAGAGAGCATCAGCGGCGCCGGCCGGATGCCGCGCGTCTTCATGATCTCGCGCACGGCGGCGACCAAATGGGTGCCGATGCTTGTTTCATTGTCCGGATCGGTCCCGAGCTCGGACATGCCGTAGTTGGTCAACTCCGGCGCGCGCCCGCTCTTGACAGCGAATTCGGCTAAAACGATTTTGCTCGCGCCCACGTTGAGCGCGAGGATGCGGTCAGAAGAGAACACTATTGCACCACCTCGTAATCGTCCGGGTTGATCAACGCGAACGGGGTCTTCAGACGGTCAACCAAACCGTTGCGCCGGACGAGGAATGGATTGCCGGCCGCATCACGTTTGTCCATCACGTTGCTGTCGCGCCACCACTCCTTCGGCAACTGGATGCCCGAGGCCAGCGCCTCACTGGCCAGCACCGAACCGTCTTTGCCGGTAATCTCCAGTGCCACGGCGATCGGTTCGCCGTAACGCTCGACCAGACTCGGCGGCAGCGCCACGCAGCTCATGTGGTCGCCTTTGGGGATGTCGATGTAACGAACGGTGGTCGTGTAGTAGCTGAACAGCTCCTTGTTCTGCTCGTCACGGCCTTTGGTCATCACGTGGTAGACGAAGGTCAATTCATCGGTCCACTTGGCCGAGGTCTCGTATTTCACCTCGAAAAGCGCCCATTCGCGTTGCTTGCGGTTCACTTTGGGCTGGATGTTGTTCACCGAATAGCTGAACTCCGGGGTCTTCACCATCGCCGTCTTGCCCGGAGGCGGGAACCGTGAAATCTTGACCGTCTCCTCGTCTTTCTTGGCACCGGCCTGCGCGGCCGTCCGCTGGCCCAGCCGCCCGACCTGAGCCGCGACAGGCTCCGCCAGACAGAAGAGGGCTGCCGCCACACACACCGTTCTCCGCAACGTTTTCTCATTATTCATGTTGACGATCTCCAAGCCGGGCCGAGGGAACCACCCTCTGCGTCACCCTTTTATCATTTAGCACACTTAATTTAATCAGATGCGCCGGGGAATGCAATACAGAAACGCAAAAAATCGTCCCGTCAGAAAATCGCATTGCCTCCGGCGCGGCAGGCGTGCCATAATGAAACCATCAAAGGTTGCGCGGCCCCAAGGACCTGCTGACAGCCCGAGAAGAACTGCTATGATCGCCGACCCCAACCCGCTCCATTACTTTGCCACCCCTTGGTTTTGGTCATCGTTCATCGGCTGGACCCTCGCCCAGTTGATCAAAATGACCACCGGCTTTGTCCGAACCCGGCAAATTGATTTCCGCTACCTGCTCAGCACCGGCGGCATGCCCAGCGCCCACTCCGCCATGGTCTGCGGCCTCTGCACCTCGATCGGCCTGACCGAGGGCTTCACCTCGCCGGTGGCCATGCTCGCGGCCGGCTTCGCCGCCATCACGATGTTTGACGCCGCCAATGTCCGGCGCGCCGCCGGCCACCAGGCGCGCGTGCTCAACGTGATGATCGAGGAGCTGTTCAAACAGCACAAGCTGCGCCACACCCGCCTCAAGGAACTGCTCGGCCATACGCGCAAAGAGGTCTTCGCCGGCATGCTCGTGGGCATCGCGGTGGCCTTTCTGGTCGTGCACCTCTGGCCGGCGGCATGAGAGAAGGGGGGGGCCTGGTTTCTGGTTTCAGGTTTCTGTCAGACAGCCCCTCCCCCTTTATCCTTCGCACTTCCCGCTGATTACGTATTACCTCTTACTTTTTACCTCTTCTCCCGTCGCGCGGGTTTCGAAAAGCTTGTACTCGATGCTGTCCAGCAAAGCCTGCCACGACGCCTCGATGATGTTCTCGGAGACGCCCACCGTGCCCCACTGGCGCGCGCCGTCGCCGGACTCGATCAGCACGCGCGTCATGGCCCGGGTCGCCTCTTGCGGGTCCAGTATACGCACCCGGTAGTCCGTCAGCGCGATCTGCTCGATTTCGGGATAGAAGCGCGTCAGGGCCTGGCGCAGCGCCGCGTTGAGCGCGTCGACCGGCCCATGCCCCTCGCCGGCCGTCAGTTCGGTCACGCCGTTGACCTTGACCTTGACCGTGGCCTCGGAGAGGCACGGCTCGTCGCTGCCGCGCTTCTCGACGATCACGCGGAAGCCCTCCAGCTCGAAAAAGGGACGGTGCTTGTTGAGCACTTTCTGCAGCAGGATCTTGAAGGAGCCGTCCGCCGACTCGTAGGAGTAGCCCCGGTTCTCGCGCCGCTTGACCTCGTCGAGGATCGCCCGCGCCCGCTCTTTGTCCAGCCCGCTGAAATCGGTGCCCAGCTCGGCCGCCTTCATCATCACGTTGGCCGCACCCGACAGCTCGGAGACCAGCACATGGCGCTGGTTGCCCACCGCCTCGGGCTCGATGTGCTCGAAGGTGCGCGTGTTCTTCTGGACGGCGTTGACGTGCGCGCCCGCCTTGTGGCTGAAGGCCGAGCGCCCCACGTAGGGCTGACGCGGGTCCGGCCGCTGGTTGGCCAGATCGTCGGTCACCAGCGAGACCTCACGCAGCCGGCGCAGCCGCTCGGCCCCGACGCACGCAAACCCCATCTTCAGCTCCAGCGCGGGGATGATCGTCGTCAGGTTGGCGTTGCCGGTGCGCTCGCCGTAGCCGTTGACGCACCCCTGCACCTGGCGCGCGCCGGCGCGCACCGCCTCCAGCGAACAGGCCACCGCCAGCCCGCTGTCGTTGTGGGTGTGGATGCCGACCTGCGCACCGGGCAACGCCGCGCACACCGTCTGCGTGATCGCGAAAATCTCGTGCGGCAGACAGCCGCCGTTGGTGTCGCAGAGCACCACCCCGTCGGCCCCCTCGCGCAGCGCCGCCTGCAGCGCGCCCAGCGCGTACGCCGGATCATCCTTGTACCCGTCGAAAAAGTGCTCGGCGTCGAACAGCACGCGCCGCCCCGCCGCCCGCAGGAACCCCACGGTGTCGGCGATCATCTGCAGGTTGTTGTCGCCGGTCGTGCGCAGCACATCGCGCACGTGCAGCAGCCACGACTTGCCGTAGATCGTGACCCATTCGGTCTCCGCCGCGAGCAGGCCGGCAAGCTGAGGGTCGCCCTGCGCGTCCACATCCACGCGCCGCGTGCTGCCGAACGCCGTCACGCGGGCGTGCGCCAGCCGCTCCTTGCGGATGTCGTCGAAAAAACGCCGGTCGCGCGGGTTCGACCCCGCGAACCCGCCCTCGATAAAGTCCACCCCGAATTCATCCAGCAGATGCGCGAACCGCACCTTGGCCGTGTCCGAGAACGAGATGCCCTCGCCCTGCGCGCCGTCGCGCAGCGTCGTGTCGTAGATGTAGACTTTTTCCATGGCGCTCCGGAAGTTATCCCCGCAAAGCCGCGAAGGCGCAAAGAGGCTCAGACCTGCTTTGCGGCTTTGCACCTTTGCGCCTCTGCGTTAAAAGACACGTGTGCCCCCGCGTTAGAAAAACGCTTTGTAAAGCGCCTGCACCGCCTTGGCGCGCTGCTCGGCCTTGACGCCGAACATCATGCTGATCTCGGAAGAGCCCTGGTTCATCATCTCGATGTTGACCCCGGCGTCGGAGAGCGCCCGGGTGGCCTTGGACGCCATGCCCACCGTGTAGTAGAGCCCTTCGCCCACCACCATCACCAGCGCGTAGCCCCGCTCCACCAGCACGGCGTCAGGGTTGAGGTCGCGCTTGATGCGCTCCACCACGCGGCGCTCGCACTCCGGGCTGAAGTTCCTGTCGCGGATCACCACCGAGACGTTGTCGATGCCGGAGGGCATGTGCTCGTACGAGACGCCCTCCCACTCCAGGATCTGCAGCAGGTGGCGGCCGAAGCCGACCTCGCGGTTCATCATGTATTTGTCGACGAAGATGTTGCAGAAGCCGTCGTCGCTCGCGATGCCCACGACGCTGCCTGCCAACACGCGGCGCGACTGCACGATCATCGTGCCCGGCTCCTCGGGCCGGTTGGTGTTGCGCACGTTGATCGGCACACCGGCCTTGACCGCCGGAATGACCGCCTCGTCGTGAAAGACGCCGAACCCGGCATAGGAGAGTTCGCGCATTTCACGGTAGGTCATCGCCGCGATCCCGGACTTGACCTCGGGCACCAGACGGGGATCGACCGGATAAACCGAGTCGACATCCGTGAAGTTCTCGTAGACGTCGGCCTTGACCGCCGCCGCCAGGATCGACCCGGTGATGTCCGAGCCGCCGCGCGGGAAGGTCGCCACCTTGCCGTCCTTGGTGTAGCCGAAAAATCCGGGAAAGATCACCAGCTCCTCATGATCGCGCAGCGTCTTGGCCAGGTACTGATAGGATTCGTCGAGCAGTTGCGCGTTGCCGTAGTCGCTCGTCAGATACATGCCGGCGTCGTGCGGATTCACATAGACCGCGCGCGCGCCGCGCGACTGGAACGCCTGCGCCACCAGCTTGGCGCTGTTGTCCTCGCCGGCCGCCTTCATGCAGTCCATGAAGATGCCGCGATGCGACTTGTCGCCCGCCAGACGGAAACGCAGGTCTTTCTCGATCTCGGCGGTGATCCCGACCGGCAGACCGAGGTCGCGCTGGATCTCGGCATAGCGCTCCACGATGGCGGCGAGCGCCGACTCGCAGTCCTTGTCCGCCAGCGCCAGCTCGGCACACGCGATCAGCAGATCCGTGACTTTGGCGTCACTCTTTGTCCGCTTGCCCGGCGCCGACACCACCACGATGCGGCGCGACGGGTCGGCCAGCACAATGTCCACGATTTTGGCCACCTGCTCCGCATTGGCGACCGACGTCCCACCGAATTTGCATACCTTCATCGTCACGTCCACTCCCTCAGCTAGATCATCCGCAGTTTCACAGGTTCTTCGTTCAGCACGCCCGCCGCCCGGATCTCGCGCAGCGCCGCATCCATCTCCGCGCCTTTGGCCGGATGAGTCAGGATCACCACCGGCACATACCCGGCATCCGCCAGCTCGGCGGGTGACTCCTTCTGCGTAGCCGCCAGAATGCTCACGCCGTGCCGGCCGAGGATGGTCGTCATCGTGCCCAGCGAGCCGGCCTTGTCCAGCACCATCAGGCGCACGTAATAACGGCTCACGATCTCTGCGGCGGGGCGTATGCGCACCTGGCCCTGGTTGGCCGTGTTCACGCCGCGCCGGTAGCGCGAGCGGCCCGCCATCAGGTTGCGCGCGATGTCGCCGATGTCGCCGATCACGGTGCTCGCCGTGGGCTCGCGCCCGGCCCCGCGCCCATAATAGAGCGTGTCGCCGCTGAGGTCGCCGTGCACCATCGCCGCGTTAAACACATGGTTCACCGAGGCCAGCATGTGCGCAAGCGGAACCAGCGTGGGGTGCACGCGCACCTCCACCTCGCCGGCGTCGCGCTTGACCACGGCCAGCAGCTTGATGCGGTACCCGAACTCGGCCGCGAATTTGACATCCATGCCCGACAGGTTGCGGATGCCCTCCACCAGCACCTGCGCCAGCGGCACGTGAAACCCGTAGGCCAGTGACGCGAGGATGATCGCCTTGTGCGCCGTGTCCAGCCCGTCGATGTCCAAGCCCGGGTCGGCCTCGGCGTAGCCGGCCTTCTGCGCCTCTTTCAACACCTTGGCGAACGGCAGGCCTTCGTGCTCCATGCGCGTCAGGATATAGTTGCACGTGCCGTTGAGAATGCCGTGGATACTCTGGATCTCATTGCCGGCGAGCCCCTCGCGCAGCACGCGGATGATCGGGATGCCGCCGCCCACGCTCGCACCGAAATAGATGTCCACGCCGTTCTTCTCGGCAGCGCCAAAGATCTCCTCGCCACACTCGGCCAACAGCTTCTTGTTGGCCGTGACCACCGACTTGCCCGCGTTCAGCGCGGCCAGCACCAAGGTCTTGGCCACGCCGGTGCCGCCGATCAGTTCCACGACAATCTGGATGCCGGGGTCGTTGATGACCGCCATCGCGTCGGTCGTCAGCAGCGCGGGATCGATCGCCACGCCGCGGTCGGTCGTGATGTCGACATCCGCAATGCGCGTGAGCACGACCTCCACGCCCAGCCGCTGCGCCATCACCTTGCGGTTGCGCTGCAAACCGTCCGCGACACCCGCGCCCACGGTCCCAAATCCGATAAGGCCCACACCGATCTGCTTCATACCCGCCTGCTTTCCTGTT
>JAQUEX010000294.1 GCA_028684935.1 Kiritimatiellia bacterium | reverse complement strand
ATGAAGAGCACGTCGCGGCGCTCGCGGTCGACGCGCCGCAATGCATGGACCCAGCCGCCGGTCTCGCCTGAAAGTACGCGCAACACAGGCGGCACGCCGGCCTCGCCCAGCGTCGCTGCCAACTCGGCCTGGCTCGGCTGCTCGGCCAGAAAAAAGCTCCTGCCGCCCTTCGCGCTGGTGCGGCACGCTGACTTGCCCGGCCGCGCGTCCGCGCCCCAAATCGCCTCGCGCAGCCGTGCAATATCCGCCGCCGTCTTGCCGAGCGTCAGCGAACGTTCGGGCAGGCAGCCGTAGCCGATCACCGTGCCGCCCGCCTCGAAGAAGGCTAGCGTCTTCTCAAGCGTCGCGAACGTGATGCCCTCGGTCGGCGGCACCACCAGCGCGCGATAACGCTCGCCGTGCAGACGCAATTCATTGCCCTTGATTTTCGTGACGCTGTCCTCGAAGCGCTCGAAGGGCAGCCAGTCGCAGTCGTAGAGCGCGTCCTGCAAGGCTGACGTGAAATCCTCCGGCGTGGTGTAGGCGCCGACCTGCCGTGCGTTGCCGCTGAAGAGCACAGCCACCGGACAGACATGCCGCCCGCCGGTGAGCATCAGCGAAAGGCGGCTGGAGTAGTCCGCCCAGACGCGGTAGAGCGCGAAGCGCGGCTCGAACCCGCCGTTGTAGAAGTAGGGCGGGCAATCGGTGTCATGCGGTGCCTGCGGATTGAACGAGTGCGGGATCATCACGTTGACCCCGCAGACCTGCATGCGGTCTAACCACCATTTCATTTCCGGATATGTGAGATCCTGGCCGCGGGCGCCAAAGATCTCGCACATCGCGAGGTCATCCGCTTTGCCATACACGTGAGAGATGGAACTGGCGAGTTTGGGCGTCTGCCAGCAGGGCGCATCGCGCCGCGTATCGCGCTGTCCCATGACGAACTGATCGAAAACCGCGTCGATCCCGCCCATGGAACTGTATTTCTGAAGCAGCATCATATCGCCCGCGCAGTAGTCGTTGTGGACATAGAGCTGGTTGTGCTCCATGAAATGCCCGATAGAGAGCACGCCACGCCAGCGGCACCACTCGGTGATCCCGCCGAACATCGTGCGTCCCCACGTCTCGGCGCGCGCCACGGCATACTGATACTTGGCTGCAGCCTGCGCTTCGCCCGCGAGCGTGAAGAGCCACGCCACGTAACAGGGCATCCAGCCGACGCCGCGCGCTCTAAAAGTGGCATCCAACTCCGTGCCCCAGTCACCCGCTGTCTCGGGCTCGTCGTAGAAATAACCGGCGATGGTCGTGCCGAAATCCTTGCCGAAACGCGCGTGGTGAGGGTCGTACACGGTGCGGATGAACCACGCCACGCAATCCCGGCTCATGCCGTCTACGGAGAGGCGGTTGCCCTGTTTGAGACGCGGCGCGGTCACCCACGAAAAAACCATCACCTGCCACGCCGCGCCGTCGGCGGGAGTTCTCCACGAGACAGGCCCTTTGCGTGCCAGCGGAGTCAGGTCCACAAGCGAGTCGGCGATCACCGCCCGGCCCTCTTTGTCCAGGCGGCCGGCCACGAGTGCGACAAAGGCAGCGTCCTTTGCGGGATTGCCGTCGTAACGGTCGCCAGGTTTGAGAAGAACCGCCTGGCCCTTCAGCCGCTTCGCGGCGTACTGTTGCGGGACCTTGCCCGCCACGGTCTGGCTGGGCCACCAGTCCTCGTCAAAGATCCACATCTTCAAGTCGTGCCGTTTCGCCGCGTCCAGACAGATGCCGAGGTCACGGTACCATCCCTCGCCCAGCCACTCCTTGTGCGGCCGCGACTCGGCGGTGAACGCGCCGTTGCCGCCTTCCGCCACTTTGTCCAACACCGCGTTCAACCGCTCCGGCTTCTCATCCCCGTGCAGCCAGAACAGCGGCCCCGTGTTGCGCCGCGCCGCCCTCGGCAACTCGCGGAACCGGTTCTCCAGCGTATCCGCACGCAGAGCAACCGCCATCATCATCACGCACCCTGCATATCCGTACCGTAGCATGCCTTTAGCCTCCTCTACCGCTCACACACTGACAAGACCTCAACCCCCATCATGCCGGACATCCCTTTCTGTGCAAACGATGGCTCCCTTATTCAGGCTTTAATTCTACCAGCCTGATTCCCGGGCCGGGGAGAGAAATCGTGACCGTGGCCTGACCGTCTTTGAGTGACACTTCGGGCGGCTCAAGCACGCCGTATTTCGAGGCCCATCAGAATCCTGGCCCCGTATGCCTTCTCGATGCGTTCCTTCGCGAGATAGACCTGTTCGCTCAGATCGGCGAACTGCCCGGGTGTGCCATCGAATTCACCGCTGGCCTCGTTCCAGATTTCCCAAAGCCATTTTGCAACCTCCTCCTTGCCGTAGCGTTCAATGGCATGCGCAAAAATGGCCTCGTTGAAAGCCCCCCACTTCTCCAAGTCGGAGTCCCCGCGGCGCCTTCGCACATCCTGAGCCAGACCTGAACCTTTTTCACCGTGTCCGGGAAGACGAATTCGGACTGCCGGAAATGCCAGAGACGCGTACCGGACAGCAACGCCAAGTCTTTATGAACGAGCACCCGCCCCGCCCGTCGAGCCCGAGATAGACCACGTCGTCCTTGAAATCGGCCAGATAGAACTCGGAGAACGACCCGCCCGCACCGAAAAGATCCATGATTTTCATGGCTTGGGCGTTCTTCACTTCGCATTCGCCTGCCACCGGTACGCCGCGTCCGGTCAGCAGCGTGTTGCCCGCGATGATCGAGGTCACAATGTTCTCGTATGCATTGCCCGGCTGTCCTTCGTAATAGTAGGCCATGGACCCGAGGTCATGTTTTTTGATGAGCGCATCGAGCGCGACAGAGGTGCGGGCCGCACGCTCAAGCTCGGCTTTCTCGCATTCACGCGAGACATCGAACCGTTTTCTGAACTCCGCAATTTTCCCTGCGATCTGCCGCTTCGTGACCGCCTCGCGCAGCGCGTGCAGCTCGCACATCTCCAGCAGTTCGACATGCGTGCCGAACACGGCGGACTGCTGTCCGAGATCACTGTAGACGTCCAGCATGCCGCAGTAGTAGTGACCCAGCACGCCCATGCGGTTCGCGCGCATGCCCGCCCGCACCCGCGCCGCGTCGGTCCACTCGCGCAGCTCGCGCCACACCTCGGGGTCCTGCAGGTGGCCGGTCACCAGATGGTAGTCGATACCCGCGCGGTTGAAGGCGCAGGCGATCTCCGGCGCGCTGCACGCCTGGCAGTGTTCGAGCCACACGCCGGTCATCGCACCGCGGTCGCCCAGCGCGTTGAACGCCTCGTAATCCAGTTGCGCCACAGGCTGGATGTTGAGCACCACCACAGGCAATCCCGCCTCCTGCACCGCCGGCAGAACCGTGGAAGAGAGCGCGTAGGTCGAGATGAAAAGAAAGACGATCTCCGCGCCCTCCTCGCGGAACAGCCGGCCTGCGGAGCGCGCCTTGACCGGATCGTCCACCAGACCGCCGTCCACAACCATCACGCCATAGCTCTCCAGTTCCTCGCGGATCTGCGCGTGATAGCCCAGCAGGTTTTCTTTCAACCCCTTGAACTGAGCCCAGTAGGTCTCGAGCCCGATGCTGAAGAATCCGACCTTAACGTTGTCTTTCATCACGAGGGTCCCGTTCATGGCGGACAGTATCCCCCGCCCAGCCCGGGAATGGCCATGCACATTCTGGCAAAAGTTTTACATTTTATGGCAAGGTGGTTGAGCTTTTCTCGTTTTCCATATACGCTGTGCGTCGTTTTGCGAAGGACCGTTTTAGCAAGAGGGGTCATGTTATCCGCAGATGACGCAGATGGACACAAAAGGGATGACTATCTGCGGAAATCTGCGTAATCTGTGGGCAAAATTTAAGATTGCGAGAGAGTCGAGCCCATGAAAACGCTGGCATCGTCACCGAAATCACGCTTCCGCTATCTGCCCGTGCTGGCCGAGCAGCGCAAGTGGGGGTTGTTCCTGACCGACTGCGGCTACACCGTGATCGAGCCCGGCACGCCGTATCCGCCGCGCGGACACCCTGACGCCTACGCCGACGGCTGGACGAAGGGCCGCACGCT
>JAQUEX010000054.1 GCA_028684935.1 Kiritimatiellia bacterium | reverse complement strand
ACGCCCGAAAGCGAGTCTCGAAGCGTAGACAAGCGGATGTGTCAGCGAACGGGCGTTCCCAGCAAGGAAATTGAAGCTGTCTTCGTCGACCACCGCGAGGATTTGCGGCGCGTAGGGCTTGTCCGAACTTAAGCGCACGTCCTCAGCCGGGTTGAGCTGGCGCTGGATCTGCCACATGGCGGGATCGTCATGCCAGCCCATGTCACGGATATCCAGCCACCAGTCAGCGAAGCCCCGGATCAGCGCCTGACCACGGTTGCGCCGCAGGATGTCGATCGACTGCTCGGGTGCGGCCACACCGCCCAGACCCGTCGTCCCAGCAAGATGGGTGCGGCAATCGTCCTCGCTCAGCCAGAGTTTGCCCGCCGCGTGAATGCTTTCTATCGCGCTCATAGACGGCGACGCGCTGGCCCAGCCGCGGTCGGCATAGCTCAAGGGCGCGCAGACGATGTCGATGTCATCACTCGCCAAAACACGCGACAGCGCATAGTGCCCGGTCTCATGCGCAACGGTCTTGACCATGCCCATTTCGAAAAGATACCCGTAATAGAAAAGGATCAGCTTCTTGCCATCCGTGCCGCGGCGGCAGGCGGCGGCAAGATCTAGGATCGTATCGGCCATCTGTTCTTGGCGGAAACGCGCGAACTCGATCAGATCGGCTTCGGCAACGGGGTCGCGCAACATACCGTTGGGAGCACCGTGACGCAGCGCGGCCGAGGGCACAGGAAACACACCGGCAGCCGACCTCCCGCGTGCTGTCTGCCACTGGCGCCACGCCTGCTCGGTCACAGGGTCATAGCCGCTGACCAGCAGCTCCAGTGACTTCTCATAGAACCACTCGTAGGAGTTCTGTCCCAGCGGAAGAATGCCGGCGAAGTTCTTGGGAAAGGCCTCGCACAGGTGGCGGCACAACTTCTCAAGATGCGCGGCCATGTCCCGCCGATAATCAAGGCTGTTGACCGTGCATTTGGGGCCTTTACTCCCGTCCTCGTAGGCCATCAAAGTCTCGGGATGCCACTTGCGCCACCACGCAGGCGCATCCACTTCGACGCGCGGCACGATCAACGCATCGGGCACCACCGCGATCACATGCTGGAAATACTCGTCAATCGGCGTCCAGTCCTGCTCCTTCTCGGGCGGCTCAAAACAGGTCGGCACCTGCAAATGGCAGAGACGGATGCCCGCCGTGCGCGCCATTTTCAACTGGCTGTCAAAAATGTCGCCCACCGGAGGACCGAGCGGTTGCCAGCGGCCATCTTCCATCCGCTGCGCCATCACGTTGACCAGTGCACGCACAGAGGAGCGGATTTTGAAACTGCACCGGCAGCGCGTTCCCGCAGGCAGTTTCAACGCCCCCTCACGGGTGCGCAACTGACAGGTGGGCCACCAGCCGGAGACCATCCCCTGAACACTGACGCTCACCCCCTCCGGCGTCCATCGAGTCGTCACCTTCGGTTCGGTCCGCTTCGGGGCCTTTTCCTGATAGGTGGACCACACCGCGGCAAAGGTCTTCTCGTCCTCAAAACTTCCGTTGACGAGGCGGTCTTCGCCGCTCGCAAGATCCGTTACCCGAATATCTTTCATCAAGAATTCGGCGTCATGATTGAATTTGATCTTGATCCGCGCCGGCTCCGTGCCTGCCGCACCGGTGTTAATTTCGAAAGAAATCTCACGCCAATCGGTATCGGTCCGATGAGACCAGGCGAGATGCCCACCAAAGAAGCGCGGCGGGATCGGCTTCCCATCCACATGGATGCGCGGTCCGCCCGGTGTCGGCCGCACCCGGACGTCAATCTGGCGCCCTCCGTTTCCACGATACAAACTCAGACAGCCGCATAAGACGCATGCGGCGCACAGCACGGCTGCAACCTGTTTGTTGATGCTCGGCGCTTTCATTGAAACGTCGCCTTCTCGCTTAAGGGCGGGATCTGTGTGGCCTCGCGGGCCCCCCTGATGACGTCCTTGCCGCGGTGGACCAATAGAACAGCCGACAGCTTTGCCGTGGGCGCGGTGAAAGACGCATGAGTTGCTGAACCGTTCACGTCCAAACCTTTCACATGATCCGCGATCACCGCTACGGCCGCTTCACAGACAGGCCCGAGCGCGTCGAGAGCCACCTCGACGTTTGCGCCAACGACGCCTTCGCGATTGCAGATCGTCAACAAGGTGACCTTGCGTTCCGGCTCGTCGAGTACAAACCGTTTGACGCGGACCTTAGCGTCGGAAACGGACACGCCCACGTCATCCATGTATCGCGCGGCGTACTGGACGTGCTTGATCCGCTTGCGCAAGTTGATAACGTCGGACAGGTGCTTCGTCAGAATATTCGGCTGGGCATAGACCAAAAACCGGTTTCCGATCAGAAAAACCTCATTGAACATCTCCTCGGGCGTACGCTTATACGCGGGGTTCTGTATCGACCAATAACCGTCGAAGAAGATGTGTTCCGGGAACGTGTAGCGGGCCAGCTCTGGGAACGAGTCGGACCAGACGCCGGTGGACGACGGCGCGATAAAGAAGGAATCGAAAGAGGAGGCATAGGCGTCGCCGTAGCCCTCGGTCTCCAAGGCGAAGTCCGGGTCGATGCGCCGGGCCTCCTCCTTGATGCGTTTGGCCAGCGCGACAACACCCTGCGACCAAGCCCCGTGGTGGGTGTGCCCGTGAGCCGGATTATAGCAATACTTGGCGCTTTCGGCACCGAGCTGGTCGAGAAACATGGCGCCAGCATGGTATTGCTTCACGTATTTTTCGACGGTCCAATAGAGCAGGTGATCCTGCCAGCCCTGCGAGGCCATGCACATGAAATAGAACAGGCAGCCATACGGTGAATCAGGGTCAGGGGCCGGCCAGTGGCCGGCAGCTTTCCTGTATTGCGAATACAACGTGCCGTCATAGCGGTGCAAGGCATTCTGCTTGAAGCCGGCCTCCCAATCAGGAATCCGCACCGAGGCGGGTATCTTCCCGGCGCACGACGTCGGACACGCCGGCCAGCGCGGATCCCAAGCCTGCCCGTTGATATAGAAAGCCACGCGGCAACCCTGGCGACGGACCTGATCGAGCACCTCCGTGAACTCACTTTCGGATCCCATGAGAGGATCCGGGAACGGGAACCGGTTGCACCGGTGTTTGCCGGCCGCCGCGCTGGGGATCATCTGACCGCCAAGGCGCACAAAGTCCAACCCCAAGCGCTTCGACAAATCGGCCATCTCGGGGATCTCTTTGTCAAAACGGCCTGACCCATCCAGCGGCAATGTCCACTCGACCCTTCCATCGCAGTGCTTCAGCCAAAGCGGCGGGTCAGGGCGCGGTGCCCAGGAGCAGAACCAGTCGCGGTAGGCGTCGGCACCCGCGTGCCAGTCTCCCGCGTGCGCCAAGGCGACGAACTCGGCGGATTCCCAGCGCTGCCCGGAGCGCACATGCGCGTACTTCTTCATCTGAAGCGTCAGGTTCCCGCCATCGGCGGAGGGAATGCTGGTCAGGTCGGTCATGAGCAAAGTCGGGTCATGGCTTGCGAAGTACAGGCCGCAGGCAGGCTCCCCGGCATCCGCCGGCCGTGAGAAGAGATCCATCCACGCCATGGTGGCGCCGCCGCCCACGTACGAGCCGTTCAGGCGACCGCTCTTCTGCGGCTCGGCGATCAGCCGGCCCGCCCCCCACTTGGGCCAAGCCATATAGTTCTCTTCCGTTTTCGGCCCGATCCGCAAGCCGCCCAAGATCGGATAGATGATCTCCACCACCTCCGCCCCCTCGTCCTGATTGTCGACGGTGATGAACCAACGGACATCGCTCGCGCCATCCGCCAACGATGCCCGGCAGGTGACAATGATGTGTCCCCCCTGGGGGCCCGCGAGACGGTACTCCATCTGGAGCGTCTGAACGTCCTTCTGCCGGCTGAGACTGTGGCTGATGAACGTCCCGGGGGACTGCTCAAGCGCCTTCGGGTTCTTCATCGTGCCGGTCAGGTAATTGAGCCCGAACAATCCGGGAGCAGGCGCGCCTGCTGTGTATGCGACGCCCAGAAGCCGATTGCTGATCGCCGTCACCGCGCCGCTGTCGAGACTGAACCGCACGGCAACCTGATTGTTGGCGATCTCCAAAGCGCGCGCATCGCCCTGCCCGGCGACAGGCAGTGCCGCAGACAGCAACCCCGCGCAGACGGTCGCCGCAGCACAACGTGCATGGCGTTTCGCTAAGCCCCATCCCGTGCCACGATTCATAGCTTTCTCTCCGTTGATGCCGTCCACATCGGCTCCATGCATACCCGCCGCAACCCGCTGATGCGCAAGACGCGCCGAGGCGCAAGCCGCATCGGTCGCGATCATCTCACAATCGCGCACACGCAACTAGCGATTAACGCGCAAAAATGTTATGATGAACCCGAAATGAAACTAGACTGCCCTCTGCCGCATCCCGCCGACCGGCACCGCAAACACACGCCCCGCGTGTTGCTGGTGATTCCGACGGCCAACATCATCCACCGGCAGATCCTGAACGGCATCCTGCACTATGCACACCGCCACGGGCCTTGGGAATTCCACATGATTACCGGGCTTTTCGAGGAACAGGGCATTCGCCGCACCCGGGAATGGGGCTGTACCGGGGCCATCGCATTCACTGACACACGGCGGCACGTCGAGGCGGTGCTGGCCGCCCGCGTACCGGTCGTCTTCATCAATCCGCCCGCATCTCTGATAGACGCGAAAAGCCCCTTGGCCGCCCACTGTTGCGTGGTCCGCGATCACGGCGCCTTGGGCGTCATCGCCGCCGACTATTTTCTGGAGCGACACTACACGCATTTCGCGTATGTCGACGATGTGCCGCGCGAGGCGTGGGCATCAGAGCGCGCAAGCGGGTTTGCCGGGCGCGTGCGCAGCCAGGGCTTCGACTGCCAGATCTATCCCGCGCTCTCCCCCAAAGAGCGCCACGACTATGGGCTGGAAAGCAGGCGGTTGAGCGCGTGGCTCAAAGGGCTTTCCAAGCCGGTCGCCGTCATGGCCTCCCGTGACGCGCGCGCCCGCCAGATTCTGGACACGTGTATGGACGAGGGCATCTCCGTGCCGTATGAGATCGCCGTGCTGGGGACCGGCAACGACGAGATCCTGTGCGAGACGACCACGCCGTCCCTGTCCAGCATCGAATTGGACGGGGAGAACACCGGCTACGAGTGCGCCAAACTGCTCGACGGGCGCATGCGCCTGCCGGCGGCCGAGGCCGCCGCCTGTCGGGTGTCGCTCGGTCAGGCCCGCGTGGTCACGCGCCGCTCAACCGACATCTCGTGCATCGCCGACCCGCACATGGCCAAAGCGCTCGCGCTCATCCGCGAGAGGCTCGGCACACGGTTGACGGTGGCGCAGGTCGCGCGGCACGCCAACCTCTCGCAGCGTCTGCTCGAAATGAAGGCGCGGAAGATCCTGGGGCGCACCGTGCGCGACGAAATCCAGCGCCAGCGTTTGAACCACGCGCGCGCCCTGCTGCGGAACTCTCAGAAGACCGTCAGTGAAATCGCGGCCGAGTGCGGATTCTGCGACCCCAGCCACCTCGGGCTCTGGTTCCGCAAAACCTTCCGCCTCACGCCGACCGCTTTCCGCGCCAGCTTCCGCAGCGACCGGCCGTAACTGTCTCGCTCCCGGCACGGTTCACTGATAGGTCTCCCCGCGCAGTCGAAGCCAGCCGTCTGGATGCCGCCCCTTTAAGTCGCGATGCGTCCAGTGGACGACGCCCCCCTCTGCGTTTTTTGAGTATTCCCCATATAACGCGATGCGGTCGCCGACCTTGAGTCCCTCGACGCGTCGGCCCACGTCGATATTGTGAGCCACCAGCAGCGTCTGCCCGGAGGCGAACCGGACAATAAAACGCTGGTGCTTGCTGCCCTCACGGTCATCCGCCAAGAGTCTTAAGACCTCGCCTTCCCCCTGGATGAGCGTTTCCCCACGGTAATCACCGACAGTCCGAAACCCCAATGTCTCACGATCGGCGAACGGGGCTGATGGGCGCGCCGGAGCAAACGCTTCGACGTTCAGCAAGTCGTTGAGCAGAACAGCGTTTGACTTCATCTGCCCGGCCATATCGCCGAGAGGCAGCAAGAAGCCCGCCGCGACGATGCACGCCAACCCGGCCAGACATTTCTTGGTTGGCGGCCAAGCCTCCTTGAAATGAAAACACATGAACGGGAGATTGGCCAGCGGGATAAAGCACTGCGCCATCCCCCACCAGACACTCTCCCGAAACATAACGATCAACAACTGAACGCTTCCGACCAGAGAATAGACCGCCCCGAACAGCAACAGAAGCAGCGCGACTGGAATCATTGAACCACCTTGCGGATCGCCTTCAGATAAACTTCTTGGTGTAGTGCGTCGGCATGCCTTTGGCCCAGGCATTCGAGACCGAACCGTCGTCGTGGGGGCACTTGCCCGACCATCCCGCAAAATAGTAAGCACCCATTTTCATGCGCGGCCGAACCGGCTCTTGCGCAAGCGTCTCGATGGCTGAGCATCCGAGCATAACAGTCACCATCACCCACAAAACAGACTTCATTGTATTTCTTGTTCCCTTTCTTTCACTCTTCACCCTTGCACCTTCGTGAGCGTATTCATCGTTTCTCGTCATGCAGGCTCAGCCCCAACCTCAGGGCGGGGCACGCGTCTGCCTGCCTGCGGACGAGCAGACGCTCGTCCCCTTCCGCCAACCGCTACACGTTGAGCGCGTAGCCCTTGCGGTAATGCGGCTCGACCAGCGCATTGGCCGAATCACAGTTCTTGAAGCGCAGCGCCTCGCAGTCCCACTCCAGCCGCACATTCGGGTGGCGCACCGCGATCGCCCCGAGCGCCGCGTTCTCGGCGACATAGCCGGCTGTCTCGAAGGGGTTGTTCGACTTGCGGCCGATCTTGATCGCAGTGGTGAAATCTTCAAAGTGGCTGCCGATCTGCGTCATCCAGAAGTTGGGCTTCGCCCCCTCCTCCTCCTTGATGTTGCGGATCATCGCGCGCATGGCGCTTTCGGGAATCACGCGGCAGCCGTCGGCGCCATGCGACCCGTATTTGAGCGTGTTCTTGCTGCCGTACACCACCGCGCCCGCGTTCCACTGCCCCGGCACGATGCGGTTGCCCAGCTCGCGTCCCTCCTCCAGGACCGATGGCCGCGGCACCTCGTTGCAGAACTCGCCGTCGTGCCACACGATCGTCATCGTCTTACCGTTGGCGAGATCATACTCGTAGCGGATGCGCGAGGCGTTGGGGAAGGCCAGCCGGTCGCGCACGGGATCCCACCCCGGCGTCACCTCCGCCGTGATGCGCTGCGGGCTGCGCAGATTGAGCGCGTCATAGATCGGGTCGAGCAGATGGCAGCCCCAGTCACCGGGATTGCCGGTACCGAACGGCGTCCATGCGCGCCAGCGGTTGGGCGTGAAGTAGGGCGAATAGGGATGGTACTCGGCCGGACCGATCCAGCGCTCCCAGTCGAGCCCCTCGGGCAGCCGCTCCAGTTTGGACAGCTCGGGAATCTTACCCGCGGCGTCGAGCAGGCGCATGGTGGTCCAGGTGTGGACCTCGCGGATCTCTCCGAGCAACCCCTTGCGCACCCAAGAGGTGAAGGTCTGATGGCTGGCGAACGAATGTCCCTGATTGCCCATGTGGGTCACCACGTTGTAGCGGCGCGCGGCCTCCATCAGCCGACGCACTTCCCACACCGTGCGGGCGATCGGCTTCTCGGTGTAGACATGCTTGCCGAGCTGCATGGCCTCGACCGTTGGCAGCGCGTGCCAATGGTCCGGCGTCGCCACAAGCACCGCATCGACGCTCTTGCCGGCTTTGTCGTACATCTCGCGGTAGTCGGCGAAGGTCTGCACGGACGGCAGGAACTTCCGGGTCGCCGCGAGGCTCCGCGGATCGACATCCGCCACGGCCACAACCTGCCCGAGACCGGCGTCGGTCAGCCCTTTGAGATCGGCCCGCCCCTGTCCGCCGACGCCGACCGCCGCGAAGCGCACGGTCTCGCTGGGCGGTGCCTCGCCGCTGCCTGCGATCAGTCTGCGCGGAAGAATTGAAAACACGCCCGCCGCACTGGCGGAACAGAGGAACGCGCGACGGTTGAAACCGGTCTTCATAATGAATCTCCTCATTATTTTTGTTGGACGCCGCCTTCACGGGCCAGCTCTTCGAAGTAGCGTTTCACCAGCTCGCGGTATTCGGCCGGCGTTTTCTTGAGCATTTCCTCGTAGGCCTCCGACCCCATCTCGCCGCGGAAGCGGATCCACGCCGGGTTGAGCGGCACGCGGCGCGCGGCGTCCTGACCGCCCGCGCCGTGTCCGGCTGCCGCGCGCCGCGTGACGCCGCCCAGACGCGCCTGCGCCTGAGCCCACGCCTCGGCCTGCCGCTGCTCATGCGTACCCAGCGCCGCTGCCAGACGCTCCGCCGCTTCGCCGGCCCTCTCGGCGGCGGCAAGCTGCTGCGCATCGGCCGGCGCGGCCTGGCCGTTGGCCTGCTGTTCGGCACGCTGCGCCAGATCCAACGCCTGCCGGGCTTTGGCCTGGCCTTCGCGCGCCTGGGCTTGCGCCTGAACATCGGCGGCAGGGGTCGCCTGCTCCACCGTCTGCAGCGCCTGCTCGGCCAGCGACGCCGCATCGCGGCTCAGCGCCGCCGCTTCACCGCCCTGACGCGCGGCCTCTTGCAAGGCCGGGTTTTGCGCGCTCTCGGCCAGCCGTCCGGCCTGCTGCGCTTCGCGTGCCGCCTCGGCCGCCTGGCGCGCGGCCGAGCGCGCCGCTTGCATGGTCGCCTGTTTCATGCCGTCCAGACGATCAGCAGCCTGCCGGGCGGTCTGCCGCGCCATCTCGGCCGCCTCGGCCGCGAGACGTGCCGCCTGCTGCGCCTCTGCCAGTGCCTGGCGGGTCGCGGCCCGTTCCTGCGTCTCGCCCATCTGCCGCGCTTCGGCCTGCTCCGTGCGCTCACCTGATTGTCCGGCCAGCTCGCCGGCCTGTCCGGCCATGTCCGCCGCTTCGGCCAACCGTTCAGCCAATGCCTGGGGCAATGGCCCCGCCGCTTGCGCCGCTTCGGCGGCCCGGGCTGCGGTCTCCACGGCCTCACGCGCCTGTGTCACCGCCTCTTGGGCCTGTTGTACTGCCTTGCGCGCCTGTTCGGCCACCGCCTCGGACGGGGCTTGACGCGCGGCGGCGGCCTGCGCTTCCTGCGCCAGCCGTTCAAGCTGGCGGCGCGCCTGTTCAGCCGCCTGCGCCGCCTTCTCCCGGGCCTCGGCCGCAACCTGCTTCGATTGCCCGGCCAGCCCCTGCGCCTCATTCAACGCCTCGCCGCGCCGTTCTTCCGGCAGCGCTGCGGCCTGCTCGGCGCGCTGCGCAGCCTCGCGCGTCAATTCAGCGGCACGCTGGGTTAAGGCCGCCGATTCGGAGGCGAGTTGCGCCGCCTCGTGCGCCTGCTCCATGCCGGGCTGCTCACCGGCCTCGCGCGCAGCTTCCACCGCTTCCGCATTCGCCTGCGTGGCCTGTTCGGCCGCTGCATCCGCAGCTCGTTCGCCCTTTTCCTGCGCCGCCTCCGCCTGGCCCTGCTGTCCGGCCTGCCGCGCCTCGGCCGCCTGCCGCGCCTGCTCCGCCCCGTCTCCGGCCTGCTGGGCGGCCTGTGCCGCCTGCTCGGCGGCGCGCGCGGCCCGCTCGGCAACCGCCTGGCGCTCGGCGGCGTCGGCGACCCCTTCATTTGCGGTGCGCTGTTCCGCGGCTTGCTGAGCGGTCTGCGCCGCCTCGCGCGCCTGTTCTGCGGCGCGCGCGCTCTGCTCAGCCGCTTGCTGTAACGCCGCCGTCGCAGCCCGGGTTTCCGATACGGCCTCCGCCTGCTCGGCGGCTTCCAACGCCTGCTGCGCCGCATCCTGTGCCAGACGCGCCGCCGCCTCGGCCTTCTCCTGCGCGGCCGCCTGCCGCTTCAGCGCCTGTTCCTGCTCCGGCGTCAACGCCTGCTGCGCCGCCGTCATGGCTTGCCGCGCCTGCCGGATCTCTTCCAGCGCCGCGTTAAACGCCGTCTCTTCGACCTGCGGCTTGGCCTGCCACAGCTTCTGCTCGGCCTCGTTCTGACGGTTCGCCCACTGCTCCATCTCCTGCCGGTCCAGCCGGGCGTCCGCCGCCTCTTGCGCCAACGCCTGTTCACGCTGCGCCACCTCGGCCAACCGGCTCAGCGCCTCCTGCTGACGGTTCTCCTCCTGCAGCACGCGGTTGACCAGATCGTTGACCTTTTCAGCCGCTTCTCGCAGCGCGCGCTCGGCCTCCTCGCCCGCCTGCTTGCGCACCTCCGGCGCGGCCAAAGGAATCTGCTCCAGCTTTTGAAAGGCTGGCTCGACCTTCTCGTCGCGCGTGTCGAGGATCGCCTGGGCGAAGGCTTCGAAAGGCGTCTTCTCGCTCTGTTCCGCCGCCTGCGACAAACGCTCTTCGGCCTGCAGCACCTCGTTGCGCGCCTGCTCCAATTTCTCGGCCGCCTTCTCCGTCAGTTCGGGACGGTCATACGCCCATTTTTCCTGTGACACTCGGTTCGCTGCCTCGTGCAGCTCTTGCGCGGCTTTGCGCAACTGTTCTTCCATGGCCTTCTTGGCAGCCTCACGCACCTGTTCGCGCAGCGTACGCGCGTCAGATTTCAATTGCACCGTGATCGCGCGGCTCTCGCGGATCTGAGGTCCACCCAGTTCGGGCGGCAGGTTGTCCGTCGCACGGAAACAGAGCGTGAACGTGCGCACGCCGCTATCGTACAGCGCCTGAAGATCCGGGCCGCCCGACACCTCGGCGCTTGCGGCACCGGGGACCGACACCGTGAGCGGCAGACTGATCTCGGGGTGTTTCTCGGCCTTGACAACCAGCGTCAAGGCGCTGAAGCCGTAATCATCCGCCGCGCGGCCGGTGCAAACGAGCCGGTCATACGGCGGCAGGCTCAGACGCGACGCCTCGGGACGCTCCAGCGTGATTTCAGGCGGCCGGTCCGCCCACGCCGTATAGGCGGACCATGACGGACGGTTGGTGAAGCCATGCACGTCGCGCAGCGCGAGCGTCCAGCGCCCGGTGCGGTTGGTCGTCAGCGTCTGCAGCCAAACCGCGTTGGTGGCCGCACCGCCGGGATGAGGCAGTGCCAGATCATTCACAGCCAGCGACGCCGCGCAAGCGCGGTCAAACGCCGCCTCGATGCGCACGCGCGTGCCGGCCACCGCCTCGATCTCCTGCACCACGCCCACGGTCTGCGTGGCGGCCCGTCCGGTGTAGGCCGGAAAGGTATACGCCACCCGTGTCTCGCTGACGTACGGCTCAGTGACCACCAGGACCGTGTAAGGCCGTGTCCAGGCATTGCCATAGCGCACGCGGTATTCGAAACCTTCCTCCACCGACGGCAATTCCAATTCATACGCCACAGGATCGGCACCGGGCGCCGACAGCCGTTTCATGCGCTCCACGACCTTGCGTCCGTCCGGCCGCTGGAAATGGATCTCGGCGCGCAATCCGTGCCGTTCAGGTGCCGCAACCTCGAAGCGCAGCGGCGTGCCTGCAAGGCGCATCACATCGCCGGGCTTGACCTGCAGGGCGCTGGCCTGCAGCGTATCGAATTCGCGGTGCGGCGCGAGCGCTCGCATCAACAGCAGCCAGCTCTGCTGCGGCCAGACGGCGAAAAGCGCACCCAGCACCAACAGCGCGGCTGCCGTCATCAGCAGGAAGGGCTTGACCGTCCGCACGGTAAACTCGCGGCGCGGCGACACGCCGGCCAGTTCGCTCTTGGCGTCCCGCGTCAGCAGCGCGATCAAATCGCCGGAAGCCCGTTCCGCCTCTGCGCCGCCGCAGGCTGCCAGTTCCAACGCCGAACTGATCCGCTCCTGCATGTCAGGATGGCGCGTTTCCAACACGCGGGCCATGCGCGTCAACGTCAGCGGACGGGCCAGCGGCACCACCAGCATCGACCAGGCCGCGGCGGCGGTCAGGGTCAGTCCCGCCAGCGAAAAGGCCCAGCGCGCGGCCGGATGCGCGAGCACCACCGCCGCGTCGATCGCCATCACGGCCAGGGCCGCGGCCGTGGCCACCGCCACGACCGCCAGCAGGCCGCGCGCCAGCAGCAGCAGCCGCACGCGTCGAATCAGACGCCTCAGCCGGCCCGCCAGCTCAGGCGGAAGTCTTTGTGGGGATGTCATGGTTAAGCCAGTCCTCCCTTTTTGCGCAGCAGCCATTCAGCCGTCAGCAACAGAGCCAGCAGAAGCAGCACCAGCGGATGATTCCAGAGCGCGATCTCGCGCCGCTCCTGCACCGTGCCCCGCCCCTCGCCGAAGGCCTCAGCCAACTCCGCCAGCCGGTCGGGCGTCACCACGCGGCCGCCGGTGCCTTTCGCCAGCGCCTCCAGCGTGTCGCGCGACGGCCTCACCGTGCCCATTTCGATCGGACGGCGCGAGGCCGTCACCAGAAAGGAGGTTTCGACCCGCTCGGGCATAACCGCATCGAGCCGCACCACCTCAAGATCGAACGCGCCGGCCTGCGTCTGCGGCGGCAGCGTGGCCTCGTAAAAACCGTGCGACTCGGCGCGCGGCGCCAGGGTCACGCGTGTGACGTCTGCGCCACCGCTGCGCAGCACCGCTTCGAGTCGCGCGTCCGCCACCCCAGAGTAATCCTCGTTCAGCACGCGGGCCATCACGGTCACCGGATCCTCGGGACCATACACGAGACGGTCGGTTCCGGCGCGGAAGCGATCATTCCCGGCGCGCAGGCGCTCGCCCAATCCCCAGCGCATGACCTGCCCCCAAAAGCGGTGATGCCGCGTGTCGCCCGTGCGGTATCGCAGGCGCCAGGTGCGGTCAAACGCCAGCCCCAGCACTTTGCCGCGCCCTACCCGCTGCGAGACGATCAGCGCATGGCGCGCGCGGTGCTGCATGACCGCCTCCAGATGCTCGGCCGCCTGACGCACATCGGTCAAGACCTGTTCGCGCTCGCCGCCCTCGGGCAGCGCCACGGCCAAGATCTCGGCTCCCGGCTTTGCCGTCACCGGCAGCCGCCAGTCAAACGGCGGCAGCGAGGTCCAAACCTCTTCATTCTCGGACAGGCTGCCGGACTGCACCATCACCGGGTGCCCCTGCCCGGCCGGCGTGAGCTGCAACCGGTACGCCGTCTCAGGCCCCTGCCAGTACTCCGTCTGCGCGCGCACCGTGAACGGCGCGAGCGCGGCCAGCGGCGAGTCCGGCGCAAAGGCGTGCGGCATGGCCCGCGGTCCGCCGATCAAAACCAGCAGTGCGCCGCGGTCGACCACGCAGGCGCGGATCTCTTCCTGCACCTGCGGCGTCAGCGTCTGCACGTCCAGATCGCCCAGAATGATTACGTCAAACGCGCGCCATTCCTCGCGCCCGTTGGGCCAGCCGCCCGATTCGGCGTCGCCGAACTTGCGTCCCGCCGACGCCGGGGGCAACGCGGCGGGCGCCGTACCGGACACCTGATCGGGATGGGCCAGCCAGGACTGGAGATGCACCGATTTATCGCGACCGAAAAAGAGATTGCGCAGATAACGGAACTCCCAGCGCGGCGCGTGATCCACCAGCAGAACATTGATGCGGTCGTCGCTGACCGCCACGTCGGCACGCCAGGCGTTGTTGTCTGCAAACAACTCGCCGTCCAGCGTCTCGGCGCGCACCGTGTAACGCACAACCCCGTTGGTCGTCGGCTCATGCGCCAGCCGGATCTCGCGCTGCCAATCGTCCGACGCGATCTTCCACTCCTGCTCTTCAACCACGTTGGTCTCGCACAGCAGCGAAACCTTGATCGTGCGGCCCGCCGCGCCGGTCGCACGCACCGACGCGACCATCCGCACGCGATCCCCGAGGAACACCGATTCCGGCGCGGCCACATCGGCCAGCGCCACATCAAACGGCAGGCGCGTGCCGCCGACCATGACGCCACAAATCGGTGCCCCCTGCGCGCCGAAGCGCCGCGTCACCGGCAGCACCGACGTGTCGGCGTTGTGCAGGCCGTCGCTCACCAGCAGCACGCCCGCCAAATGCTCGGAGGGGATCTCTTTGAGCACGCCCTCCAGCGCGGCCGTGAGGTCGGTCGCCCCCTGGAAATGGCGCTCCGCAAACGACAGCGTGCCGGTCGGGGCAAGGCCGGCGCGCAACTCGTTCTCGGTCGCGCGAGCGAGGCCGCGCCCGACAGCAAAGAGGTCCAGATCGTAACGGCCGCCCAGCGTTGCCAGAAACGGCGTTCCATCCGCAGCCGGCTGCGTCAGCAGCGCACACGCCAGCGCAACGCGCGTGGTCTCGCAGAGTGCGCTCACCTTCGCGCGCGCAGCCTCCGGCAGGGACTCCCAGAGCTTTCCGGCATCGGTCGCCGCGTTGGTGAGCGCGGCCTGCCGCTCCGCATCGAGCACGCCGGCATGGGCCGCCCACTGCACCCGTTCGAGCGGCGTCCATTGCCGGTCCGTGAACCGCATCGAGGCCGATCCGTCCACCAGCACGGCGACGCGGCGCGTGATCCGCTTATCGGTCGAGCGCACCAACACCGGCTGCATCAGGATCAACGCCGTCACCGCCACCGCCGCAGCGCGCAGCAGCGGGATCCAGACACCCAGCCGCGGCGGCAGCGCTTGACGCTCGCGGCGGAAACAGGCTGACACGCCCTCGACGCCGAGCCCCAGCATCAGGGCGGCGACCCACAGGGGCCACGGGCAGGCGTACGTCGCCCCGCGGCCGACGAGCTGCAACAGGAACCAGGCCGCCGCCACCGCCGCAAGCGCGCGCGGCAGGATCACCGCCAGGCGCGGCAGCCGCGCGCGGAAGCGCTCGGTCAGCGCGTGCACGCCGAATCCGAGCGCGAGCGCGGCCACAGTCATCAGCGCCACCAGCCAGGTGGCGATCTCCGGCGGCAACAGATCTATGCGCACATCATTCATCGTCAGCCTTCTTTACGGGGCACGCGCCGCCCCGACCGCCTCCTCCCCGGTCTTGCGCTGGATGCAGATCCAGCGCGTCAGGAACGCCTCCAGGAGCAGGAGGGCGAACAGCGCGAGCGCCGGGATGCGCCACAATTCACGCCCGAATGTTTTGCCGCGCAGCGCGCTCTGCAGGTCATCGAACGAGCGCGCGACGGTAATGTCAGCCTGGCGCAGAATGATCGCCTGCTCGTCCGGGGTCAGCGCGTCGAGGCGGCTCTCCGCGGGATTCTCGGTCACGCAGATCGGGAAGGTGTCGTTGGTGCTGGCGAGATGCCCCAGCCAACCGGCTGCGGCAGCCGGCACCGACACCTCGTAGAGGCCCTGCATCAACGGGCTGTCGGTGCGCAGCGCGAGCCCCTCCTCGCCGCTGCGGATTTTGGCGTACAGGGTGCGTCCGCCCGGTGCCCGCACCTGCGTGTCCACAGCCTCCGCCCACGAATCGGCCGCACCGCGCACCGGCACCAGCCAGTCGCCCGGCAGGCGCGCACGCGGGAAGCCCGGCCCCTCCATATCGACCCACACCCCGGCCTCGCCGTGCTCTTCCGTGAGCAGCGCCGTGAGCGGATACCGCTCCCCTGCCGTGAAGGTGCCGCGCAGTTCCTGCTGCTGGCCGTATTCGGCGGTGCTCGCCTCGTGCTTGCCGATTTTAAGACTGATGCGGTCATCCGCCCGCAGCGTGAAGGTGTACGCCCCGCTTTGCCGCGGCACGAACGAACCGCTCCAGCGCACCGAGAACTGGTCACTCGGCAGACGTTCGGCCGGCGCGTGTGTGCCCCATGAGAAATCCAGAGTCGGGTCCACGCGCGTCAGCAGGATCCGCTTCGGATTGTCTCTTTTGAAATATTCGGCATAGAGCCCACAGCCGCTGAGATGCGTCAACGCGGGTGAGGCGAGCTGTACCACCGCGCCGCGCGAGGGCGGAATGTTCAGCGTCGCGATCACCGGCTGCGCCAGGTAGGCGGTGAGTTCCTGGATCAGCGGCAGAAAGGACTGGCGCGCCACCAGGTTGCCGGCCGTGCGGTCCAGCGGCACAAAGAGCTGCGCCACGCGTCCCCTGCCGAGCGCGCGCTCCGCCAGAAAGGCGCTACCGTTCTGCAGGCGGCCGACCACCCCGGCGGTCTCGTTGCTCTCCAGCGCCTGACGGTAACACTCGATCACGGCATCGGCTAAGTCACCGGATTCGCGGAAAAGCGCCAGCGCAGGATGCCGGAAGGTGTCGGACGCGATCTTGACGGCGGCCTGCGCGTTTGTGGGGGCCGCGGTCACGCACGCGCCGAGCGCCAGCGGCGCGACCGGCTCGCCCTCGTTCTGCCAGCCGTTGAAGAACGCGGCGTCGGCGCGCGCGCCGTGGATCAGCAGCAGGCTGCCGCCGCGGCGCACGAAATCGGCGAGCTGCGCGGCCTGCTCGGCGGGCAGTGACGGCACGTCGGCCAACACCGCCACCGCGTAACCGGTGAGCGACCGCTTGAGCCCCAACCCGCTCACTGCCGTCAGTTCCGGCTCCATCAGGAAACGCGCGCGTTCAGGGGCCGCGCCGCGTTTCGACGTCTCGCGCAGCAGCTCTTTGGCCGAGGGCATCAGCCCCAGCGCCACATACCCGCCGGCGCGGTCAAACAGCCGCACGGCGCGGCCGTCGTCCACCACCAGCACCTTGAGCGTGCGCATGACCTGGATCACGCGGCGCATGCTGTCGTCCGAGGCCAGTTCATCCTCCGCAACGACGCGCGCCTCGACCACCTGCGCACCGGGCGTGTCGAACCGGTGGAGGAAGGAAACCACGCGCTCGCTGCCCGGCTCCATCTGGCCCACCGAACGGTCGACCTTCTCCGGGCCGCCCGCGTGCAGCGTAACGCGGGCGGGCGTGACCGCCTCGCGGCCGGTGTTGGCCAACGTCACGTCGACGCGCACGTCGCGGTCCGTACCGACCACCGGCCGTGAAAAGGCAACGTCTTTGAGGGTCAGATTGCGGATGCCCTGCGGCAGGTCCAGCACGCGCACAAAGACGCGCGGCTTGGCGGGCAGGCGCGCGAACGCCTCGTCCAGAAACCGCCAGCTCTCGAGGTCGTCGGTCTGCCACCCCTCGGACTGTCCATCGCCGATCAGGATGATCTGTTTGGCGGCCTGGCTGCCCTGCGCCAGCGACGCCGCAGCGGCTGCGAGCGCGTCGGGCGCGCGCAGCACGCCGTGGACTGGGATCGCCTGTTCCAGCGCGGTCTGCACATATTTGCGGTCGGTAACCGGCGCGGGCACGAGCGGGTCCGGCACCGCGCCGGCCACGATCACGCTGAACGCCACGCCGCGCGGCGCCTCCTCAACCAGGCGCGCGGCCTCTTTCAGCGCGCGGCTGAAGTTGCTCTCGCCGTTCACTTCCAGCGTCATGGAGGACGAGCCGTCGATGACCAACGCCACATCGCGGGCG
>JAQUEX010000293.1 GCA_028684935.1 Kiritimatiellia bacterium | reverse complement strand
GCCAGGCAGACCTCCGGGCGCGGGCGCAGCGGATTGTAGATGCGCTCCATGCCGTTGCGGTGGCGCGCGCCTTCGAGATCTTCGGAGGTGACGTGCAGCGCCGTCACAAAGAACGGCTTGGGGAAGGAGATGTGTACGCCGTCGCCGGAGCGGTCGGTGAAGGCTACCCAGCGCACGTCGCTTTTGCCGCCGCACTCCTGCGGCCGCACGTACGGCACGTACTGTTCGGTGACGGTGGAGGTGTAGAAGCCGAGATCGCTGCCGGTGTTGCGGTCGGCATAGTTCTCCCATGGGCCGCGGCCGTAGTACGCCATCTGCTCCAGTGCGCCGTCCAGCATCAGCCGCACGCCCATGCGCGGCAGCACCGGCAACCGGCCGGCCGGCGTGACGGTGTTGCGTACGCGGATCGTGCCGTCGCCGCTCACCCGGTATTCGGCGGTGTGCGTGAAGCGCCCGCTCTTGAAGCCGCACGCCTCGACGGTCGCCGTCACGGTCGCCGTGCCGTCATCCAGGCGCGTCACGACCAGCGGGCGCGCGTGGTAGCTCATCTGCGTCAGGCCGGATTCGAAGTATTCGTTGCGCATCCAGCGCCCCCACTGGTTGTCGTTGTCCACGAAGGCGCGGAAGGTGTTGAGGCGCGGGCCGCGCACGACGCCCGCGGCGTCCTCGAGGATGGTCTGTCCGTTGTAGACCAGGCGCGCGAGCGTGCCCGAGGCGCGGCAGAAGACCGCCTCGAAGCGGCGGCCGCGCAGCGTGACGCGCGCGTCATCCTCGGTCACCTTCAGCGCCGGTATTTTGGCGGCCTTGGGCGTGGCGGCGGGCGCGGCGGCCGGCGTGAACGCGAGCTGGCTGGCTGCGATCTCGTGGCCCTTTTCAGCCCATAGCGTCGGCTCCCGCAGGTGGAAGCTCACGCGGTAGAGGTACTCCGCGCCCGGCAGGGGCTTGACCGACGGCACCGGCACCGCCACGCGCCGGCGCGTGAGCGGCGCGACGTTCAGCGCGCCCAGCGAACCGGCCGCGATCTCTTTGCCGTCGCAGGCCAGCGACCAGCGCGCGTCGAAGGCGGCCGCGTCGGTGAAGGCGAAGCGGTTCCACACCTCGACCGTGCCGGTGGCCGCGTTCTCGGCCGTGACCATCAGGTTCTGGTGGACGCGCTTGACCTCGACCAGCTTGGGCGTCACCTTGCGGTCCGGGGTGATCACGCCGTTGCAGACGAAGTTGCCGTCGTTGGGCTTGTCGTCAAAGTCGCCGCCGTACGCCAGGTAGCGCTCGCGCGTGCCATCCGGCAAAACGCGGTCGGTGTACTTCCAGACCGCCTGGTCGATCCAGTCCCAGATGCAGCCGCCCGACAGCGAGTCGCTGGAGTAGAACGCCTCCCAGTACTCCTTGAAGTTGCCCATCGCGTTGCCCATCGCGTGCGCGTATTCGCACAGGAAGAACGGCTTCGCCGTGTTTTTGCCGCGCTCGTATACCCAGTCGACGGTCGGGTACATGTGGCTGTCGACATCGACGATCTCGTTGGCGCGCTCGTAGTGCACCGGGCGCGTGGGGTCCAGCGCCTTGACGGCGTCGTAGGCCGCCTTGAAGTTCTTGCCGGGGCCGGCTTCGTTGCCGAGCGACCACATGAAGATCGAGGGATGGTTCTTGTAGTTCTCGACCTGGTTGACGTTGCGCTCGACGTGCGCCTTCTCCCACGACGCCACATGGCTCAGCGACTCCTTCTCGTAGCCCATGCCGTGCGACTCGACATTCGCCTCGCCGACCACGTAGATACCGTAGCGGTCGCAGAGCTGGTACCAGGCGTAGTGGCAGGGATAGTGCGACGTGCGGACCGTGTTGATGTTGTTCTGCTTGAACAGCAGGATGTCCTTGAGCATCTCCTCGCGCGACACCGTGCGCCCGTTCTCCGGGGTGGTCTCGTGGCGGTTGACGCCCTTGAACTTGACGGCCTGGCCGTTGAACAGGATTTTGCCGTCGCGGATCTCGACGCGGCGGAAGCCGACCTTGCAGGTTCGCACGTCCTGCGACCCGTCGGCGCCGGCGAGGGTGAGGACCAGCGTGTAGAGATAGGGGTCTTCCGCCGACCACAGGCGCGGCGCCAGCTCCTGTCCGGGCGGCGTTTCGCAGTGCGCGGCGGCGTCGGCGCCGTCGGCCGCCAGCGCGAGCCGCAGCTCGGGCAGCGTCGCGACGCGATTGAAGCCGGCGTCAAAGAGTTCGCCTTTCACAGTCGCGGCGACGGCCTTTCCGCCCAGCGCGCGCCCCTTGGCGGTGAGATGCAGCACGGCGCTTTTGAAGTCGGCGGCGAGCTGGGTGGTTACGCTGAAATCGCGCAGCTCAGCCGCCGGCGGCGAGAAGAGCGAGACATCGCGGTAGATCCCGCTGAAGCGGAACATATCCTGATCTTCGAGGTAGGAGCCGTCCGACCAGCGGTAGACCTCAACGGCCAGCGTGTTTTCGCCGGCCTTGAGGTGTTTCGTCAAGTTGAACTCGGCGGGCAGCTTGCTGTCTTCGCTGTAGCCCACATACGTGCCGTTGACCCAGAGGTAGAAGGCGGAGTAGACGCCATCGAAGCGGATGAAGACCGGGCGTCCCTGCCAGGCGGCCGGCACGGTGAAGCGCTTGAGGTAGGAGCTGACCGGATTGTATTCGGTGCCGATCAGCGGCGGCTTGCGCTGGTGCGGGTAGCGGATGTTGGTGTAGATCGGGATACCGTAGCCGCGCATCTCCACGCAGCTCGGCACATCGATCGTGAACCAGCGCGAGGCGTCGAAGCCGGGCGTGTGGAAATCGGCCGGGCGCTCGTCCGGGCTGCCGCTCCAGCAGTACGTCCAGTCGCCGTTCAGCAGCACGCGGTAGGGGGTGTCAGGCTCCTCGGCGGTCAGCGCGTCGGCGGCCTTGGCCAGCGGGAAGCTGGCGGCGCGGGCCGGTTCGCGGTTGACGGCGTTGACCTGCTCGTTCTCCCATTCGCGGGCGGCGGCGTTCAAGCAGAGGGCGGCGGCGGCAAGACAGAACCATTTCATGTGCATGGGGTATTCTCCAATCGGGTGATCACTTCGGCGCAGAGTATAGCGCACCCGTCGGCGGCGAACAAGCGAACGCGGTTCTTAGACTTGACGCCCTGCGGCCGACCCGTCATTCTTGTGCGCATGCTCAAAGACGGACATATCCGACTGCTGCCGATCCATGTCGCGAACAAGATCGCGGCGGGCGAGGTGGTGGAACGGCCGGCCTCGGTGGTGAAGGAGTTGATGGAGAACGCCATCGACGCCGGCGCCACGCGGGTCGATGTGACCGTCACCGCAGGCGGGCGCAAGCTGATCGAGGTGCGTGACAATGGCTGCGGCATGGGCCGCGACGACGCCCTGCTCAGCATTGAGCGGCAGGCGACCAGCAAGATCCGCGACGTGGACGATATCGAGCGGATCGACACGCTTGGCTTTCGCGGCGAGGCGTTGCCTTCGATCGCTTCGGTCTCGCGCTTCACGCTCAAAACGCGCCGTGCCGCGGACGATGCCGGCACCGAGTTGGTGGTCGTGGGCGGCAGCCTACACGATGTGCGCGAGGCCGGCGTGCCGGTCGGCACCACGCTCGCTGTGCGCGACCTCTTCTTCAACGTGCCGGCCCGCCGCAAATTCCTGCGCGCCTTTCAGACCGAACAGGCGCACATCCGCTCGGTCTTCACGCTGCATGCCCTGGCGCATCCCGAGATCGGCATGAGCCTCACGGCGGACGGCCGCGAGCTGGCGCGCCTGCCGCCCGGCGCCACGCTGGAGGAGCGCGCGCGCGATCTTTTCGGCGCCGACTTCTGCGCGGGTCTGCGGCCGATCGAGCGCACGCTCGGCGACCTGCGCGTCTACGGGTTTGCCGGGCTGCCGACCCAGACGCGCAACGATCGCAGCGAGCAGTATGTCTTCATCAACCGCCGGCCGGCCACCGCGCCGGTCATCGCCTACGCCCTGCGCGAGGCCTATCCGCCGCTGGAGGGTGACCGCAAGCCGATCGTGCTGCTCTTCATCGAGATGCCGCCCGGGGGCGTGGATGTCAACGTGCATCCGACCAAGCGCGAGGTGCGCTTCCACAAGCCGGTGGAGGTGCGCGAGGCGCTGATCAGCGCCTTGACCGACGCGCTTGGCATCG
>JAQUEX010000292.1 GCA_028684935.1 Kiritimatiellia bacterium | reverse complement strand
TTCTCATGGTCGAATAGCCCGTTCATGATGACAGTGTAATAGCTCGTGCGTGCCACATTCAAGATTATGATTACGAGCAAGATTACGATTACGAATCACGGACCCCAACAGAACTGCCATGCGCCCGCCGGCCAACTCCCCGCTTGTCTCCGGGGGGGAGGGGCGATACACTGACGCAATCTGATCAACAAGGTTTCAAAGGAGTTTTCACAGATGTCCGTCCGAGTCCGTTTCGCGCCGAGTCCCACCGGCAACGTTCATATCGGCAATATCCGCGCCGCCATCTTTAATTGGCTGTTCGCGCGGCACGCCGGCGGCAAGTTTCTGCTGCGGGTGGAGGACACGGACCGCGAGCGCTCGACGCAGGCGGCGATCGACACGCTGCTCGACTGTATGGGCTGGCTGGGGCTGGACTATGACGAGCCGGAGGTTTATCAGAGCCGGCAGATGGCGCGGCACCTGGCGGTGGCGGAGGATCTGGTCAACCGCGGGCTGGCCTATAAGGATAACAAGGGCGGAGGCGGCGAGTGCGTGATTTTCCGCATGCCCAAAGAGGGACGCCTCGAGTATACCGATCTCGTCAAGGGCACGATCAAGAAAAAGGCGGAAGACACGCAGGATTTCGTGATCGTGCGCTCGGACGGAACGCCGGTGTTCCATCTCTCGAACGTCGTGGACGACATTGACATGGGCATCACGCACGTGATCCGCGGCGACGACCACGTGGAAAACACCTTTAAACACATCGAGCTGTTCAAGGCCTTGGGTGCGCCGGTGCCGAACTACGCGCACCTGCCGATGATCGTCAACAACCAAGGGAAGCCCTATTCCAAACGCGACGGAGCGGCCTTCGTGGGCGAGTTCAAGGAACAGGGCTATCTGCCCGACGCGCTCTTCAATTTCCTGCTGCTGCTGGGCTGGGCGCCGGGGGATGACCGTGAAGTGCTGACGCGCGCCGAGATGATCGAGCTGTTCACGCTTGAGCGTTGCAAGTCGAGCGCCGCGCGCTTCGACCTCAAAAAGCTGGTGTGGATGAACGGCGAGTATATCAGACGGCAGCCCCGCGAGGTGTATGCGGCGGAGTTCACGGCGCGCATTCAGGCGGCCGGGCTGCCGGTCGCGGGTCGGGATCTGGCCGGCATTCTGGACCAGATGCAGATCCGCACCAAGTTCTACTCTGAGATTCCGGGCTCATGCGCCTACTTTTTCACTGAGGAGTACCCTTTCGACGAGAAGGGGGTTGCGAAGCGCCTGAAGGCCGAGGGTGTGCCTGAATTGCTGGAGGAGGTGGCGCAGCGGTATGAGGCGCTGCCGAGCTTCGATGTGCAGAGTACGCACGACGTGTTGGCCGCGATGGGCGAGACGCGCGGCAGCGGTCTGGGTGCGATGGTGCATCCGGTGCGCGTCGCGGTTTCGGGGCTGACCGAAGGGCCCGGGCTCTTCGAGATGCTGGCGCTGATCGGTCGTGAACCGGTCTGCGCGCGGCTGCGCCGCGTGGCGCGGCGGCTGCGCGACGGGACGTTGGGGAGCGGCACATGAAGATGGTGATGGCGGTCTACAACATCGGCGTGGACGAAGAGGTCATGGCCGCGATGGACGAACTGGGCGTCACCTGTTTCACCAAGGTGCCGCGCGTGGTGGGCAAAGGGAAAACCACCGGGCCGCGGCTGGACGACGCCGTGTGGCCCGGCGCCAATACCATGGCGTTTTTTGTGCTGCCGGCGGGACGGGCAAACGTGGTGATGCAGGCTTTCGCGCACCTGCGCGCGACGATCGGCAAGAAGGCCGGGATCAAGGCCTTTCTGCTGGGGGTCGAGGCCCAGACCGACTGACTCACATTTTTCATCGACTTTGGCCGCGAAATCCTCAATGATATGCGGTCCAAACAAGGGGACCCTGTGCGCTGCCGCCGAACCGGCAGGGTTTGCGTAGGGGTTCGCCCCGATTCTGTGGACGATCATGAAAAAGTTTGAGTATGTAGAGGGCGGCGTGACCGCGGCACAGGGCTTTCGCGCGTGCGGCGTGGCGGCCGGCATCAAGTATAAGGACCGCAAGGACTTGGCGCTGGTGGTTGCGGATGCGCCGGCGGCAGTTGCGGCGGTCTATACCACGAACAAGGTGGCGGCGGCGCCGGTGCAGGTCGACCGCGAGCGCACCCGTTCGGGGCAGGCGCAGGCGGTGGTCGCGAACAGCGGCTGCGCGAATGCCTGCACCGGAGAAACCGGCCTGCAAAACGCGCGCGAAATGGCCCGCCTGGCCGGTGCGGCGCTGGGGATCGACGAACAGCTTGTGCTGGTCTGCTCGACCGGTGTGATTGGCGTGCATCTGCCGTTGGCGCGCATCGCGGACGGGGTCAAGGCGGCGGTCGGCGCGTTGAGCCCCACCGGCGGCGATGATGCCGCGCACGCGATCATGACGACCGACACCGTGGACAAGCAGGTGGCGGTGGAGTTGGAGATCGAAGGCCGGACGGTGGTGATCGGCGGCATGTGCAAGGGCGCTGGCATGATCGAACCGAACATGGCGACGATGCTGGGGTTTCTGACGACCGACGCGGCGGTGCATCCCAAGGCGCTCGACCAGGCCCTGCGCGAGGCGGTGGAGGTGAGCTTCAACCGCGTGGTGGTGGACGGCGACCGCAGCACCAACGACACGGTGATCCTGATGGCCGGCGGTGCGGCCGGCAACACGTTGCTGACGCCCTACCATCCGCAGTGGCAGTATTTTGTGGACGCGCTGACGACGGTGTGCCTCGAACTCGGCAAGAAGATGGTGCTGGACGGCGAGGGCGCGACCAAGTTCGTGACGGTGTGTGTGCGCGGCGCGCGGACCGGGCAGGACGCGCAGGCGGCGGCGCGCGCGGTGGCCAAGTCGGCGCTGGTCAAGACCTCGTGGTTTGGGCTTGATCCCAACTGGGGGCGCGTGATCGCGGCGGTCGGTTATTCCGGCGCGGAGGTTGACGACCAGAAGGCGCAGATTTTTTACGGCGACATCTGCGCGTATGACCAGGGGCGCGTGGCCGACAAGGCGCTGCTCAAGGCCATGCAGGAGGTGATGCGAAAGCGGGCTTTCGAGGTGACGGTGGACCTGCATCTCGGCGAAGGCGAGGATACGATTTACACGTGCGATCTCTCGTACGACTACGTGAAGATCAACGCCGAGTATACGACATGAAGCAGTTTATTGAAAAAGCCGCTGTGCTGACCGAGGCGCTGCCGTACATCCAGGATTTCAAGGGCTCGGTCGTGCTGGTGAAGGTCGGCGGCAGCGTGATGGAGGTTCCCGAGAACCTCGAAAGCCTGCTGACGGACATCGCGTTCATGAACGCGGTGGGCATGAAGACGGTGCTGGTGCACGGCGGCGGCAAGGCGATCTCGCGCGGCATGGAGGCCGCGGGCATCGCGCCGCACTTCGTGCGGGGTCTGCGCGTCACCACCGAAGCGGCCGTGCGGGTCGTCGAGCGGGTGATCAAGGACGAGGTGAACGCCAAGGTGGTGCGGTTGCTGCAGAAGCATTTCGCGAACGCGCGCCCGCTGCACGGCGATTGGATTTTCGGCGTCGCGAAGAAGACCGGGACTGATCCGGAGAGCGGGGCGGCGCTGGATTGGGGCTTTGTGGGCGAGCCGGTGTCGGTCGACACCCGGCCGGTCGCGGAGATGCTGGATGCGGGTATCGTGCCGGTGGTGACACCGCTGGGCACGGGGCCGGACGGCAAGGTGTATAACGTCAACGCGGATACGGCGGCGGCGGCTTTGGCCAAGGCCATGAAGGTGCGCAAACTGGCGTTTGTCTCGGATGTGCCGGGGCTGCTGATGGACGTGAACGACCCCGCGTCCCTGCTGGCCACGCTGCGGATCGGCAGCGTGTGCAAGCTGAAGGAGACCGGCGTTGTGGGCGGCGGCATGTTGCCGAAGCTGGACAGTTGCGTGGAGGCGATCCAGGCCGGCGTGGGCAAGGTCCACCTGGTCGACGGCCGCATGCCGCATTCGCTGTTGCTGGAGATTTTCACGAAAAATGGTGTAGGAACGGAGATTATCGCAGATGAGTAAGAGTACCGACATTGCCGCATTGTTTGACCAGTATGTGATGCACACCTATGCGCCGACCGCGACGCTGACCAGCGGCAGCGGCTGCAAGGTGCGC
>JAQUEX010000291.1 GCA_028684935.1 Kiritimatiellia bacterium | reverse complement strand
GACGCCGTGCTGCTCGGCTACTGCGCCATGTCAGGCCTCGGCCATTCGCGCGTCACGCGCGTGCCGGTGTCGTGGCTCTACGCCGCCCCGGCTCCGGCGGCGAAGGTCAAGCCCTTGCCGCCGCTGTTCGACCCGGCGGCGAAGGGGCCGTTCGAGCGGATCGAGACTAGGCTGGGCGTGTGGATCGCCGAGGCAGGACATGCGGAGATTTTAAGCTACGCGCGCGGCACGGGCTTGAGGCTCCAAGGGGGGCGGGACCGGCAGGTGACGCTGACCCTGCCGCATCCGGTCGACGCCCGGGCCCTGAAGCTGGGGGTTGAGCGGTTCACGTCGCAGGCGCCGTATGCGCTCGAGCTGGAGGCCAAGGTCGGCGACGCGTGGCAGAAGGTCTGGGGGCAGGGCGAGAAGGCCCCGACCGGGGTCGCGCAGCCCATCTCCGCGAAAAAGGGCGTGATGTCGTCCCAGTTCCGCTTCCGCTGCACGTCTAAGCTTGGCGCGATCATTGTTGATGCGCCCGACCAAGCATTCAACGGTTTCTTCAACGACTGATGAGCGTTTACCCAGAGTTGCGTCGTTCGGTGGCACTTGCTTGCCTCTGCTTGGCCGGGATGCCGCTCCGTGCGCAGCCCACTGCGGGGCTGCAGGCGGCGCGGCTTCTGGCAGAGGCGCGCGAGCCGGTACGCATCGTCTGCTTCGGCGACAGCATCACAGGCGTCTATTACCACAGCGGGGGCAGGAGGGCATGGCCGGAAATGCTCAAGCTTGCGCTGAACCGGCTCTTCCCGAAGGCGGACGTGACCGTGTTCAATGCGGGCGTCAGCGGGAACACGAGCACCCAGGGTCTGGCGCGCATGCAGGCGGATGTGCTGGACCGCACGCCGCATCTGGTGGTGATCATGTTCGGCATGAACGATCTGGCCTACGGCGCGGTCACATCAGAGCAGGATGCCGCAAAGAAAGTTGCGTTTGTCAACAACCTGAAGACGATGGTCGGCCGTTGCCGGGACGCGGGCGCGGAGACGATCCTGTGCACGCAGAACCCCGTCTATCCTGAGGCGGCGCCTGACCGGCCGCCGGAGCGCGTCGGTGAGTTCGCCGAACTGATCCGGCAGACAGGCGTGGAGTTACAGATCCCCGTAGTCGACGTCTACGCCGAGTGGCAGACGCTGAAGGCGACAGATGCTCGCTCCTGGCGGCTGCTGATGAGCGAAACCATCCATCCCTCGATGGCTGGGCATAAACGCATGGCGGAAAAGGTCGCCTCCGCGCTTTCCGGGACGGCGGTCTCGCTGGCGGACGTCGCGCCGCAGCAGCCGGTCTGCGGCAGCCTGCTCGCCCGCCTGAGGGGCGGACTCCCCGTCAAGCTGATGGTGCCGGCGTCGCTTGCGGACAGCGTCCGCGCGATGGTGCGGCGGCGCTTCCCGGCTGCGGACGTGACTGTGGCCACCCTGCCTGAACAGGCCGCGTCGCTGGAGGCGCTGGCAGCGGCGCACAATGTGATACGTAACCACAATCCCCATGCGGTGTTTGTTTCGATGTTGCCCGGCTTCCTGAACATCAGTAACGAGGAGACGTTCGTGCGGCAGGCTTCATGGCTGGTCAACTATGCCCTGCCGTTTGCCGGTTCCGCCTGGACCGCCGTGGGGCTCGATCCGGCTTTGGCGAATCCCGGCCTGACTCTGCTGCAGCAGGAAGGTGTGGTGCTGCTCCGGGAGACTGTGCGGGGCCATGACCTCGACTGGATCGCCCAAACGTCCGGGACGTATCGTTCCCTCCAGGCCGCGCTGGACGCGTGGTTCGATGCGCAGCTTGATCCGCCGCCGGCCGCCGGACCGCAATCCGCCTCGGTGTCGGAGGTTCCCGTGCGGACGCTCGAGCTGCCCCCTGATGCGGGCAACCCGCGCAACAGCGAGGGCGCGTTCGTCACACTGAAGGACGGCCGTATCCTCTTTGTCTACACACACTACACCGCGGGTGCCGGGGGGGACCATGACCCGGCCTGCCTGGCCGCCCGGATCTCGTCCGACGACGGTCGGACCTGGACATCCGAGGACCGGCTCGTCGTGTCGAACGAGGGGGGCATGAACGTCATGTCCGTGAGCCTGCTGCGCCTGCAGAGCGGAGCGATCGCGCTCTTCTATCTGCGCAAGAACAACGAGCAGGATTGCCGCCCGGTGCTGCGGCTTTCGACCGACGAGGGCGCGACGTGGGGCGCACCGGTCACGTGCATCGTCGATGAGGTCGGGTACTATGTCATGAACAACGACCGCGCGGTCCAGCTCACGGGCGGGCGGCTGATCCTGCCGGTCAGCCTGCATTGGCCGCAGGGGGCGGCCGCGGCAGACTGGCAGGGGACCCTGATGTGCTACCTGTCGGACGACAACGGCGTGACGTGGCGCCGCAGCGCGACCGCGCAGAAAGGGTACGACGCGGCCGGCGTGCGCATCACCACGCAGGAGCCCGGCGTGGTCGAGCTGAAGGACGGACGCGTGATGATGTTCATCCGCGCGAGCGGCGGGTGCCAGTATCTCGCGTATTCGTCGGACGGGGGTGACACGTGGACACCCCCCGTGGCCTCAGCTATCCGGTCCCCCGTCTCGCCTGCCTCGATCAAGCGCCTGCCTTCGACGGGCGATCTGCTGCTGGTCTGGAATGACCACGCCGCCATTCCCGCGAGCCTCAGCGCCCGGCGTGTGCCGCTGAGCACGGCGCTTTCGAAGGACGACGGCAAGACGTGGCGGAACATCAAAGTACTTGAAGGCAACCCGCAGGGCTGGTACTGCTACATCGCACTCCACCCGGTGGACAACGCTGTGCTGCTCGGCTATTGCGCCATGTCCGCACTCGCGCACTCTCGCGTCACGCGTGTGCCGGTGCCGTGGCTCTACGCCGGCAAGCCCGCCATGATCTCGATCAACAGGCCGCCCGTTGCGGACCTTTTTGAAAGCGCTTCCGCAGGGCCGTTCACGCGGCTGGAGACCCGGCTGGGCGTATGGGGCGCGGGTGATGGCCATGCGGAAGTGTACAGCTATGCGCGCGGCAAGGGCATTCGCCTGCAGGGCGGGACCGACCGGACGGTCACGCTGACCCTGCCGCAGGCGGCGGCGAGCGGCATGTTGTCATCGTTTGGCGTTGAAAGATTTACCTCGGCCGCACCTTACGCGCTCGTTGTCGAAGTCCTGGCTGAGACGGGGTGGCAGACCGTCTGTGAACAGGGGCCGGACACGCCTGCCGGACAGCCTGGCAGGCTGAAGGTTTTGGCTCAGGGGCGGCGAGCCTCGCAATTCCGTTTCCGATGTACTTCGGCGCTCGGCGCGATCATCGTGCCGGGCATCAATCTTCACGGGTATTTCAACGACTAAAGGACAAAAATGAGAAAGAAAGTGTACTCGGCTTCCATCACGCCGCTGGCGGAGGACCGGGAGCTGGATGTGGAGGGGCTGGGGCGGATTTTCGAGCGGAATATCCGGCACGGCGTGGACGGCATCTTCATTCTGGGCTCGATGGGGGAGTGGCAATGCTTCGACGCCGCGTTCCGCGACCGGCTGGTGGCGGAGAGCGTGCGTGCGGTGGCCGGACGCGCTGAGCTGCTGGTAGGCATTACGGATGTCAGCACCGAGGCCGCGCTGGAGAACCTGCGGCGCGCGGCAGAATACGCCTTCGACAGCTTCGTGTTCATGCTGCCCAAGGCGGATGTGGCCGATCCGGTGCGTGACGTGTGCCGGGTGCTGGATGCGGCGGACCGTCCGGTGTATTACTATCACTGTCCGCCGAATAACGGCATCAATCTGTCGCTGGCGCAGTTCGAAGCGATTCTGTCGCATCCGAATCTGAAAGGCATCAAGAACTCGGCCAGCAACATGTGGCTGCGGCGTGAGCTGCTGCTGCTGAAGGCGGAGCGCGGGTTCGGCGCCGCGCTGCTGGAGGGGCAGGAGTGGGCCGCGGACGAGGCCTTGCTGGTCGGCTACGACGGCATGCTCTGCGGTATGGGCGCGCTGGGTTCGGCGTTCATGGTGGGTATCGCGCGGGCCGTGGACGCGGGCGAAGTCGCCGAAGCGGTGCGCCTGCAGAACCGTTTCATCAAACTGTTCCACGGCGTGTACGGAGCGGATCTGTCGACGGTCTGGGTCGGACAGAAGTATGCGTTGAAGTGC
>JAQUEX010000290.1 GCA_028684935.1 Kiritimatiellia bacterium | reverse complement strand
TCGGAGAACGAGACAGTCAGCTTGCGCGCCGGTATGAGGTCAAAGGTGCCGGCGATCAGCAGATCGCGGATGTGCCACTGGGCGTAGGCCTCCTGCAGGAAGGCGCGGATCTTGGCGGGAAGATCGATACCGTCGTACTGGGCGGCGATCCATTCGACGGCTACGAGGGCTGGCGCGTAGCCGGCGCGGGCGCGCACCTCGCACAGGGCTTGCAGATTCCAAGGGCCTGCGGCGTTGTGAATCAGATTCGAGGTTGAAAGGACCAGATAGGTGCAGGGCGCGTCCGGCGTGAGATCGAACGCGGCGGGCAGCGTGCCGACGCGGCGCGTGTCGTTCAGCGCCTGCGCGAGACGCGGCGGAGGCGCGGGCGGGACCGCCGCCGCGGGCCGGAGGGTCACGGTGACGGCGAGGGATTCCGCCGCGAGCAGGCGGCGGGAGGCAGGTAAATAACGCGCCGGATAAAGCGGAACGCTAAGCAGGTCGGTGCCGCCGCAGCGGTCGACGCGCCAAGCCGTGCGCGCGAGGTCGGGGTAGGGGTCGGCCTGGGCGTAGACGTCCGCGTCCGGGCCGACGGGCGGCGCGGGCGGCGTTCCGGGGATGCGCGGGGGTTGTCCCCATTCGAGCGGGGCGGGAAGCGGGAGGTCACGTTCGGTGAGCGGCGTGACGGTCAAGGTTTCGACCTCATAGCCGGCCGGGATCGTGAAGAACGCGCCCTGCACCGGCAGAACCGGTCGGGTCGCCTGGACATCCGGCTCGCAGCCCTCCACCGTGACCCGGCACGTGCCATCCGCAAGGCTGACGACAACCGGCGCTGCAAAATGGACCGCGCGCACGAGCGTTTCGGCAGATCGCGCGCACAGGCCCAAGGCCAGCAGGCACACGCCAACAACGGGCATAGGATGTAGGACAATACACATCGCCACGTAGTTTAAAGCAGCCGTAAAGGCGCGACAATCACGAATTTCGGCTTGGTATCCGGGCCGGGATTCAATACACTACGGCCCATATTCACGGGCTTGGGTCTGTAACACGGGAGGAGTATGCGCGGATTATTTTTTGCGTGGGCGGCGGTGGCCGGTTGCATGGCGCTTCAAGCGCGGGCTGCTGATTGGACGCAATGGCGCGGCAGCAACCGTGATCTGATCATCACGGGGGAAAAGTTGGCTGTAAGTTGGCCGGAGGGCGGGCCGAAACGGCTGTGGCTGGCCGAGTTGCCGGGCGAAGGGTATTCCGAGCCCATCGTGGTGGGGGGGACGCTGTTCGTCACCGGCAGCACCGGTGACAAGAAGAGCCGCGTGGGTCACCTCTACGCGCTCGACCCGAAGAGCGGCGCCATCCGCTGGCAGGTGGAATACGGCCCGGAATGGGGATCGTCTTACGAATTCGCGCGGACCTCGCCGACGTTTCACGAAGGGCGGCTCTATCTGGTCGGCGGTCTCGGGCATGTGGTGTGTGTCGACGCAAAAAAGGGAGAGATCATATGGCGCGTCGACAGCCATGCCGAGTTCGGCGGGCGCAACATCACGTGGGGCATCGCCGACAATCCGCTGATTTATGACGGCAAGGTGATCTGCCAGCCGGGCGGTCCTGATGCCGCCGTGGTGGCGCTGGATGTCAAAACTGGCCGGCCGGTGTGGAAAAGCAAGGGGCTGAGCGAACGCAGCGCCTACTGTTCGCCGGCGCTGCTGACGCTCAACGGACGGCGTCAGGTGGTCACTATGCTGGAAGATCATGTCGTGGGACTTGACGCGCAGAGCGGTCAACCGCTCTGGAAGCATGCGCACCGCAACCGTCATGCCGTGCATCCCAACACGCCGGTGCTGTGCGGCAAAGACCGTCTCTTCATCTCGTCCGGCTATGGACATGGCGCGGAGATTCTCGAGATCGCGGGCGGCACGGCCAAGCGGGTCTGGGCCGACAAATCCTCCGACAACCATTTCCAGGGCGTGGCGTTCTACAAGGGGCGCATCTTCTCGTCGGGCGGCGGCCGGCTCACCTGTTTCGACCCGGCGGATGGCCGTGCGGTGTATCATGTGGAGGGCGCGAAAAAAACATCTTTCTGCATCACGCCCGCCGGCATGATCACGTATGATGAGCGCGGCGGGACGGTGATGCTCGTGGAGGTCGGGTCTGACAGCCATCGGGTGGTCGCCTCGTTCAAGATTGATTATGGCAATGGGCCGCACTGGTCCTCGCCGGTGGTTTCGGATGGCGTTCTGTATCTGCGCCGCGGCACGGGCATTGCCGCGTTTGCGGTAGGCGCCCAGTAGGAGTTCAACATGAAACGTGTGATGCGTGGGGCCGTGCTGGCGAGCGTCGCGGCTGCTGCTGTGACGGGGTGTGTGACGGATAAAGGAGCGTGTGAGACAATGAGCAAGGGATGCGAGCCTTCGGTGGTGGTCAAGCCGTTCGGCAAGACCAAGGACGGCCAGTTGGTTCAGCAGTACACGCTGACCGGCGCGGGCGGCGTGGTGATGGATGTGATCGATTACGGCGGCAAGGTCGTGCGCCTGTTCACGCCGGATCGCACGGGTGCCAAGACCGACATCACACTGGGCTTCAATGAGGTCGCGGGTTACGAGACGCACGATCCCTACTTCGGCTCCTTGATTGGCCGCTACGGCAACCGCATTGCCAAGGGTACTTTCACGCTGGACGGCGTGACGTACCGGCTGCCGATCAACAACGAGCCCGGCGGCCTGCCCTGTTCGCTGCACGGCGGCAAACGGGGCTTCGACGCCTACGTGTGGCACAGCGAGCCGCTCTCCGAGGGGCGCAGCGTCGGCGTGAAGTTCTGGATGACCAGCCCGGACGGCGATCAAGGCTATCCCGGCAAGCTCGATGTCACGGTGTGCTATTGGCTTACGCCCGAGAACGTGTGGCGCATCGAGTACGAGGCGGTGACCGACAAGGCGACGCCGATCAACCTGACCCAGCACCTCTATTTTAACTTCAAAGGCGAGGCCGAGGGCACGATCTTGGATCATGAGCTGACGCTCTTCGCGGACCGCATGACGCCTGTCGACAAAGGCCTAATCCCCACCGGCGAGGTGGTGCCGGTCAAAGGCACGCCGTTCGATTTCACGACGCCCTGGCCGATCGGCGCGCGTATTCAAGCTGACAACGAGCAACTCCGTTTCGGCGGCGGCTATGACCACAACTGGGTGCTGAACAACCAGAGCGGAAAACTCGCGCCGGCGGCCGCGCTCTATGAGAAGAGCACGGGACGCTTCATGGAGGTCTGGACTACCGAGCCCGCGATCCAGTTTTACTGTGGCAACTTTCTGACCGATCAGGTGCCCAGCAAAAAGCCCGGCAAGAAGCTCTGCTACCGCGGCGGCCTGGCGCTTGAAACGCAGCACTCGCCTGATTCGCCCAACCAGCCCGCTTTCCCGTCAACGATCCTGCGCCCTGGCGCGGTCTATAAGTCGGCAACCGAGTACCGGTTCGGCGTTAAGTAAGCGTAAGCAAGGAGAGATCATGGGTATCGTGGACATTGCGGTTTTTTTCGGGTTCATTGCGGCGGTGATCGGTGTCGGTCTCTGGAAAAGCAGGAGCGCGCACAGTGAAGAGGGCGGCGCCGCCGATTATTTTCTGGCGGGGCGCGGACTGACCTGGTGGTTGATCGGCGTCTCGCTGATCGCGGCGAACATCTCGGCGGAACAGTTTGTCGGTATGTCCGGCCAAGCCGCGTCCTACCTGGGCATCGCGATCGCCAGCTACGAGTGGATGGCGGCGGTCACGCTCGTCTTCGTGGCGTTCGCCTTCTTGCCCTATTTTTTGAAGACCGGGATCTACACGATCCCCGGTTTTCTTGAACACCGTTACAACAAGCACGCGCGTTCGATCATGGCCGTGTTCATGATGGTGATCCTGGTCGGCGTGTCGCTGTGCGGCGTGATCTACGCCGGCGCGCTGCCGATGCGCGATCTGCTGGCGCACGCCGGGGTGCATGTGTCGCTGGTGGCCTGCTGCTGGATCATGGGCGTGCTGGCCGCCGGCTATGTGGCGGCTGGCGGACTCAAGGCGTGCGCGTGGGCCGACCTGATCCAGGGCACGGCGCTGATTATCGGCGGCGCCTTGATCTCCTTCTTCGCCTTCCAGGCGCTGGGCGGTGCCAACATCGCCGATTTGGCGCACGGGGTTGGCGCGACCAC
>JAQUEX010000289.1 GCA_028684935.1 Kiritimatiellia bacterium | reverse complement strand
CTTTTCCCGCTTCCCTCTTCCTTTCGGCATCCGCTATACTCTCAACGTGATGATGACTTCTGAACCCATTCGCCATCTCTTGATTGTCGCTGGCGACGGCACCTATCCCGCCTGCCTCGCCGACGGCGCGCGCAAAGCCGGTGTCCCGCGCATCACCATGCTGGCGCTGCGCGGCTCGACCGACCGCGCCACCGCCGCTCTGGCGGACGCGTGCACCTGGTTCGGCGTCGGTGAAATCCAGCGCATTTTCGAATGGGCCGCGCGCATGGGCTTCTCCCACGGCGTCATGGCCGGCGGCATCGCCCCGCTCGCGCTCTTCCGCACGCGCTTCGACACCCTCGCGCGCGCCTGGCTCAGGGATCTGCCCGTCAAAAACGCGCACACCATCTTCGGCAGGATCGCGGCCGAAATGGAGCACATCGGCATCCGCGTGCTGCCGGCCTCCTGCTACATGGACGACCACATTCCCGGCGCGGGCCTGCTGACCCGCCGCGCGCCGGACGAGCGCGAGGCGCGCGACATCGCCTTCGGCCACCAGGTCGCGCGCGACATCTGCGGCCTGGACATCGGCCAGACGCTGCTCGTGAAGGACGGCATGGTGCTCGCCGTCGAAGCGTTCGAGGGCACCAACCAGGCGATCCGCCGCGGCGGCAAGCTGGGCGGACGCGGCGCCGTGGTGGTCAAAGTCGCCAAGGAGGGCCACGACATGCGCTTCGACATCCCCGTGATCGGCGTGAAGACCGTCGCCGTGCTGCGCCGCGCCGGCGTCTCGGCGCTCGCCTTCCAGGCCGGACGTCTGGTGCTGCTCGATCGCCCGGCCGTGATCGCCGCCGCCGACCGCATGAACCTCGCGATGGTCGGCCTTGACGCCGGACTGCCGCCCGCACCGCTCAGGCCCGTATGAACAAACCCTTGAAAATTCTGCTCTGCGCCGGCGAGGTGAGCGGCGACATGCACGCCGCCGCCCTGATGCGCGCCCTGCGCGCCGTCGCCGGCCGCCCGATCCTGTTCCGCGGTTTCGGCGGCGACGCCATGCGCGCCGAGGGCGCCGAACTGCTGTATCACACCGACCGCATCGCGATCATCGGCATCACCCCGGTGCTGCTCAACCTGCCGTTCCTGCTCGGCATGATGCGTCGCATGAAGCGCGAGATCCTCGCCTGGCAGCCCGATCTCGTGCTCACGGTGGACTATCCCGGCATGAACCTGCGCCTCGCCCGCTTCGCACATGACCACGGCTTCAAAACGGTCCACTACATCTGTCCGCAGGTCTGGGCCTGGCACCGCAGCCGCATCCCGAAACTCGCGCGCATGCTCGATCTGCTGCTCTGCATCCTGCCGTTCGAGCCCGCGCTCTTCAGGCAGACGCCGCTCGCCGCGCGCTTCACCGGCCATCCACTGGTCGACCGCGCCGCCGAGACGCGCGCCGAGCCCCCGGCCGCGCTCCCGTGGAACGGCGCGCACCGCATCGCGCTGCTGCCGGGCAGCCGCGCCGGCGAGATCACGCGCATCCTGCCGCGCCTGCTGGCCGCCGCCGCCCTGCTCGACGCGCGCCTGGGCGGCGATTGCTCGTTCATCATCCCGGCGCCCACCCCCGCCATGCGAGCGCTCGGCGAGGCGGTCGCCGCCCGCGCCCGCACGCGGCCCACGCGCCTCGCCTTTATTGACGGCCAGGCGCGCCACGTGATGCTCCAAGCACACGCCGCAGCGGTCGCTTCCGGCACCGCCACGCTAGAGGCCTGCCTGATGCGCTGCCCCACCGTCCTGGTCTACACCGCCAGCCGCATCACCTACTGGATCGCGCGCTGGCTCGTCAAAGGCATCCGGCACCTGGGGCTCGCCAATATCATTGCCGGCCGCGAGGTGATGCCGGAACTTCTGCAGGATGCCTTCACGCCGCAGCGCCTCGCCGACCAACTCCATCGCTATCTGGCCGACGCCGGCGTTCGCGCACGCACCTTGGCCGCGCTCGACGCGACAATCGCCCTGCTGGGTGACGGAGAAGCCTCGGCCCGCGCCGCCGACGCAATCCTGCGCACCCCGAACCTCAAACTTTCCGGCGGCACCGATTAGTTGCTGCCGCCCGGCGCGAGCGGCAGGCGACAAGGGATTCCGTCGCGGGTATAGACCAGCGCAAGGTCTGGCTGGAGTTCCAGCCGTGCCGCTCCGACCGGCTTGGCCGTGCCGCCGGGCTCGAAGATCACGCAGCCGTCGAGCCGCATCTGGCGGCCCGCGCCGATGCCGCCTTCAGCCGTTGCCGCGGTGAACAGCCGTTCCGCAGTTCCACCAGCCCAGCGGTTCACGACCAAGCCCTTGATGCGCACGCTGGAAAACGCCTTGCCGGTCAAGCCTTGGAGCGTTTTGAACTGTTCGATCAACGGCCCGATGGCTTCCGCTTGCTGAGCGCCGTCCTGCGGCGGCCCGACGGCAGGCGGCACCAGATGGACGACCACCTCTTCCAACACCAGAACATTGAATGCGCCCAACGTGACCGGACCGCGGCGCAGTTTTTCCAGCCGGCATGTTTTGAAGGACAGCAGGTCGATGCCGAAATGCTTGAAATCGCGCAGCCGCACCCCATCCGCGATTTCGGTTGAATACCGCTTCTGCGGACCGGAGGAGGTCCACCTTGTCAGCCAGGCGTCCCCCCTCCGTACGACCCAGACCCCCGCGACGAGTGTCGCAAGGAAGAATGCGACTCCTGCCGTAACGAGTACGCCTTTGACAGAGGGCTTTACGGACATGATGACCCCGACACCGACCGGCGATACGCGCTAAACCACACGAATCCCCCTTTTCGAAAAGTGACCAATCCCGAGTATGATGGAAGATGCACGCGAAGAACAAGAAGAAATCAGCACATGGGCGCATGACCGTTTTGCCGGCATCGTTCTGATTCTGATTTGGATTGAATCCATATTCGCCGGGTGCTATCCTTCTAACACTCTTATTGGGTTGTTTCGTAGTGAAGCATGAAAGGTTAAGGTCGCCATATGGGAATAAGAATGTCGTCAAGGGGGTTCTGTTTCTGTGTTGTTGCGGGCTATGTTTGTTTTGCGCTGACTTCGGGCGCGGCCACAATGATCTCGGAGAGCCAAAGCACGGCCTACACCGTGGCGACCGGCGATCTGTTGCAAACGCATCGGAGCGACACGGAATTCATGGTCAATCTGTATCTGGGCGGGGGGAACTCGCTGGTTGTCGACGTGCTGACGGACGGCACGTTCGGTGCCGCCAATTCGACCGGCACCTATACCATCGCCAACGGCACGGTGACATATACGCTGGACACCACCTATCAACCGGAGGGGCACGCCGTTTCCACGGTCAACACCTACACCGGCTGGAATGACACGGGACGCGTCAACCAGAAATATACCGTCAGCTTTCGTAAAGTCGGCGCCGATGTTTTCTCGGATGCTGTGACGGTCGATTATGTCGGCACCAATTCGCAGACGTTTGTCAGCATCACCGATCTGAATCTGACCGGGGTGGACGCCGTGCGCTTTACCTTTCCCCAGCAGCAGAACGGGGGTGTCGGGTATAAGGAAATCGATGTGATCGGCCCGGCTCCGACGCTGTCCTATACGTTGGCCGGAGAGAACAACGGGATCGGCTGGCCGGTTTCGAACAGCGACCTGCTGCAGGCCCATCTGGCCTCTACGGACAATGCGATTGTCCTGCATACCGAAAGCAATTACACCAACGAGGGGGTTCCGGCGCTGTCCGACGGCGTGTACGGCACCCCCGCCGTAGGCAAAATCGGCACCTGTGGCATCCGCTCGGGAACGCTGACCTACAACTTCGATCTGGACGCTCATCCTGCAGGATACAGCATCTCCGACATCGACACCTACGCCGGTTGGGCAGACCCCGGACGCGACAACCAGAACTATTCGGTCAGTTTCCGCAGGGTGGGTTCGGATGCGTTCGCCGGCGCCATCTCCGCCTTGCAGGAAGGCACGATCAGCCAGACGCACATCAAGATCGCTGATCTGGGGCTCACCGGGGTGGCGGCTATCCGTTTCAGTTTCCCCTGGCAGGAGAACGGCGGCGCCGGCTATCGGGAAATCGACGTGACCGGGGGTGCCCCTGATTATTTCGACGTCACCCGGCTCGATTCCGGCCTCAAGGTCATCACCAATAACGCGGCGGCGATCGTGCGGATTGTCGA
>JAQUEX010000288.1 GCA_028684935.1 Kiritimatiellia bacterium | reverse complement strand
ACAACGTGGACGCCGCCCGGATCGAGTGGGAGGACACCATCCGCCACCCCATGCTCATCGAGGGCGACGCCCTCATGAAGTTCGATATCGTTATCGCGAACCCGCCCTTCAGCCTCGACAAGTGGGGACAGGAGATCGCCGCCGACGACCGCTTTCACCGTTTCGCACCGGGCATCCCGCCCAAGAGCAAAGGTGACTGGGCCTTCATCCTCCACATGCTCTCGACCGCCGTTGTGGGAAAAGGGCGCGTCGGCGTCGTCGTCCCCCACGGCGTCCTGTTCCGCAGCGGCGCCGAAGGCGCGATCCGCAAGTCAGTCGTGGAAGAGAACCTGCTCGACGCCGTGGTCGGCCTCCCCGGCAACCTCTTCTACGGCGCCGGCATTCCCGCCGCCCTCCTGATCTTCGACAAGGCCCGCAAACACAACGGCAAGGGCGACGTCTTTTTCATCGACGCGTCCCGCGAATTCGAGCAAGGCACCAACCAGAACCGGCTCCGCCCGGCCGACATCGACACCATCGTCAACACCTACCGCAACCGCAAGGAGATCGCCAAGTACTCCCACCGCGCCAAATACGCTGAGATCGTGGAGAACGAGTTCAACCTCAATATCCCGCGCTACGTGGACACCTTCGAGCCCGAACCCGAGATCGACGTGGCAGCCGTGCAACGCGAGATCGAGGAGATCGAGGGCAAACTCACCGAGACCCGGAAAAAGATGGCCGGGTATCTCAAGGAACTGGGATTCTCTGGTAAGCCCTGAAGTTAGAACAACGCTTGCGCTTATTATATGATGAGGCATCATCGTATAATAATGGCGGTTAACGAGATCAGAAACTGCACCATGAAAAAACCTGTTCAATTACTCGGTGATTTGATACACGTTACATGTAACGCGTATACATTTCTGCCGTTTCTGAACAGTTTGCGGCTGACGTGTAAACTTCTGCCGCCGTTGAGAACAGGAGTCGCCAAATGATGATGAACGGTTTCAACCTTCCTATGCTGCCCCCTCCCGTCGAGGTCGAAACGCGACCCGTCCTGAAAAAGCTGGCTGAGGCTCATCGTCATCTTGCCGAACTCAAGGGAATAGCCGCCACCATCCCGAACGAGAACATCCTCATCCAGACACTTGCGCTTCAGGAAGCCAAGGACAGTTCCGAAATCGAGAATATCGTCACAACGCACGACGATCTGTTCAAGGCGCAGTTGGCCGATGAATCGGCCAACCCTTCCGCCAAGGAAGTCGCGCGTTACGTGGCGGCCCTGCGCGTGGGCTTCGATTCCGTGCGGAAAACGGGGCTCATCACGCTCAACCAGATTATCGAGATCCAGAAAACGCTGGAGCAGAATGACGCGGGCTTCCGCAAAGTACCGGGCACGGCGCTCCGCAACCGTGCGACCGGGGAAGTTGTCTATACACCGCCCCAAGATCATACCCAGATCGTCGCCCTGATGGGGGACCTAGAGAGCTTCATCAATGACCCAACCCGCATGGATGTCGACTCCTTGGTCAAGATGGCCCTCATTCACTACCAGTTCGAAAGCATTCATCCGTTTTATGACGGTAACGGCCGCACGGGACGCATCATCAACATCCTGTATCTGGTCGCAAACGGGCTGCTCAACCTGCCAGTGCTCTATCTGAGCCGTTACATCATCCAAAACAAAGCGGACTACTACCGGCTACTGCAGGACGTCCGCGCCAAAAACGCATGGGAGGAGTGGGTGCTGTTCATGCTTGAAGGCGTCGCATCGACATCGCGCCAGACGATCGAGTTGATCACCAGCATCCGCGGCATAATGCTCGACTACAAACACCGCATCCGCAAGCAATTCCCGCGCTTATACAGCCAGGACCTGCTCAACAACCTGTTCCGCCACCCGTACACCAAGATCAGCGTGTTGCAGACGGAACTGAATGTCTCCCGGCTGACCGCGGCGCGATATCTGGATAAGCTGGTCGCAGCCGGATTTCTCGAAAAGTATCGGCACGGACGGGCCAACTACTACATCAATACGCCGCTGGTGAATCTGTTTATCAACCTGCCTCACCCTACGAAACCGGAAGGCACCGAACAGATCGAATCGGCGACGGAGACCAAGTAAAATGAAGGACCCAAACCAAAAAAGACCGGGGTACAAGAAGACCACGGCGGGGTGGATTCCTATAGAGTGGGAATGCATACGCCTTGGCTCCGTATTCACAAACCGCAAGAAAAAAGGCTCAAAAGGGCTGCCTGTTCTGTCTGTCACCATGGATCGCGGTGTCATACTACGTAGCGCGATCGAACGCAAAATGGCGACCGCCGTACCGTCGGACGAGAGCCTTTTGGTTGAACCGGGCGACCTCGCTTACAACATGATGAGAATGTGGCAGGGCGCAGTCGGCGTATGCAGCACATCCGGGGTCATCAGCCCCGCTTATGTGGTGTGCAGGCCGCTGAAGACACGCGCCGATGCATGGTACATGTACCACCTGTTCAAATCGCACCCCGGTCGTCACTGGCTGACATCTTACTCATACGGCATTCATGAAGACAGGCTACGGCTCTATTATGACGATTTCGCATTGGTCCCGATCCCACTTCCACCACTTTCCGAGCAACGCAAGATAGCCGCCATTCTTTCCTCTTGGGATGCCGCCATCAGCCAGACCCGCGACCTCATTGAAGCCGCCAAGCGCCGAAAGAGGGCGCTTATGCAGCAGTTGCTCTCGGGGAATGTGCGGCTCCCGGGGTTTGGGGACGGAGGGAGGGACGCAGGACGCAAGACGCATGGCACGACGGGCGGAAGACTGCCGGAGGGGTGGCGGCGCCTTCACCTGCATGAGATGGCCCGACTGGAGTATGGCCGTGATTGGGCCAGCGTCGCAGACCCGGCTGGAGCGTTCCCGGTCTATGGCACAGGCGGCATCATTGGAAGAGCATCCGAGCCGCTTGCGCACGGGCCTACGCTGATCATCGGCCGTAAAGGTTCGATCGCGCAGCCGCAGATGGTCGAAAGCTCGTTCTGGGCCGTCGACACGACCTTCTATCTGGTCCCCCAAGTCGCGTTCTCGGTTGGCTGGCTCCATGCGTTGCTGTGCCTGTCCGGCTTGGGACATCTCAGTGAAGGCTCCGGCGTGCCGAGTCTCAGCCGGAACACGCTGGATTCGGTACGGCTTCCGACGCCTCCTCTGCCCGAGCAACGCGCCATTGCCGCCGTCCTCTCCACCGCCGACGATGAGATCCGTGCGTTAGAGGCCAAGACCGCGGCGTTGGAGCGCCAGAAGAAGGGACTGATGCAGAAACTGTTGACCGGCGAAGTGAGGGTGACGCAGGACGCAAGACACAGGACGCATGCGCCTTGGGTCGTGCGTCTTGCGTCCCACCCCACGAAAGAAACACCACCATGACGCGACTCTTCGACAAATGCGGCGGCTATCGCGCGTTGCACAGCTTCACGTACGCGACGCTGGTCCACCTCGGGACCATCTCCTTCTGCAAGCGCTTCATCCCCTACCGGGAGGACCCGCTGGGCAAGACCTCGGGCCAGATGATCGGCGCGGCCCGCTCGGGCCGCCAGAACATCATCGAGGGCTCCGAGCGCGCCGCAACCTCCAAGGAAACCGAGATCAAGCTGACCGACGTGGCGCGGGCCAGTCTCGGCGAGCTGCTCGGCGACCTCGAAATCTATCTGGCGGAACGCGGCGACCTTCCGTGGAGCTGTTCGTCCGAGCCGTACCGAACGCTCTCCGCCGTCCAGCTCGAACCGTTTGCCCACACGGATGACGAACTGCACGACTACTGGGTCTACTTAGGAACGCAGCGCGCCAAGTTCGCGGCGTGGCTGGACAACGAGGACGGCTCGGTCGTGGCCAACGCGCTCATCGTGCTGATCCTGCGCGCCATGGCCATGCTCTCCGGCCAGGTCCGGCGTCTGGGCGAGGACTTCCAGCAGCAGGGCGGTTTCCGGGAACGGATGCACCAGTGCCGCACCGAGGCGCGCGATGCGGCCGCAGCACCCGCTGCGCCGCCATGCCCGGAATGCGGCAAGCCCATGCGCCTGCGCAAAGCCAAGACCGGAGACCACGCGGGCGAACCCTTCTGGGGCTGTTCCGGCTACCCCGAATGCAAAGGCACGCGCCGGACAGAAGCGTGACGCAGGACTCTGGACTCTTGACACATGCGTCCTGCGTCCTGAGTCCTGAGTCCAGAAAAAGGA
>JAQUEX010000287.1 GCA_028684935.1 Kiritimatiellia bacterium | reverse complement strand
CGGCAGGCCGGTAGCGCAGGGCCAGGCCTTCGTTATAGGCGCGCAGCTCCAGGATGAGCGGGCGCGCGAGCGGGCCGCGCTCTTTGAGCGTCAGGGTCAGCGACCGGTAGCGGTCCGGGATCGAGGCGCGTTCGCCCCAGACCGGTGTCCAGGCGCTGTCGACGCTGCCGCGCGCCTGGCCGGCCAGGTCGAAGCCGCCGGCGAACGGCGGCTTCAGCGTGACGCCGAGCGGCGCGGGCTCCAGCACGGCCGCGCCGCGGCAGGCGAGCGAAAGCAACGGCTGTCCGTCGCGCAGCTCGACGCGCGCCTCCAGCGCGCCGTCGGGCGAGACGACGGCCTCGGCGGCGCTCAGCCGAGACACCGAAAGACCGGACAAAAGAAGAGGAAGAAGGAGCTGCGCGCGAAACATTTTCATGTCATAAAGATATCACGCGCGCAGCCCGCTATGCTAGATCATTCCCCGCCGAGCGTGAGAACCATGCCGCTGCGCGGGGGCAGGCCTTCCACCACGTACAGCGCGTCCGCGCCGTCAAAGGTGAAGAAGGCGTGGCGGCCGTCGTTGGTGACCTCGAAACTGCGCATGGCGGTGAAGCTCACGCCGCCGAGCAGCGTCTTGATCTCGTCCGGGGTGAAGGCTTTCAGGAGCGCGCCGACCGACCGGCCGTCGGCGTTCAGCGCGTAAACGCGCAGCGCGCCGTCGTCGCATTGCACAAAGAGCAGCAACTCGCCGAGGCCGATGCCGGCCACTTTGACGTTGGCGACACGGCCGGGCACGCCGCTGATCAGCAGGCTCTCCGTGCCGGTCGCGGGATCGAGCACGCAGACGCTCGCGGCCCCGCCGTTGGTCACCACGCTCTCGCCGTAATAGACGAGGTCGGCGTCGCCGATGCCGTACACGTTGATCGCGCTGAGCCCGTTCACCGACGTGGCGTACACGGCGTTGGAAACCAGGCTGACGCCGTTGCTGGTCAGCGAGCCGACGTCCCACTTGACGATCCGGTTGCGCGGCGCGCCGCTGCGGTTGTCGGTGTAGAGGCAGGAGCCGTCGCGGCCGAAGTCCAGTGTGTCGAACTGCACGGTCTGCGCGTCGGACTGAATCACCGAGGTGTCGCGGGTCCACGGCGCGTTCAGCGCGAGGCTGGAGCTGGCCAGCGGCGCGCCGCCGCTGCCGGTCACCACGCGCAGGTCGCGTCCTGAAACGGCGCCGGACTTCCAGACGGGCGGCGCGCCGCAGCCGGTCCAGATCTTCAGGTTGTCGATCTCGGCCTTGACTTTGTTGGAGGTCTTGAAGCAGATGGCATAGGCGTTCCAGTTGGTGCGCTCACCCCAGAAGCTTTGGTTCTGGTCCATCTGCGAGACCAGCATGTCGTTGACGTAGACCGACGGGCCCTTTGCCATGGACATGTGGACGCGCACGGTGAGGGTGACGTTGGTGGTGTTGTAGTACAGCACGCTGTAATTGGCGGGCGTGTAGTAGGGCTTGCCGTACAGCATATACATCATGGAGTTCAGCCCGGTCGCGTTAAGCGGCCAGGTGTTCTTGTTGTACAGCTCCCACTTGTTGTTGTTGTGCCGGATCTGGTTGTAGCCCTCGCCGCGGATGCGCACGTCAACCGTGTTGTAGACGTTCGAGCCGGTGTAGTTGCACAAGATGGCCACGTAGCGGAAGTTGTTGGTGCTCGCGTCCAGGTACGTGACATCGTACTGGTAGGAATAGTCGTTCGTGCAGAAGGTCCGCATGTAATCGCTGGGCTTGATGATCGCGTATGAATCATTGGAGAGGCCGACCGTTTCCGACAGGTTGTCCGTCGTGAGCTTGCCGCCCTGGATCGAATAGTGCGCCGTGTGGGCGAGGGTGTTGAGCGGCGCGGCGGGCGTTTCCACGATATCCCAGCCGAGCGCCTGTTCGACCTCGGCATTGCTCGCGGCTTCGATGCCGTCGAAATCCTGCTCGTAGATCATCGTGCCAGCCGGCACGGGCGGCTGGACGGGCTGCGGGCTGCAGCCGGTCCAGACCATGAGGTTGTCGATTTCGGCCTTGATGTCGCGCGAGGTCTTGAAGCAGAGCGCGTAGGCCATGTCTCTCAGCGCGGTCCAGTTCTGGGGGTTAACCGCCATCTTTGAAACCAGCATGTTGTTCACATAGACGGCGGGCCCTTGCGCCCTGGACATCTCCACGCGCAGGGTGACGGTCTTGTCCTTGAGGCCGAGCTGGTTCAAATCGGTCGTGAGCGATTGACCGAAGAGCCGGTAGAGCAGGGCGTTGGTGCCGGTCGCGCGCAGCGGGCAGGTGGTGTTGTTGTAGTGCGGCCACGCGCTGCCGATGCGGGCTTGGTTGTAGCCGTCGCCGTGCATGCGCAGATCCACGGTGTTATAGACGTTGGTGCCGGTGTAGTTGCAGAGTAACGACACATAGCGGAAGCCGTTGTCAGACGTGGCGCGGTAGGTGACGTCGTACTGGTAGGTGTAATCATTGGTGCAGAAGGCCTGCATGAAGGCGTCGGGCTTGATGAGCGCGTAGGAATCGTTGGAGGAGCCGCCGGCCGTAGCGTCGAGATTGTCGGTGGTCAGCTTGCCGCCGGAGACCGTATAGGTCGCGGTGTGCGCCAGTCCGGGCGGGGTGTTCTCGGATTTCTGCCAGCCGAGCGCGGCGAGGGTCGCATCGGTCGTGGCGGTCTCGATGCCGTCGAAATCCTCATGGTAGATCAGCGTTCCGGCAGGGACGCCGGCGGCGATCGGGGCGACCTCGTCGGCGCAGCCCGCCGCGGTCAGGCGCGGGATGTCGTAGAGGTAGGCCGGCGCGGTCTTGCCGGTGCCGGCCGGCAGGAACAGATAGCGGTCGCCCGCGTCTTTGTTCAGATACTGCGGGTTGCTGACCGCGATCTCTTCCTTGACCTTGAGGGCCGGGCGTTTGTACCAGGCGCGTGCCTGGACCGGCGGCGTCCACAGCACATGCAGGCGGATATTGGCAGCACCGCCGGAAGAAGGAGGATTCAGCATAAACGCAAAGCGTTCATCGTTTGTCACTTCAAAGTTGCGGATACGCGGTAGTGTCGGATCGCCGACGAGCGTTTTGATTTCGGTGGACGTGAAGCTCTTGACCAAGGCGCCTACGGATTGGCCGTCGGCATTCAGTGTGTAGATGAACAGTGCGCCGTCGTTGCACTGAACGTAGAGGTGCATCTGCCGCCCGGGCACAATGCCGCCGATCTTGACATTCATGATATCCAGATCCGCACCGATAACGCCCGTCTCGCCGGTGCGGTCCAGCGTGGCCAACACCGTTTCCGTCCCCAGCGCGAAATCATAGACGCAGGCTTTGCGCACGCTGACCCCCAGCGTGTCATCGCCCTCGCCGTAATACACCAAATCCTTGCCGCCGATCGCGTAGGCGCTCACATTGCGGATGCGGCTGAGCGAGGTAATCGCAACAGCGTTGGTCGTGAGCCCGATACCGCCGCTGAGCAGGTTGGTGACATTCCACTTGATGATCGTCGTACGTCGCGGGATGGCCGGGTTGTCGCTCTTATAGACGTCCGAGTACAGATGTTCGCCGGAGGGACTGAAGGAACAACCGTCAAAATAGATGTTGGTCGGATCGTTGGTAACATTGAAGGTGTTGACGTCCTTGAGCCACGGTGCCGTCACGGGGAAACTGGTGTGGTCCGGTAAATCGCCGGTCTGCCCGGTCAGCACGCGGCGCAGGCGGGAGGAGACGGCGACACCCTTCCATTTGGTGCCCCAGTAATCGACGTGGTTGCCTTGGGCGATCGGGGCGACGTCGTTCGATGACGCAGCGGCGGTCAACGCCGGGATACTGTAGAGATAGGCAGTGCCGCCTCCCGAACCCGTCACCATGGCGAGGTGCTGGTCGGCTTCATCCTTGCCCATATAGTGAGGGTCTGATGCGGTACTGCCGACCAGTCTCTCATCATATTTCAGGGCAGGCGCTTCCCACCACAGATTGGCCTGCGCCAAGTTTCCCATCAACAAACCCCATGTTCCCAACGCCCACGCGGCGCGGGGGATCGACGTTGTGTGCATATCGGCTCTCCCTGTGGTGAAGTGTGATGCATGAATGCTGTATGTGTTCATTGAACAATCACAAACTTCCCATCCTTCAGAGTGTGGCACCGCACAGGCCCCAAAGCAATACAATTTTGTCAGCCTACGCTTGCTTGGGCGCATGGCAGTTCTGTTGGTGGATACCCTGCTTATTCGTAATCTTAATCGTAATCCTAATC
>JAQUEX010000286.1 GCA_028684935.1 Kiritimatiellia bacterium | reverse complement strand
TTCGGCAGCGTGATCGTTCGCTCGCCGCCCTTGGCCATGTGGATCGCCACCAGCCGCTCATTCGCATAGACCGGCACCGCATCGTCGCAATAGATCGTCACGCCGGCGCGCACCGCCAGTCGGCGCAACACCTGCGGCGTCAGCGCCGCGTAGGCGTCGGCATAGACCGCCGTCCAATTCTCTCTCGCGACCTCTGTCACGCCGGGCGCCTTGAACGGCGTGCCGGTCAAGGCCTGTACCCTGGCGGGGTCGAGGGTTTTCCCGTCGCTGATGCCCGGCGCATAGACGAATACGGCTGACCGGCCGTCTTTCAGCACATGCCGGTCCAGCACCGTCCGTTTTTCCGCAGTCAGCTCAAACGTGCCGGGGAAGACCAGCAACTTGACCGCAGACAGGTCCGCGCGCGGCAGGTCGTTGAACGAGTACACCTCGAACGGCGCCCCCAGCCGGTTCAGCGTGTTGCGCGTGCCCTGATAAATCTTGCCGACGATCGGCGAACGGTCGTTGACCAGCCGCGCGCTCTGCGGGTCGACCACCAGCGCGACCTCGGCGCGGCCCTTCAGCGGTAAGGCCGCGTAGACGTCCCACACCTTCTTGGCGCGCGCCACCACCCGCATCGTCTCGGGTGTCTTGAACACGCCGCCCCACATGTCGAAACACCAGAGCGAGGCGTGGTTGACGATCGCCAGCGCAAACTCGCGCTTGAGTCCGGCGTCCGTCTCCGCCTGATCCTTCCACGGCACCATCCAGCCGATCGAGACATACGGATCAAGCTCAACATTGTAGGTCGGCGTGCGATGGTCGATCTCGTGCAGGAACCCCTTGCCGTTCAACACACGGGTCCCGTTCGGCACCATAAACCCGCTGCCTCCGCCCATCGGGCGATCGCCGTAGGTGCCGGGACTGATGAAGAAGTCGATATCCGGCGACGCATAGAGGCGTTCGTACTCCAAATGGCCCGCCCAAACCAACCGCGCGTGGGTCAACTCCAGGATATAGCCGAAAAACATGCCGATCTGCCGGTGACGCGGAATCAGCGCACGCGTCCGCGCCACGAAATCAAGGACCGTGTCCACCACCGTGTCGCCGGTGAACCGAGCGTAGTCAATGACGTCGCGCTCGCTCGCCGGATCACGCAGATTGTTCTCGAACATGGCGCGGTCCAGCCGGTCATACGCCGGCACCGGCACCTCCGTCTGACCGTGCCGCTTCTGCCACGTCTGCCACGCTTGAGTCTTGGCGCGGCCGGCCATGCCGCGGCTGTAGTCCATCCACTCGTCGGTCTGACCGCACGCCAGCAGGTAAGCCTTCACGCGGTCGCCGTAGCGCGCCTCCATGTGCTTGATGACCGCCGCCAGATAATCGGCCGTGGCTGTGCGCCACGCGGGGTTCGCGCAGGCGCAGCTCAGCATGGTGAAGCTCTCGCACTCGGCGCTGTGCCCCTGCAACGCGAGTTGCCGCTGCAGCCACACCGGCGTGTTGAGATCGACCATGCAGATGAACTGCGCGTTGCTGTTGACCGCCAGCACGTCGTCGTACTGCTTGTTCAGCGACTCAAAATCGTACGTGCCGAACCAGCGCCAGACCGGCGGATACTTGCAGTACGGCTGCCCCAGCGAATTGTCCGTGTTCGCCGCGAAGATGCAGACGGTGTCGACCCCCGCATCGCGGAATTGCGCCATCGCTCCGAACTCCGGCCAGAACGAGCGGTACGAAAAAAACAGCGACGCTTCGGCAGCGGAGAGCGCACCCGCCCATGCAAAGGCCCACGCAAGCACGCAGGCCGCGCTGCGCGGGCACCCGCCCGATTTCCTGCCCGTGTGACTGTTCACGACACGCCCTCCTTATTCGCCCAGAATCGGCTGAACCGACAGCAGCTTCCTGTCGGTGATAAAGGCCGGCGCATCATAAGCCGGCACGTCCTTGAACGTCACCTTGCCCTCGCCGCGCGCCACCTTCTCCTGCGGGACCGCATACACGCCGCCGCTGATCGTGTCCACCCAGACCGGTTCTTCAAACGTTCCTCCCGTGATCGTCAGGGTCGCGCTGACCGTGTCGTTGTGGTTCGACGGCACGCCGCTCTTGTCCCAGAAGACACACACCTGCTGGCCGCTCTTCACATCCCGGTGCCCGAACACCGCCAGCGGTTTGGCGCAGGTCACCTCGCACGGATAATCCGGCACCCATGCCAGCGCGTCATTAAAAACCGACACCACATTCTGCACGGCGTAGTAGGCCGTCTTGACTTTGAGCACCTTAAAATTCTCGGCCGCCCCCGCGGTTTTGAGCAGGCCGTAGCGGCCCAGACCGTTATGGAACGAGGTCGTGCGGTAGTCCAGATCCGCAGCGGTGAAGACCAGCGAATCCGAGCCGTGCCCGATGTCGCCCAACATGCGCCGCGCGTTCCACTTCGCCTGACGCAGTTCTGTCCAAGGGTACTTGCACAGCGCGCCGGCCGGACACCACTCGGACTGCGTGCCGGACTCGCCCTGCCACAGCTTCATCGCCGGCGCGTAGCTGCGCACCAGCTCGCGCGCCTTGACGACACCCTCATACCCTTGATCCGGATTGTGCGTGTAGTGGTGATAGACAATCCAGTCGAACAGGTGCAGCTTGTTCTGCTCCTTCAGCGTTTTTAAAAACGGCTCGATGATGTCGAGCTTCGGATTGCACAGCACCAGCGCGGCGATGCGCGCGTCGGGATTAATGCGTTTGATGATCTCCGCGGTCCGCATGTTGAACGCGGTGATCGTCTCGGTGCCGTTCGCCCCTTTCAGCTCCGGCTCGTTCCACATGCTCCAGTCGCGCACCTTGTTCTTGTAGCGCAGCGCCATCTGCTCGACCCAACGATCCCAGGCCTTCAACCCCTCTTCAGATGTCGGCATGCCGCCCGCCAGCGTGCGCCCCCCGCCGCCCGGATAAGCCGGATTGCCATAACTGGTCTCCAGCCAGATCTCCAGCCCGCGGGCGCGCGCGTCGTCAATGATGCAGTCCAGCCACGCGAAGTCGTAGATGCCCGGATCTTTCTCAGTCCGCGCCCAGCCGCCTTGCAGCCGGATGCGTTTGATCCCCAACGCCGGCAGGTACTCTTTAAACGCGTGGTAATCGGAATACTCGCGATCGATGGTCTCGCAACCCAACGTCCAGCGTGACGTGCCGATTTCGTGGGCGGCCTTCGGCTGGAGCGTGCCCAGCCGCTTCATCCCCGTCTCAAGCGTGGTCTGCACCCGCGTCGCCGTGTTGTCGATCACCTGTGCGCAGGCGACGCCTGCGATCCCCGCCAATACTGAGAAAACAGCCTTCATCTCATTCCCCTTTTTTTCAAAAACGAACCCGTGTTTAAAAGGCTGCGCCACTATACGGACAAACGGGTCCTTTCAGCAACCTCGATAATGCGAACTTGCTTCTAGATTATGCGAACTCATGGCCCTGCGGAAGCAGGCCGTTTCAAGGCCGCTTGTGCCACACCGCGAGCGTCCCACCCGTCCGGAGCGAAGTACAACTCGAGAAAACTCCCGATCAATTAAGGTCCATTTCGCCCCGCTCGTAGTTCACCAGCGTCGCCCGGCCCCACAGCGCAGACGACAGCGGACTCAGACAGGGATGCTTGACCGGCGACTCCCGCATCGGCCGCTCCGCGCACCTCGCCAGAAACGCGCCGACCACTTCGCCGAGCAGCGCATCTTTATCGGCCTGCGAGCTTGGTGACCGCGGCCAGATCGACGGCTTCTCCCGGTGCCGGATAATGCATCGGCGACAGCGACCAGGTTTCGACGAACGACGCCGATGCACCGGGCACCAGAACCTCGCGCGGTCCGATCGGCTCCAACTCGCACATCTCGTCCTTGAAGTACCAGATCGAGATCGTGAGGCCCGCCATCTCGCCGTAAACGCGCTCGGGATAGACCGGATATTTCTTAGTGAACAGCAGGTTGCTGCGCGTCAGATAGCTGAACCAGCCCGCGGCCGAGTCCATTCCCAGCTTGGGAAACTTCGGCGTGCCCAGGATTTCGAGGAAGCCGTCCCGCACCCGGATGTTCGGGTCGACCGGCTGGAAGAGCATCGCCTGCTCGGGGGTGTACATGAGATAGTTCTTCGGAAATCGGCTTCCCGGCGTCAGCGGGATCAGCACGATGCCGCCGCCAGCGGCCAGCGTGCGGCTCCAGTGGCAGCAGGTCACGGGCTTATCGGACTCGTTGGTCACGCGCTGCTCGACCGTCAGTCTCGACGAATCCGGCGCGAGCGTGAACT
>JAQUEX010000053.1:16053-17988 GCA_028684935.1 Kiritimatiellia bacterium | reverse complement strand
ACGTAGCCGGTTGTCCTGTAGGTGAAGTTGAGCGACAGGCCGCCCGTGCTGAACGAAGGCGCTGAACCCGACGCAAAGAGAAGCTGCCACCCGCCCGGATTCAGAGTCCGGTAGAACCAGCCCTCCAGCGTGAAGCTGTTGGTGTAGCAGAGCGTATCGCGCACGCCGTATTCGCCGGTGGTGAGATACGCACGCTTGGCCACGGCCGCCAGCGTGTTGAACACCAGACTGCCCGCGTTGACGGCAGGGTCGCCGCGAAACGCGGCCGAGGCATCCGGGCTGGGCACCGGCACCGCCGCCTGCGCTGTGCCGGCAGTGACCTTGTGCAGGGCTGTCAGCGGCGTGCCGAACGACCAAGCCCCGGTCACGTCCGAGGTGTCGATGTAGAGCCCTTCCGCCGCGTTCAGCGGCCAGAGCGCGAGCACGCCGGTCGCGGCGGCCGCGCCGTCAGTGGCGTTGAGAAATTGGTCCGGTGCGAGCGCTGCCTGGCTCACGCGCCAACAGTCCAGATACCCGCAGAAGGTGCTGCCGTTGCCGACACGTCCGGCCAGATGGAAGTATTCGGAGGCGGTGGTGCCGGAACGCGCATGCGCATTGGTCGCCGCGCCGTGCAGCTCGCCATCCAGATAGCAGCGCCAGACGCCCTGCGCCTGATCGCCGGTCGCCGCGTCGTAGACCAGCGCCACATGCCGCCACGTGTCCGCCCACGCCGACAGGTCGCCGGAGATCGGCGCGTCGCCGGCCTGAATGCCGCCGTCGTCTTCTGCGTAGATGACGAGCCTGCGCGTGCCGTCCGCCATGCGCTTGAACCCCAAGGCCCACCCCTTGGTGGAGATCCGCGTGTTCGCGATGTACTGAATGTCCGTGTCGTAATCTTGTCGGTGCGGGGCGATCCAGCCCTCGGCCGTAAAGCTGTTGGTGATTTCCAAGTGGCGGCCCAGATCGGCGACGCGCAGGCAGGCACCGATACCCTGCGCATACACTGAACCGACGTTGCCGTCCGGCAGGACCAGCGCGCTGTTCGGCGGCTGGCCGCTGAACGCCTGACTGCGGTCAGCCAGCAGGGTGGTCGTGTGCGCGGTCACATCAAGACCGCTCGCCAAATGGGCGCTGCCGATATAGTCGCGCGTGTCCAACGCGCCGGCCGCGTCTGCGTCCAGCCGCCAGTACGCGACCGTGCGCGGCAGCACCTCCGGCTCGGGGGTGACCGTGCCGGCGTTGAGAAACGCTTCGGGGCCCAAGGCCGCGTCCGAGACGCGCCAGTAGTCGAGCTTGATCATGCCGGTGTTGCTCCCGGTCGGTCGACCGCCCAGCGAGAAGATCGCATCCGAGGTCACGAGCGCGTTCGGCCGGCTGCTGTTCGTCAGCGCACCGAAGGCTTGGCCGTCGACGTAAAGGCTCCACACGCCCTGTTGCGCGGCGCCGGCCTCGCGGTCATAGGCGAGCGCGATATGCCGCCAGACATTGGTCGAGGCCGGGTCGTTCTGCACGGGAAAGGGTTTGTCGCCGATCTGGCCGTCGACGTACAGGATCCAGTTCGTGCCGCCGTTGCGCAGCGAGAGGATCCAGCGGCCCGCGCCGCCCATATGGTTGCCGACCAGATAGTGCCAGCCGGTGCCGGCCGGGTTTGCCGCGCGGAAGACCCACCCCTCGACCGTAAAGCTGTTGGTGATGTTGACGCGTGCGCTCATCGCGCGGTTCGTGAGCGCTCCGTTACTCGAATAGAACCAGACCGCATTCTGGTTGGTCGGACTGGCCAGATAACCGTCGGCCGTGTCGGGGTTGGGCGGCAGCGTGGTCCACCCGTCCGCGGCGGCCCCCGCCGCAAACGTCCCGGAGGGCAACAGATCGTGCGCCGGCTCCAGCAGGCAGCGCGTGTTCAAGGCGCTGCCGTCGGCATCATAATCCAGTTTCCACAAGGCCACGGTCTCGGCG
>JAQUEX010000053.1:12210-15953 GCA_028684935.1 Kiritimatiellia bacterium | reverse complement strand
AACCAGAGAATGCCCTTGCCGTCAACAACCGTGTAGCTCGTGTAGAACGAATTGCCGTTCTCGCGCTCGGCGAAGAGTTTCGGCGGGGCGAACTCGACCGGCTGCTCGGCCGCAGGATTGAACCGGCCCGCGATCAGGTAGAGCGGTCCGCGCCGCTGGTATTCGCGCTCGCCGTCGAAATCGAAGGTGTTGTGGACGAGGGCGAAGTAGAAGCCGCTGGCGGCCTCGCACCCCTTCCAGTCGTAGATCGGACAGGGTGAGCGAGGGTGCAGATAGGGCGTGCCGCCGTCGCGGTCGAGCAGCGGCCGGGGCTGCGTCCACGTCACGCCGTCGTCGCGGCTCTGCGTCCAGAACGGATATCCCGCGCTGGTGCGCATGATGCCGAAAAGCCGGCCGTCCGGCAGCTTGACGAGGCCGACCTCCTCCGCGGCGTCGCCGAATTTCTCATGGCTGACGCGCAGCACCTTCTCGTCGCCGGAAAACCAGCTCAGCCGGATCTCCTCGACCTTGGGATCGTCGTCGATGTTGTCAAACTGCAGGAATTCAATATAACACCCGCTGCGCGCTGCGCCCGGCAGTTTGCCGTGCCGCGAGACGCCCACCAGATAACGCCCCTCTTTGCCCAGGCGCAGCGGGCGCTGCCAGTTGCACCAGCTCGGCGGCACCAGCGGATCGGGGTCGTCCAGAACGCTGCGCCGCATAGGCACCATCTTCGGCGCCGACCACGTATCGCCCTTGTCGTCGGAATACGCGCCGAACATCTGGCCGCAGTGCGGCCCGCGGCTGGTGGTCTGCTGGTTCCACAGGCAATAGATGCGGCCGGACGTGCTGATCATCGGCTGCTGCCAGCTCGCCAGCAGCGCCGGGTTTTTCTTGTTGGGCGAACCGGCCAGAAGCACCGGGTCGCTCCAGCTCTCGCCCTTGTCCGCGCTCTTCGAGAAGGCGATGTGCTGGTCGATGTCCGCCTCGCGCGAGGCCTGCGTCCAGAAGGCGTACAGCATGCCGTCGCTCTCGATCACCTGGAAATGGTCGTTGTACGTGTCGCCGGGGCGGGCGGGATCGCGCTTGGCCTTGTCGCGCGGCTGCCGGGGAACAAAAACCACATAGTCGGGGCGGTTGACCAGAATGTCCTGCGCGTTCAGCTTCGCGTCCAGGCGGGTCGCATCGGCATTCAGCGCCTCAACCACGCGCGCCACCCGTGCGTTCGGCACGAAGAAATCCTGGCCCGCAAAATCGACGCCCGCCAGCACGACCCATTTCTTGAAAGTGAACGACTCGCCGCGCGTGACCGCTTTCTGATACATGCGCACGGTGTCGACGGCGCTCTCCCCGAACAACTGGAACTGCGCCGGGGATTGAACCCAGGTGAACCCGCGCGCCTCCAGTTCGGCGGCGTTCGAACAGAACGCGCCCTTGATGGTCGGGTCCGGCGTGAGCACGGTCAGCAGGCCGTCTTTCGACACGGTGACCGGCACGCCGCCGTTGATCGAGCCCATCAGCGCGGACAGGCCTTTGAGACCGGCGGGCGGCTGATGGTAGGTGAAGGCGCGGTCAGTGAAGACGGCGGCCCCCTCCTCGATGACGCCGGGGCGTGCGCCGACGACCTTTTCGAGCGCCGCGCCCGGCCCGTTCAGCAGCTCGCGGGAGGTGAGCGGCTCGGCGCCGGCGGCGAGTGTCGTGAGCAGAAGGGTGAGTAAGATTCGCATAGACGGATTCCTTTTAGGCGGCGTTTTCATTTGCTGAAAAAGAGAGGCAGGCCCCATTTGCCGAAGGTGACGCTCTCGCCTTCGGCGCAGCGCTTTTGAAACAGCGTGCAGAAGTTGCGCGGGTTGGACGGATCGAACAGGCGCACCTCGGGCAGGCGCGCCTTCTGGAACCCCTGTTCCAGCAGGGCCTTGGCCACGCTGTCCGGATTGCGCTCCGGCAGCGGGGTGAGCACCGCGACCCATCCCGCGCGGGTGCAGCGCAGCGTCTTGGCGCCGTTCATGGGGACGCGCAGAAAGCGTGCGCCTTTGAGCGCGCCGGGCGCGTCTGCCAGGGTGTAGGCACGGTCGGTAAAGAGCGTGACGCCGGCTTCAAAGGCCGCGAGGTCCAGGCCATCCGCGGCCAGCAGGCCTGCGCTGTCCGTCGCAAGCGGCGCGCCGTCGGCGTTAGCGTTGACCTGCGGCTTGGGGCGCTCGGCGCCGCCTGAGCCCTCGCTCACGAGCTGGCGCAGGCGCACCGCGCCGGAAACCGGCTTGCCGGCCAGCACGTCCTCCTCGCGGAAGGTCGCGAAGAGAATGTGGCGCGCGCCGGTGCGGTCGAAGTCGTAGGTGATGAAAATCGTGCCGTCCGCGGTCTGCTGGCCGTCGGGATAGGAGACGCCGCCCCGCTCATCGAGCATCAGGCCGCCCTCCCAGCTCCGGCCGTCGTCCTTTGAAACAAAGGCCGTGAGATGCGAGCGGCCGGTCTTCTTCTCGATCGGTCCGTGCTTCACGAGCAGCAGGTTGCCGGAGCTCAGACGGGTGATGAAGAAACGCGCCGAAGGGTGCTGGATCGGCGACGGCTCCAGCGGCGACCACGTTGTGCCGCGGTCCGTCGAGACCGCCTCGCGGATGCCGGACTTGGTGCGCGTCAGACACCAGATCGAACCGTCCTTGCGCTCCACGAACATGTGCTCGTCAAAGAGGCGGTCCTCTTGGGGCATGCCCGCGCCGCCGCGCACGGACCAGGTCTTGCCGCCGTCTGCGGAGACCACCATCTTCGAGCTGTTCTCCGAATACCAGGTGCAGACCGGCAACGCCCACTCGCCTGACGAGAGCGTGATCGGCTTGCACATCATCACGCCCTGCGTGACGTACACGGGCCGGTGCCACGCGGTGTTCTCGGACGCGGGATCGTCGAGCACGATCATCCAGAGTGCGTCGGACGCCACGTTGTTGTACGGCATGGTGCGGTCGGACCACGTCCAACGCAGCCGGCCGTCCGGCGCGAGCCACACTTCGGGGTCAAAGGTCCGGCGCGGGCCTTCGCCGTCGGGGTCCACGGTGAGCAGCTCCTTCCACGTCGCGCCGCCGTCGCCGCTGGTGGCGAGCACCACATAGTTATTGTGGTCCTCTCCCGGCGTGTGGCCGGCATACCAGGTCACCCAGAGCCGGCCGTTGGGCGCGACCGCCAGGCTGGAGATGCCGGTGAAGGCGCGGTTGGAGACCGCGTGTCGCGGCAGCGGCGGACCGGCATGTTCCGGTGGCGGCGCGGCGAAGACGGCGGGCATTGGCAGTAGGCAGTAGGCGGTGGCAGTAAGCAGCAGGCGGCTCAAAAAGACGGTTCGATTCATCGGATGCTCCTTCTTGTGTGTTGACGATGTGCGCATTTTGTGGTAAATCACGAGTTACAGCAAAGGACAGGAGGCGACGTATGGCGACAGCGAACATCAATATCCGCATGGACAGTGCGGTCAAGACGCAGGCACAGCAATTGTTTGCGCAGTTCGGACTGGACATGACCACGGCGATCAACATGTTTCTGAGGCAGGCGTTGCGGGAACGCGCGATCCCGTTTGAACTGCGCTTGGATGTGCCGAATGCGGAGCTGATGGAGGCGATTGAGAATGTTGAGGCGGGGCGTAACCTTGAGGGACCGTTCGCCTCGGCGGAAGAGGCCGTCCAGTCCATGCTGGAGGGCTGAATCTTGCTGACGATCAAATACGAAAGCAAAATGAAGCGCCAGATGAGGCTCATGGTCAAGCGCGGCAAAAATCCGTC
>JAQUEX010000053.1:4106-12110 GCA_028684935.1 Kiritimatiellia bacterium | reverse complement strand
GACCGTTCGCCTCGGCGGAAGAGGCCGTCCAGTCCATGCTGGAGGGCTGAATCTTGCTGACGATCAAATACGAAAGCAAAATGAAGCGCCAGATGAGGCTCATGGTCAAGCGCGGCAAAAATCCGTCTAAACTGATCGCCGTGCTGGATATATTGGCCAAGGAGCAACCGCTGCCGCCGCAATATCGAGACCACAAACTCAGCGGTCGCTTGAACGCCTACCGCGAATGCCACATCGAGCCGGATTGGCTGCTGATTTACAAAATCATCCGGGGCGAGTTGGTTCTGGTGGCCTCTGCGACAGGATCCCATGCGGATCTGTTTGGTCAATAGCGGTTTCATGGCAAACTCATCCCCGTCTCATTGCAGGAGCAGCAGCGTCCCGCTGTAAAGGATCGTCACCGTGACGATGCCGTCCGCCGCCTCCACCACGGTGGCGACTTTCTTTTCAGGCGGCAGGCCGGTGCCGACCGCCTTCCAGCCGTTGAAAGAACCGGCGGACGCACCGTAGGTCGCCGCGGTGAACGTGAACGGCACGGGAATCGGCGCCTGTTCCGTGCGGCCGAGATCGAAGAAGCCGGGGCCTTCCGCCGTCAGCGTGCCGGAGACGGTCACGCTGTCGCACGTGACCTGGCCGAGCGCGTTGGTGGTCCACGGGCAGGCCAGCGTCGCGCCGGCGGTCAGCGCGAGGTTCTGCACCGTGATCGTTGCGCCGGCCGGTGCGCCGTTGGTGCCCGGATCCAGCGTGCCGGTCACGGCGACCGTGCCGTTGGTGAGCACGCCATCGCCGATAAGATCGCCGACCGTGCAACGTTCTCCCAGCGCGTCGAACGCCGCCCCCGCCGCGACCGCAAGATCATTGGTGCCGCCCAGCCGCGCGCGCAGCAGGCCGGCGCGGACTTCGACCGGTCCGTTGAAGCTGTTGGCCATGCCGGTCAGGCTCAGTGTATGGGTCCCGGCTTTGACAAGTCCGCCGTCGGGCGTGGTCCCCAGCACAGGATCATGCAGCAGGTTCTGCGTAATGTCGAAGCCGTCGGCCCGCGCGGTATCGACCCACGCGCCGTTTGTTGAGACATAGGCGGCGGTCAAACCGCTCATCGTCTGGTTCGAGGTGTTGGGCTGGAAGACGCCGCCGTTGAACCAGAATGCCTTGTGCGTTCCGGAGAGGCCGATGACGGCGCGCGCGCCGACGCAGCCGCCGTCGAGATGGAACTCCGCCTCGCTGGTCTGGCCGTAGCCGACTTCGAGGTTGCCGTTGATCTCGAGCACGCCGCCGCCCCACAGCCGGACGGTCCCGTTGCCGCCCGCCCCGCCGGTAGCCCAGCCACCGATGCGCAGCGTGCTGCCCGCTCGCCAGATGGTGACCGTGCCGCCGCTGATCAGCAGGGTGGCCTGAGCGCCCGGGCTCTCGCCGACGCTCAGATAACTGCCGCCGACCTGGACCAGCCCGCCGCTGACATCGACCACCGGGCGCGCGTTGTAGCCGGAGAGTCCCGCGCCGTTATTGCCCATGGCCAGAGTCGGGAAGTCGCAGGTCCCGCCCGTGACCGTCAAGCGGGACGAGACGCCTGTCGGGCCGGCGGTCACCAGGGTCCCGTTGTTGCGCCCGATCGACACCGTGTTGGCGCTCCGGAGCACGCCGTCCGTGACGACGAGTTCGCCCGGCGTCTCAAGCCCTGCTTCCGTCGTGGTGCGCAGCCCGATGTCGATACGGTTGACCATGTTGGTCTGAGCGGGCGCGCCGAGAACCACCCGCCCCTGCGTGATGGTGAAACCGGTCACGCCGGTCGTGGGCGCATCGCCGTACGGCCCGATGTTCTGAACGCCGGCCGGCGAATTGACGTCGTGAGTGTGCAGCGTGTTCAGCCCCGGGTAGGTATAGCTCACGGTGCCGGGGCCGGTCTTGAGAAAGCCGCCGGACTCGGAACGGATCGGTCCGCCGAATACGGCCTCGTCATCCACGCGCAGCACCGCCGCGTGGGTGGAGGAGCCGGTGCGCACCGTATAGCCGCGGTCAGTGATCGACGGGCCGGTGATGTGCAGCGTACCTTTACCGAGCACCAGATTCGCGGGTGCGGCCGGGGAGGCGCCGACCGGGCTGGCCGCTCCGCCCGCCGCGAGCGCGGCGACACGCAACGTGCCGGCATGGACTTCGGTGGGCCCCGCATAGGTGTTGGCCGCCGCTAGCACCAGGATGCTCGAACCGTCCTTGTCCACGCCGCCGCCGCCGGAGACTGCGCCGTTCAGCGTGACGGTCACGCCGGTGTCAGGCGCGACTGACACGGTGCGCGGCAGCGTGACCGGCGCGGAGATCGTCATGGGGGCCGCCATGCTGACGGCTGGCAGATCCAGCTCGACCGCCTGAACGGCGGGCGCGGCATGAAGAGCGAGCGCGCCGGAGCCCGTTGCCGTGAGCGTCGCCGCGGTGCCGTTTACCGCGCCGAGCGACAGGCCGGTGTCCGGATTCAGCGTCACCGTGAGGTCGGAGGCGAGGGTCAGCGGGGCGGTGACGGCGTGGCTGCCGGATTCGACCGCGATCAGCGCGGCCGACGCCCCGTTGTCGAGCGTGAGCCCCGTGCCGCCGAGGGTGTAAGCGAAGGGACTGTTGACATAGAGCGCGCCCGCGCTCTGTCCGGCGGCGGCGACCGTCACCGGCGCGCTGATGGCATCATCGAAACGCGCCGCGCTGCCGGACGTTCCGGGCTGCGGGACGGTCCAGTTGGAACCGGTGGCCCAGTCGCCGCCGGCATCCACATTCCAGACGGAGGCGCCGGTATTGTCGGAGCTGATCGTGACGGTGACGTTACCGTCCGCCGCCGCGAACGCATAGCTCTTGCCGAAAACCGGATTGGCGCAGGCGAGCCCGCTGACATCCAGTGCCGCGCCGGAATAGCTGAGCAGCGTGTAGGTGCCGTTCAGAGTAAAGGGAAGCCTCGTGCCCGCCAGATAGAAGGCACAGCGGCCGGTGCCGAGCAGCGGCGTTCCGGCGACAGCCAGCCGGTCGTTGGCGGTGCCGTCGGCCGCGAACCCGAACCCGAGCGTGCCGCCCGGTTCGAGCGCCAGCGCGACGGCGGAGAGCGTCTGCACGGCACTGCCGCCCGCAAGCAGCTCGCCGTCCGCCGTCACGGTCACCGCGCTGGCCGGCGGCAGCGTGCCGGTCACGCGCAACACGCCGCCGGACACGAGCGTCGGCCCGGTGTAGGTCGACGCGGCATCCGCGAACGTCAGCGTGCCGGCACCGTGTTTCACCAGGCCGCCGTCCGGCGCGCCTCCCAGGGCGTCGTCATGAATCAGCGCCTGCGCGACGGTGAAGTCCGCCAACGCAGTGTCGACGTGAAACCCGCCCGCGCGGAGCGTGGCGCGCGTCAAGCCGGCGAGCGTGCGGCCGGCCACGCGCGGCTTGAAGCGTCCGCCGTTGAAATGGGCATAGGCGTTGGTGCCGGCGCCGCGGACGATGTTCGCGGCGATCAGCGTGCCGCCGTCCAGATTGAGCGTGCCTTTGCTCAGCTCGCCGGGATCGCGCGCAAGCTGCACGGTGTCGGTCGCCTCGACCGTGCCGCCGGTGAGGTTGAAGATTCCCTCGCCGGTTCCCGCGCCGATGCGGATGCTGTGGCTGGCGCCGTGGACCGCAAGCGTGCCGCCGGTCACATTCAGCGTGATGCACGACCCTGCGTGCTCGCCCATATTGCAAGTGGAGAGGACATCGAGCAGGCCGCCATTGAGCTGGCAGACCGAACGCGGATTGAAGCCGATATGCCCCACGGCGTTATGACCGGCAGCCAGCAGATACACCCAAGCCTCGCCGCCGTTGACCGTGAAGGTTGAGGTCGTGCCGTCCGGCGCGGTATTGGTGTTGCCGTTGTTGCGCCCGATGGAGAGCGTGGTGCTGCAGATGAAGGTGCCGTCATTCACGACCAGTTCGGCGGCGTGTTCGGCATTCGCGTTGGTCGTGGTGAAAACGCCGATGTCCACACGGTTGGAGAAGATATTGACCTGGCCGGGAACGCCGAGCACGACCCGGCCTTGCGCGATCACAAAGCCCGAGAAGCCAAGCGTGGGGCTGTCGCCGTTGTCGCCGATGTTCAGAAGAGCATTCGGAATCCCTTCGTGAGCGATGTATCTGTTCCAGCCGGGATAGGTGAACGAAAGCGTGCCCGCGCCGGTCTTGATGAACGCGCCGGAGGCGGCGAGGATCTGTCCGCCGAATGTCACGTCCGCGTCGGCATGAAAGACGGCGGCGCGCACGGGCGAGGCCCCCGCCTGCACCGTGTAGCCGCGGTCGGTCGCCGTATTGCCGCCGGTGTAGTGCAGCGTCCCCGGACCGAGCAGGAGGTTGTCGGGTCCGGCGGCAGAGAAGCCGAGCGGGCCGGCTGTGCCGCCGTTGTTCAACGTATCGACCGTGAGCGTGCCGCTGCCCGCCGCGAGCGGACCGGTAAAGGTGTTGGCCGCATCCAGAACCACCCGGCCGCCGCCGCTGGCGAGCGGATTGAGCGAGACCGGGCCCGTGCCGGAAAGCACGCCGCTGAAGGTCAGTTCCGCCGGCGTCTCCGTGGCGATGATCACGCCGGGCGCGGTCGTCACCAGCGGCAGGTCGAAATGATGCGCACCTTGCGACGCGGTGACGGCGGACATGAATCCGTTCGTCAAGGTGACGGCTTGGCCGGTGAAGGTGTGGGCGGCCGCGCCCGCGAGCGCGATCTGGCCCAGCGACAGCGCGGCCACATCGTTGGTGACCGTGAGGGCGGCCGGCGGCTGATTCGTGAAATAGGCGATGACGTTGGGGCCGTCCGGCACGGCGGCGTCCAGCCAGTTGGCCCCGTCGGACCAGGCGCCGCCGCCCGCCGCCGCCCAGCTTCCGGTGTCCGGCAGCGCCGCGAGGATCGGCAGGTCGGCGCTGACCATCCAGGCCACGCCGGCACCGAGCGTTCCGTTGGCGCCGGCGACGAGATCCTCGACCGTGCCGCCGGAGCCTTCGTTCAGCGGCCAGTAGTGCGCGAGCCCCGCTTCGGTACCGTTGAGGCGCACGCCCAGCGCGCCGGCGATCTGCGCCTGGGTGCGGACCGTGTTCCAAGCGCGCACCTCGCTGATCTCGCCGCGAAACCCGTCGGCCGTGGTATTGATCGCGCCGAGCGTGAAGGTCGCGTTGGCGAGGGGATTCGCGTTATAGACGCCGCTCTTGTAGAGCTGTCCGTTGATGTAGATGGTCCATGTCGTGTTGCTGCGCGAGACGGCAATGTGGGTCCAGGTGTTGAGCGGAATCGCGCCGCTGCCGGTCATCCATGTGCCGCCGATGAACATGCCCGCGACCGTATTTTTGATGCCGACGATAAAGCGGCCGGAGCTGCCGTCGTACTGCGAAAAGATCTGGTTCTCCGACAGATAGCCGGACAGTTTGAACCACGCCTCCGCCGTAAAGTCGTTGGCGGTGATCCGCCCGGTGGTGGCGACCCGCTCCGGCTTGGCGTCAAAGCTGAGCACCGTGTCGGCGGCGCGCACGCCGCACGCGGCCAGAAGGACGGTCAGCCCGATGACCGCTCCGGCTTTTCTACAAACAGCACACCGTGAACCTGTTGCTTGAGCATGCATGGCCTGACTCCTGTCGTCCTATTGAAACACGGGTTTCTAAAAGCTGTATACCGGTTTTTGTATCATGCGCGCGCCGCGGTTGTCAACAGGGAAAATCAGTGAGCAGGCAACCGGTTGGCGGACAGCGCAGCGCGCGTTTGAATCGTTCAGAGACAGGCGTACCCTTGGAATTGTTGGGCACGGGTCGTCGAACCGTCCGTCCACCCAGCACATGTTCAGTCGTTGAAGGCGGCGCAGGAGCATGGCGGGCGCATGACGGGCTTGCGTCTGACGTTATTCCTCTCTTACCTTCGCCAACCTTGAGATGATTCTTCTAGCAAGAATCTCATTAATCTCAGGGTGGCGCGGCACCGGCTCGGAGTGTCCAGTGGTTGGATTGTGGTAAATGTCGTGACAAGCCCCATGCCGAAGCAGAATACATCCCGCGTCTTCTATCCGCTTCACGAGGGCACGCCGTTTCATGCGTACTCCAACTCTGCTACCTTCCTTATTCCGGGAATTTCCTCGGCACCGAAAATGTTAAGGAGATCACGTAAGTTCTTCTTCAAATCGGCAAGGTCTTCGCCTTGCGTCCAATGGTCAGGATAATCGTTCAGGTAACCGAGATAGCGCCCGTCCGATTCCCTCCAATACGTGAATGACGTTTTCATATTCGTTAATTTCCCATTTCCCGACAGAGCAAGCAAGTCATCTTTATCACGCGAAGCGGGCCGTGAGCTGCGAGAGCGCGTCGTGCACCGGGTCGCTGGGGGCGCGGCCGCTCCGGGCCGCGGCGGCGGTGGCGGCGTCGAATGCGGTCAGCGCGTCCGCCAGGCTCCACGCGATATGCGCGTGCATCCAGCGGGCTGCGGCGCGCGGGTCGCCGCGCCGCACCGCGCGTTCGATCTCGGCGTGCTGGCGCCACGCCCAGGCGACATGGTGCAGGTCGCGTTTGTGGCTGTAGTGGCCGAAGAAGTGGTTGCGCTGGTAGGCGTTGGTGACGATCTTGATGGCCAGATGGTTACCGGCCGCCTTGAGCAGCAGCAGGTGGAACGAAAGATCTGCCGTGAGAAACGCGACCAGCGGCCGTCCGTCCAGCAGCGGACGGCGCCGTTCGCGCAGGCCGACGGCCGTCGCGTGCATCGTCTCGCACGCCTTGCGCAGCTCCGCGCGGTTCTCTTTGGTGAGGGTTCGCACCGCGCGCTCCATGGCGAAGGACTCAAGCGCCATCCGCACCTCGAAGGCGTCGATCACCTGACGCCGGTCCGGCCGCGCGACATACGTGCCGCTGGACGGAATCTGGTAGAGCACGCCCTCCTCGGTCAGCCGGCGCACCGCCTCGCGCACCGGCGTGCGGCTGATCCCGCACTCGGCGGCGATCGTCTGCTCGGAGAGCTTCTGCCCTGCCGCCAATTCGCCGCCCACCAGTTTCTTGGTGATGTGCCGGTAGGCGATATCGCTCAATGCTTCAGCCACGGTGCTCCTGTTCTCGTGATCGATGAAATACCGGATGCGCCCGCACGTATACCGGTTATGCGTCACGTTAGCAAACCCGAACACGCCTGTCAGCGCTAATTCTAGCGCAGGCGGATCTGAAAGAAACCGCGCGGGCCTGCAGGCATCGCGGGATGGCGCAGGTCGATGGACAGCCGTCCGCCGTTCAGCGACCAGGCCTCGACCGAGCACGGCAGCCAGGTGGCGAGATCGTCGGAAAACCAAAGCTCGACCGAGCCCTCTACCCCCAGCGCATCGAGCTGCAGCACACCGCCCGCGTCAAGGCGCGCGGCGGTGAAGAGCGCGGCGTCCGGCAGGCCCGGCGTGCCGGTTGCGACGCGGCTGGGGCGCCAGTTGTCCGCGCGGCTCCAGAGCGGCTCTGGCGCGGCGGCATCGACCGCCACCAGCGAACGTCCGGTGTCGTAGGTTTCCGGATACCACGTGTTCGAATAGGTGAAGGTCAGGATGTTGCTGCCGTCCGGATCGACCAGCGCCAGGGTCTCGCCTTTGCGCGCCAGATTGCCGCTCTGCCACGCTTCGGGCGTGATGCCGACGCCCGTGTGGCGCTCGGCGAAGGCCGCTGGATTCTTGGCGAGCACCAGGCGCGCGCCGGGCCCCAGCGCGACCGGTCCGAACGTGTGGCTGATCCCGGACGCGAACCGCACGCCGTCGAGCGCCAGCGGGGCAGCCCCTGCGTTGCGCAGTTCGAGCCAGGCGAAGTCGTCGTTGATGTACGGGCTGCCCGCCGCAGGCGCGGGCGGGGCGTACAGCAATTCGGAGACGTGCAACGGCGCGTAGTAGCCGGCCGGACGCGCCACGCTGAGGGCGGCCTCGGCCAGCGCACTCCACTCGCTGCCGGTGTAGGCGCGGGCCAGCACCGTGACCGCGCGGTCCACCGTCACGGTCGCACAATAGCTGTCGGCCTGTCCCGCAGGCGGCACGGTTG
>JAQUEX010000053.1:0-4006 GCA_028684935.1 Kiritimatiellia bacterium | reverse complement strand
CTGAGGGCGGCCTCGGCCAGCGCACTCCACTCGCTGCCGGTGTAGGCGCGGGCCAGCACCGTGACCGCGCGGTCCACCGTCACGGTCGCACAATAGCTGTCGGCCTGTCCCGCAGGCGGCACGGTTGCGAGCGCGAGATCGAAGTAGAGATCCGAACTGGTGGCGTTGCACTGGTGCAGCTCGACAGCCAGCACATTCTCGCCCGTGCGCAGCAGGTGGGCGGCGTTCAGGACGTGGGTGAAATAGGTGTTCTGGGCGGGCGAACCGACCGTGGCGGCAGACCATGTCGCGTACGACACCGCGCCGGCGGGCATGTTGTCGCGCAGGATTTCCGTGCCGTTGAGCGAAACAATCGCGCCGTCATCACGCAGCATCTCCAACGTAAGGCCGTCGATCGTGTCGGTCGACGCCAGCGAGAACGTGTGGCGGAAATAGGTGGTCGTGACCTGCGTGCCTGAGACGCCGTTGACATAACGCCGCGTGACGGTGGCGACAGGGTTAGCGGTGGCGCTGCCGGCAAAGCCGAGCAGGGCGGGGCCCTGCGGCCACGCGGCGGCGTCATACGCGCGGTCGCGCCAGGTCAGCACGCCTTGCGCAGCGGGCTCCGCCCCCAGATCGTCATAACGCCAGACGGCGCCGCGCGCGACCAGGCGCTGCGGCTGGGCGGGCGTCTGCACCACGTCCACCGCGATGGCGGCGGGATGGATGCCGCCGTCTGGCAGGCGCGGGTCGGTGCCGTCGGTCGTGTAGTAGAAGGTGTTGGTCGCGCTGACCAGCAGCGTGTAGCCGGGCGGCACGGCTGCACTGTTGGTGGAAAAGCGCGGCGCGGCGAGCGCAGGCAGCCAGCCGCGGGCTCGGAACTGCGCGGCAACGATGTCACGCCGCTGTGTCAGATAGGTGTTGAGCACACTGTTGCAGGCGGGCAGCCAGGTGGCGTCGCGCGTGCGGCCGCGCCCCCAGCGCGCCGATTCGCCGATGATCGCCAGATCGATCTCGTCCATGCGGCTCTGGAAAAGGGCCCGCGCGCGTTCCGGCGTGAAGAGGCCGTCGCCGTAGAGATGGCGCTGCGCGAGATCGGCGAAGCGCATGCGGTACGCGGGATGCGCGCTGAGCCGGTGGTGTAGCGTGGCCGGATTGAAGAGCGCCTGCGTCAGCAGGTTGGTGCCGAGAGAGGTCGTGTCGCACGTGACCGGATATCCGCCGTTGGCGCCGAGCGAGTGTTCGGCGTCGTGGCGCAGCCATTTGAAGCCGTCGGGCTGCACGCGGTTGTAGAGCGCGTACATGTTGTTGGGGAAGGCGCCGCCCCCGCCGATGGGCGAATCAGGATCGCCGGTGTAGTAGGCGCACAGCATGTAGCCGATCAGGTTGTCCTCGTCGAGGTAGACCGGATAGGCGGGGTTGCGCGAGCCGTCCGGGTTCAGTCCCTTGACGCGCGTGTAGTTGTCGGCGTATGCGCCGGCGAACCCTTGATTGACGGCCATGTCGTGAAAGGCGTGGAAGGCCTCGAAGGTGCCGTCGGACGCGGTCGTCGTGTAGCCGGGGTTCGAGGTCTTGATGCAGTCCCAGTCATCGCTGTCGCCGCCCAGATAGGTCGCCGCGAAATCGGCATCGCCGCGCTCCTGGGTCTGGTAGAGCCCCCAGTACTGGCCGTTGATGTAGAGATGGTAGTAGCGGCTGCGCGTGTAGGGCATGCCCATCTCGCGCTGGGCGTCGCGCGAGAAGGTCTCGCGCACGAAAGTGTCGAGATTGCTGTTCTGAAACGCCCACGAGTAATTTTGCGAGGTGCGCAGGTCGACCTTGTCGAACTCGGAGGCGCCTTCGCCGTCGAAGAGCGGGAAACGCAGCTTGCCCGCGCCGTAGTCCGAGCGGAAAAAGAGGCGCAGCGAGTGCTTGGGATTTTCGACGCTGCGGCTGAAGGCGCCGCGGATGCGCAGTCCCGCGTCGATATGGAACTCGGAGGCCGCGCCGCGCACCGGATCGATCAGCTCGACCGAGACCGGCCGCTCCCAGCCGATGCCGTCGTTGCCGGGATAGGCGTAGATGCCGGTCTGCGGGCCGAACAGGTGCGCGAGGTCGGTGACCAGAGAGATCGACGGAATCGCGTTGGTCATGCCGGCGCGCAGCCGCGCCGGGTCGCCGTCGACGATCGCCTGGCGCATGCCGTATTCCATCTTGTGGTTGTTGACCGCTCGGTCCGCGGGCCAGCCCGGCGGGGGGGCCGTGCCCTGCCGCAGCACGTCCTCGAGGAAGAGCCACGTGACGGTGGTGACGCGCTGCTGCACGCTCTCCGGATCGACGACTGCGGCACGCAGCGTGGTGGTGGCGGTCACGGACAGCGGGGTCGTGTAGAGCAGGCTGCCGGCGGTGGGCGTGCTGCCGTCGAGCGTGTAGCGGATCTCGGCATCCGGCCGTTCGGGACAGGCGAGCGTGGCGGTGAAAGGTGCCGTCTTGTAGCCGCGCGGCTCGCTGACCGCGATCGCGGGCGTCGGGGCGGTGTAGGCGCGGCCGTTCGCGGCGCCGGGGGTCGGCGTCTTAAAGTAGAACGGATGCTCGGCGGCTGTTTGCCAGGTCAGCGCGGGCTGGATCAGAAAGTCCCCGTCGGCGGCAGACTGGTTGAGCGCGGTGACGGCCAGCACGTTGGTGCCTGGCGTAAAAAGGGCGGCCGGCAGGGCGAAGATTAGCGGATCGATGGCCGTCGCGATCGGGCGCGCGGCCGTGGCGGCGCTGTTCCAGGCCAGCGGCGCGGGCATGTTGAGCGCTGCGACCGGCGTGCCGTTCAGCGAGGCGCTGAAGCCGTCTGCGACGCGCACGGCGAATAGCAGCGTGTCGTCCGGCGCGGGCACGGTGTCGAGGATAAACCGCCACTCGGCGTCGAGGCGGGCGTTGATGCCCAGCATCGCATCGGCGACGTCGGTGTCGGCGAAGGCGCCGACGGCGCCGGCATGCAGCAGACCGCCGGCGGGATCGCCCACCAGCCGGAACGAGGCCGCGTCGAACGCGCCGTGGCTGCCCTGCGCGGCAGAAAATTCGAGCGACGCACCGCCCGTGTTTTCGAAGTAGGAGAGTGTGAGCGCATAGGTGCCGGCCACAGGGAAGTTGAAGACGGCCAGCGTGTTGCCGAATCCGCGTCCGGCCGCGAACTCGGTGGAGAACGCGGCCCCGTGGCCGGCGATGCGCAGACGGAAACCGTCATCACTGCCGACGCAGAAAGTCCACGGTCCGGCCTGCGGCACGTAGAGCGCGGTCTCGGCCATGACCGCAAAATAGTTGATATTGTCTCCGACGGCCAGCCCCGGGAAAGGCAGGTTGTTCGTGAAGGTGCCCGAGGCGCTTGACTCGTGGAAGTCAATGGTCGCATAGGAGCCGGTCACCGGATACGTGCGGTCGGTGGCCCAGGCGGACGGATTCGCGACCATGCTTTCGGCTGCGTCGATGTTCACGATGGCGCCGGTCATCCGGTAGAAGCGCACGGTGTAGGCGCCGACGGTACTGCTGAAACCCAGCGCGCCGGCCGCCTCCTGCCAAGGGGCGTCGCCGGCGGCGTTCGGCACGCGGTAGCGCACGGGCGTCGCGGCATCGATCACGGTTTGCACGCGCGGTGCGCGGCCGTACGAAACATTCTTCACCTGCGGCGGATAGGCGGGCAGGTAGGCGTCGTGCAGCGTCACGCCGTCAGGACCGGTCAGGGCGAGGAACTCGCCGTCTTTCGAGAGGCTGAAGGAGGCGTGCCGCTCGCCGTTGGTGAGGGCGACGGGTGAGCTGTCCGCGAACACGACGAGGTAGCCGTTGGACGCCAGCAGCGTACCGTCCGGCATGCGCCACTTGGCAAGATTCAACGCGCTGTCGCTCAGGAACCAGCCGCCGAGATCGACCGTGCCGGGACCGCTGTTGTGCAGCTCGATCCAGTCGCTGGCCTCGCCGGCGGCCGTCAGCAGCCCGTCGTCGTTGTCGGCGACAAACTCGCTGATCGTGACCGCCGCGCGCGACGGCATAAGCGCCAGCAGCG
>JAQUEX010000285.1 GCA_028684935.1 Kiritimatiellia bacterium | reverse complement strand
GCTTCCAGGCTGGGGCAATTGACGGCGGCGTCAACAGGCAGCGGTGCGGCGGGCGCATACGGCACGGCGAGTCGCAGCGTGCCCTCGGCGACAGACACGCGCGCGACTGACGGCGCGATCGAGGCGACGGCGAGTTCGCCGGCGCCGGTCTTGGACACGATGTCCGCCGGCTGGCCGTCCGCTGTGCGCTGGGTGACCGGCCCGTTTACGGCGAGCGTCTGTCCGCCCTCTTCGATGTCCAGCAGATAGGGGTGGCCGGCCGTCAAGAGCCCGCCTTCGCGCAGGCGTGCCGTGCCGTCGAACGTTTCGGTGCCGTCATTTCTCAAACGCAGCGTACCCGCGCCGGTTTTGTTCACCGTGCCGGCGCCGGCCACTGCGGCCGTGTATGGGTTGGCATCCAGATCGAGGTTCGCGACAGTGCTGTCCGCGAGCTTGAAGGCGCCTGCGTCAGGATCATTGCGCGCAAACCACTTGTGCCAGAGATAATCCTCGGCTTGGAGGCGTTCGGCATCGGTCAGCTCGTCGGTGAAAAAGAGCGCTTCGCAGATGCGCGCTCCGCCGCTGTAGCCCAGCAGGCCGCGGTCATAGCCGAACGTGTTCGCCCGCGCGGGAATACGCGTGGTGACGTTGATCATGTGGTAGGCCTTGTCTTTGACTTGGACGTTCCACCCGTGGAGCATGGTGCGGTCCAGCCAGTTCAGGCCGTCGTCGGCGATGACATTAGCATTCGCCCCGATCCAGAGCCGGGTGTTGTCTCCGGCCCAGGGCGCCGATTCCGGCGTCAGGCTGGTCGCGTTCTGGATCAGGCACATGCTGCCGCCGGCCCCCCATGCATTGTGCGAGCCGAATACGATGAAGACGGTCCGCAGCGCGAAGCTCGTGCGGAGGATGCCGTTGCTGGTCGACATGAAAAGAAAGCGGGCGTTGTCGTTCGAATACAGCGTGCCGCCCCAACTGCCGAAATCGAGATATTTTTTGCCGTCCAACGCGGGGTCCGCCACCACTGCCGGCCGGCGGAACGCGACATCATTGGTCGCCATCATGTACTGAAACACGGGGCCGGTCACCGAGGGTTCGCGCACATCGTGCCAGCGCTCAACCTTGCCGCTGCCGTCGGTGACCACATTGGTGTTAGCGTCCACCCAGAAGGACGCCTTTTGGCGGAGTGCGTCGGGTAGGGCGGGGGCTGAGAAGGCGTTGGTGAAGGAGACGCCCATGCTGCCCGCCAGCACGTTGAACTCGCCGCGCGGGATGCGCGGATTGCGCAGCGTCAGCACCCCGTTGTCCGTCTTGCGCAGCACCCCGTCGATCAAGGGCCGCTCCAGGTCGGCGGCGTTGGTGATCACCGGGTAGAAGTCATCTTGCGACACCGCGAAGAACGGTGTCTGCGCACGCACAGCCGCAGCCGTGCCCGCCAGAATCAAGGCCATCAACAGAAGCGAACGCATTTTCATGGTTGTTCTCCTTGTGCTGGTTTTTCTGTGAGTGATCGGGGTGTCATTTTTCCTTCGGCGACGGCGTCAGCCGGAGCAGCCGCACGCTGTGCCCGGCCATCTCGACGTCGCGGTCGAACCGGCCCGCGCCGACACGGACAGTCTCCGTTGTTTCGTCGACGCGCGCCAGGCGCTGATACTTCTCCTTGAGGATAGTAGATCGCATTGGTGCTGGCGGGCGAGTCCAGGAGGTCCGCCGTCGTGTCCGGGTTCGGCGGCAATGGCGACCAGACTTGCGGGAACCCCGACGGCAGCGGCGGGCGCGAGGAGGGTGGCTCCTTCTGCTGCCCTTGGATGATCACGTCGAAATCGTTCGCGGGATCGATCAGGCAGCGCGTGTTCATGCCGGTGTAGGGCGAATAGTCGAGCTTCCACAGCGCGACGGTCTTCGCGGTGGCCTGCAGAGACGCTCCGCAACACATAAGGCCCAACAGGATGGCTGATACATAGCGGCAGAAGGTCTGAGTATTCATGGGGTTTTCATTTTTCATGATGTACCTGTTTTATCCTAATCCTGTTACTCCTGGATTTCTCCCCGCCGAAGCGAAGCTGTCGGAAATCCCGTCTAGAAAAACCGTCGTTAGGGTTTTTACAGACTACTAGTCCGCCTCGAAGCGCATCCACTGGATGTCCACGTACGCTGCATTGAGATTCACCGGATCGAACCAGATTTCATTCACGCGTCCCGTCCAGTTCGGGTTGGCGGTGAGGGGGACCGAAACCGTGTGCCAGTCGCCATCCGTCTGGACCGGGAGCGCGGCCGTGTTCGCGTCGGTTAGCACGAAGTCTTTCGAGAAAACCGGCGTTGTCTCCGTTCCCCAGAGGAGTTTCATCCGCTCGCTGCCTTTCGCGGGCACGCGGACTGAGGGCGTCACGCGCATCCGCACCGTGAAGGTCTTGAATTTCGAGGCCTCGAACGGCTGGACGCGCGTGCGGATGGCGGGTTTGGTCCCGCCGCCGGAGCGGAAGAAGCGCATCGCGCCGTCGACGGTCCTCATATACGCCGTTCCGTAGGGATTGCGGTACCAGCCCTGCATGCCCTTCGAGAAATCCCAACTCGTCAGCGCGAGATGGCGCATCGGCGGGTAGTCGTAAGGGCCGAGCCCGACATCGGCCGGAACGAGGTTCTTGGGCCACCCCTCCGCCGGCTTTTCGCAGAACGCATCGCGCAAGGCGTCGTACATGCCGAAGCCGAATTCCTCGTTCGGCTCGATGTAGCTGCCCTCCTGCCACTCGTTGATCGGCGCGATAACGACACGGTTGAAGCCTTTCTTCTCGCAGAAACGACGGCACTCCTCACACACCTTTTTGAACTTTTCTGGCGTGCGGCCGTAAATGACACGCGCGTCCTGGAACGAACGGGGAATGTCGTTCCATCCCGTGGGGACGATCGGCCACAACGGGAAACTCGGATCGCGCGAGGTCATCTCCCACCATTTCGGCACGGCGGCCATCACGGTGTCGTAAGAGAAATGGTTCGGTTGATCACCGGGTTTACGGGCCTCGGGCGCCGTGAACCAGGCGATCGTGTCGAAATTGTAGATCATCTGCGCTTCATAGCCGGCCGCTTTTGCGCGGTCGACCTTGGCCTGTTCATATTTCCACCCGTGGTACATGTCGATGAAGTAGACGCCCGGAAGACCTGCCGCCTTGACAAGCTTTTCCGTGATGGCGAGCGCACGCTTCACGCCTTCACCGGGTTTCAGCGTTTCGCCCTTCTTCGCCGCCTCGTCGATAAAATCTCGGTCGAGTGCGTTATAGTCCCAGTACACGACGACGGGTTTTCCGCCGATCGTGTAGTATTCGGGCGTCTTGAAGTAGGTGTCGATCCAGAACTGCGTCACGCGCGTCTGGTCCTCCGTCGAATGCGCACCCGGCTCGTTGTGGTTCGCGTACATCATGTACCACTTCAAGTAGTTGCGCCAGCGGGCGTTGTAGTAGCTCTTCACCCAGTGGTCGAGCCGCTGGACACCCTGATTCCAGTACCAATCCACGCAGAAACTCGAAATCCCGTGTTCGACGGCCCACTTGATCTGCCAGTCGATAACCTCTGGGTTACTTTCGTCGTACCAGCCCAGAAGCGGCTTGATCCCGGGCAGGGTCTGCGCCACCTGGTCCCACTCGGCCATCTGTTCCGTGCCCGGATAGTAAAGCGCGGTGATTTCGATCGCGCTCTTCACAGGTTTCGGCTCAGGGACATACACCTTCTTCTCCGGTAGCGAACACCCCGCCGTGAAAGCAAGGCAAGCCCATGCCGCAGGACTCATCATCTGGCTCATTCTCATCGGTGTTATCTCCTGTATGGGTTGAATGTCGATAGCATCGCATGAATCGATGTCAGACGGTCGGCGTCACCACCACGGCCTCGATGCCGAGCACCTTGGCGAGTTTGACAAGGCTCGCGGCGTGGTGTCCCACGCCCAGCGCGAAGTGGTGGGTCGGCCCTTCGGCCACCCAGCGCAGCAGGAAGGTGCGCACGTCAGGCAGGAACCTTCCGTGCGTGTTGGTGTTGCCGGTCGGCGGAATGGGACCGGCCATCGACTCGCCCTCGGCGACAATGAATTTCATGCGGCCGTCAGCCTTGACGCCGATCGAGAGCATGGTGATCGGGCCTTCCTTGATGTTGAACTCGACGCCCGCGCCCTTGCCGGGCTTGCCGTGGTAGGTCTTGAGCGAGCGCAGCACCGGCTTGCGCGAGGCGATGTTGAGGTGGTGCGGCCCGTCGTGGCCGACGAGCACCGTGTCGCGGTCGAAGTCGATCGGATGGAACTCGGCGAAGCTGCCGCCGATGTCCA
>JAQUEX010000284.1:2106-4302 GCA_028684935.1 Kiritimatiellia bacterium | reverse complement strand
CGTCGTGCCTAATTAATTAGGCAGCGAGAGCGAAGTTATCGTTCGCATTTAGGTTTTTTCCTGTTTTTTTACGAGGCCAACAGGAGTCCTCGGCGCGCCACTGGAATTTCGACTGCCCCGTCGAAACCAGTCGCCCCCTTTGAAAAAGGTGGCACCAGTATGACACATCCGTCCGCATGACGCAAGGGGTGCCCATTCGATGAGGCCGTGTTAGCGTCAGTTGAGACAGATGAGTCGCGAACGAAAGTCGTTATCACGATTGACAAGAATTCCAACCTGGCGATCGCCAAACGGCCAGTGGGGATCGAAGCGCTGAAAGACATTCCGTCCGTTGCCGGACTTACAGAGCATCCACCCGCCGTACTCATCCGTGCCCACAAAATGACTCCGCACGATACCATAAGAACCGTGCTCGATTGTCTGACGGAATCCGGTATGTGGTTGATCTCGTTCGAGGCCGTGGAGGGCAAGCAGGTATAACGAATATTTCGTGTTTTTCTTTTGGCGAACGGGAACGGAACAGGTCGTACAGGCGGTGACGTAGAAAGCCTGTCTGGCTTATATGGATTCCAACACGTGGCGCAGGCGCGCAGCCGAGGCGTCGCGCACCTCGTCGTACAGGCTGCGGCCGGCGGCGTCGATACCGACCACCGCCTCCAGCCCCTCGACATCCAGTTCCCAGAGCGCCTCGGTGGCGCCGAACGCTTCGAGGAAATGCACCTGCGCCACGCGCGTGACCTGTTGCGCGATCAAGGCGGCGGCGCCGCCCACCGCCTGCAGGTAGACGCAGCCGAACCGCGAGCACGCCGCGCGCGTGGCCGCGCCCATGCCGCCCTTGCCGATCACGACGCGCACGCCGAACCGCTCGATCACCCGCGCCATGTAGGGCTCTTCGCGCACCGAGGTGGTGGGCCCGGCCGCCACCACGCGCCAGCCGCCGCGCCCGTCCGGCGGCTGCGCGGGATCGGGTGAACGCGGGACCACCACCGGGCCGCAGTGAAAGAGCGCGCCATCGCGCAGATCGGCCGGACACGCGCCGCCTTCGGCCAGATGTTTGTGCAGGCGGTCGCGCCCGGTGCAGACGCGGCCGGACACACGCACGGCCTCTCCGGCGCGCAGGGCGCGCACGGCGGCTTCCGTGAAAGGATGGTGAAGGGTGATCATAAGAGCATGCGGGATGAAGGAATGCGTCAGTTGAGCCACTGGAGCGGGCCGTCGGCCGGCACGCGCAGGCCGCGCCGGCGGCAGGCCCAGCAGAGGTAGGCCACGGTGACAAAGTACGAGGCGGGCAGGCGGGTGCGCGCGGCGATCTTGACGCCCAGCAGCGTGGTGGTGCCGCCCATGCCCATCGGACCGATGCCCAGCGCGTTCGCCTCCGCCAGCACGCGCCGTTCGAGCGCGGCCAACTCGGGCTCGGGCGCGGCGTCGTCGAGCGGGCGCAGCACCTGGCGCTTGGCGGCGAGAAAGCCTTCGGCTCGGTCGGCGCCGATGCAGACGCCCAGCACGCCCGGCGCGCAGCCGAACCCCTGCGCCTCCCAGACCGCGTGCAGCAGGCAGCGCCGCACGCCCTCCAGGTCGCGCCCGGCGCCGAGCGTCTCGTCGGGCAGGCTGAACTGCCGGCTCATGTTCTCGCTGCCGCCGCCTTTCTGCAGAAGCCAAACGTCTATCCCCGCCTCCTGACCTCCGGCCCCTGACCTCTGACCTCTGACCTCTGACCTCTGACCTTTGACCTCTGACCTCTGCTCGAAATGGCACACCGGACAGCCCTCGGCGACATTGCTGTCGACCGAGCGCCCCGTCAGGGTGTCGATCGTGTTGCGGCGCAGCCAGCCGTTGCGGGTGGCGAGCGCCACCGCCCCGCGCGCGGCCTGTTCGAGCGCGGCGGTGTCGGTGCCGGGCGGCACGTCCCAGAAAAAGGTGAGCGTGCCGGTGTCCTGGCAGAGCGGGGTGGACTGCCGGCGCGCGAGCACGGTGTTCTCCGCCAGCGCACGGAGGATCAGCTCAGCCTGCGAGCCGGGCGCTTCCGCGTCGGCGGCGCGGCGCAGCGCGGCCTCCGCGTCGGCGGGCAGGTCGCTCGTGGTGCGCCGGATCAGTTCGGCAAGGGTGTCGGTCCAGTCCATGGCGGGGAAACTCTCAACGCTCAACGTTCAACTCCGAACTCTGAACGTGTAACTTGTAACGTGTAACTCTCAACGT
>JAQUEX010000284.1:0-2006 GCA_028684935.1 Kiritimatiellia bacterium | reverse complement strand
AACGTGTAACTTGTAACGTGTAACTCTCAACGTTCAACGCTCAACGTTCAACTCTCAACTTTCAAGTCAGGAGAGACCACCCAGGGATTGTCGGGGCCGAGCGCGGCCAGCAGCGGGGGCAGGCAGGCATCCGGCACGTCGAGCGCGCCGAAGCCGCGGCCGAGCGCGATGTCGGGCTTGGCCAGGCCGTGGTAGTCGGAGCCGCCGGTGACCAGCAGGCCGAGGCGCTTGGCGAGGCGCAGCAGGGTCACGGTCTGCTCCGGGGTGTACTCGGAGTAGACCGCCTCGATGCCGCCGAGGCCGAGCGCCTGGAGCGTGCGCAGGCCGGCCTCCAGTCGCGCGTCATCGGTCTCCCACGAGAAAGGGTGCGCGATGACGGCGACGCCGCCGGCCTCGCGGATCATGCGGATGCCCTCTTCCGGGTAGAGGCGGTAGCGGTCGACATAGGCGGGGCGGCCCTTGGCGAGATACTTGTCAAACGCCTCATCCATGGCCGAGACATAATCGCGGTCGATCAGCGCCTGCGCGATATGGGGGCGTCCGACGATGTCCTCGCCGGCGCAGGCCTGGACCTCGGCCCAGTCCAGTTCCAGGCCCAGCTCGTTGAGCTTTTCGAGGATCTGCTCGTTGCGCCAGGCGCGGCCTTCGAGCACGCGCCCGAGGCTCTCTTGCACCAGCGGGTGGTGCGGGTCTAGCCCGTAGCCAAGAATGTGCAGCGTACCGGGGCCTTCATCGATGGCGGCGCTGATTTCAACGCCGGCGATGCCGGTCATGCCGCACGCGCGGCAGGCGGCCAGAAAATCCTCAACGCCGTCCATCGTATCGTGGTCGGTCAAGGCCATCGCGCGCAGGCCGGCCTGCCGCCCGAGTTCAACCAGGCGTTCGGGAGGCTCGGAGCCGTCCGAGTTCGTGGAGTGGATGTGCAGATCGATCATGACTGGGTATGCACCTCATACGTACTTCGCCCGCGGTCCTCTGTGACGCCGGCGAAGAAGGCGGCGATCGCGGTGTCGTACTGCGCGGTGTGGGCAAAGGCCTTTTTCATCAGGGCGAGGCGCGTGGCAAAGCCCAGCGTGCCGCCGTTGGCGGACAGCTCGGCGAGCAGCGCGCCATAGTCCGCGGGATCGGTCACCGAGGCCACGCGCAGGTAGTTCTTGGCCGAGGCGCGCACCATGCAGGGGCCGCCGATGTCGATGTTTGTGCGCGCCTCCTCCGGGGTCACGCCTTCGCGCGCGACGGTCTTCTGGAAGGGGTAGAGGTTCACCACGACCATGTCGATGGCGACCGCGCCGGTGCGGGCCAGATCGCGCTGGTGGTCCGCGTTGTAGGTCTCGCTGAGCAGGCCCAGGTAGATCTTGAAATCGAGTGTTTTGACCAGACCGCCCTGCATCTCCGGCTGTCCGGTGTAGTCCGAGACCGCCACCAAGTGCCGGCCGGAGCGTTCGGGGCCGAGCAGTTGCTGCACGGCGGTGTAGGTGCCGCCGGTCGAGAAGATCTTCACCTCCGGGCAGGCTGCGATCAGTCCGGGCACGAAAGCCTCCAGGCCGCTCTTGTCCGACACGCTCATCAGCACGTGGCGCACCGCCACGCGTCCATCGATCTCCCTCACCAGATTCAACGCCATACGCTCCTCCTGAAAAACCGTTTTAAGCAATGTCCATAAGATACGGGGTCGCCGCGCGTTTTGCAAGGGCGCATCCCAGATCCTAATTCCTCCTTGCATCGGAAATCACTTCTCCGTATGCTTTGGCCGCGTTCCAAAGGAATCGTATGCTCTGCACCCTACTCAAAGCCAAACTGCACCATCTGCGCGTCACGCAGGCCGACAAGGAATACGAGGGCAGCCTGACGATCGACGAGGATCTGATGGACGCCGTCGGCATCCTGAACTACGAAAAGCTGCTGGTGGCGAATCTGGACAACGGCAACCGTTTCGAGACCTACGCGATCAAGGGACCGCGCGGCAGCGGCGTGGCGTGCCTGAACGGCGCGGCCGCCTACAAGGG
>JAQUEX010000283.1 GCA_028684935.1 Kiritimatiellia bacterium | reverse complement strand
TCTACGACATGCTCAACATCCCGGTCGACCTCTACACGCCGCTCTTCGCGATTTCGCGCGTGGTGGGCTGGTGTGCGCACCGCATCGAGGAGCTGCTCAACGGCGGACCGATCATCCGGCCGGCCTACAAAGCGGTTTTCGAGCAGCGTCCCTATACCCCGCTCTCAGAGCGCAACGGAGCCTGAACATGGAGATCCGCAACTACAAACCCACGATGCGCTACCGGCCCTTCGGAAACCGGACCGATGTGCTCGTCTCGATGCTCGGCATCGGTGCCATGCGCCTGCCGTTGACGTCGGAGGGCGCGATCGACGAGACGCGCGCCGTCGAGCTGATCGAAGCGGGCCTGGAGCGCGGCATCAACTACATCGACACCGCCTACGTCTACAACGACGGCGCGAGCGAACAGATCGTCGGCGACGTGCTGCAGCGCGGCTGGCGCGACAAGGTTTACGTCGCCACCAAGATGCCGGTCTGGGAACTGGAGAGGCCCGGCGACCAGGCGCGGCTTTTCCACACGCAGCTCGAACGCCTGCGCGTGGACCAGATCGATTTCTACCTGCTGCACTCGCTCAACGCGCGTTACTGGCAGCATGCCCTGCGTTCCGAGTCGCTGGCATGGCTGGACGAGGAGAAGCGGCGCGGCCGCATCCGCTTCGCGGGCTTTTCGTTCCATGACGATTTCGATGTGTTCAAGACCATCGTCGACGCCTACGACTGGGACTTCTGCCAGATCCAGTACAACTACGCGCAGCACGACATTCAGGCCGGCACGCGCGGCCTGCAGTACGCGCACAGCAAGGGGATCGGCGTCGCGATCATGGAGCCGCTCTTCGGCGGTTTTCTGACCGGCCCGCAGATGCCGCCCGGCGCGAGCCAGTTGTTCGAGGAGAACGGCGTGAACCCGGTCGCCGGCGCCCTGCGCTGGATCTGGAACCAGCCTGAGCCGGCGGTCGTGCTGAGCGGCATGAGCGAGAAGTACCAGGTGAAGGAAAACCTGCGCATCGTCGAGACGGCCGATGTCGGCGTGCTGACTGAGCGCGAACGGCAGGTGCTGGAGCAGGTCTGCCGCTACATGCGCGAGAACGTGCCGATCCCGTGCAGCAAATGCGGTTACTGCCTGAAGAGCTGTCCAGTGGGCATCAAGATCCCGGTCGTCTTCGATCTCTACAACAAGCATCTGCTGGTCAACCGGAAACATACCTTGCAGCCGGCGCTCTATCGAGGTATGCTCCCTTCCGAAAAAGCATCCGCCTGCATTCGGTGCGGCGCCTGCAAAAAACACTGTCCGCAGTCGATCGATATTCCCGCCTGGTTGGAGAAGGTGGCTGCCGAATTCGAAGGAGGAGATCCCGCATGACCAACATGAACCATCACGCCGCCTCTGAACTGATCCAAAAGCCGATTGCCGATGTGCAGCACGCGCTGGCGGCGGAGGTCTCGCAGGGACGCGAGATCGTCGATGTCGCGCTGCGCTGGTTGGCCGAGAACGGCATCAGCTTTCTCATCAACGTGCTGGTTGCGTTGTTGCTGCTCGCGTTCGGCACGGTAGCGATCCGCTCCCTGACGTGCGCGACCCACAAGGCGCTGGTGAAATCCGGCCGCGTGAACACGTTGCTCCAGAACTTTCTCTGCAGCGTGGTGAACAAGACCGCCTGGGTGCTGCTGCTGATGGTGGTGCTGCAGCGCCTCGGTGTCAACATCGCGCCGCTGATCGCCGGACTGGGCGTCACCGGCTTCATCCTCGGCTTCGCCTTTCAAGAGTCGCTCGGCAACCTCGCCGCCGGCATGATGATCGCCATCAACCAGCCGTTTCAGGTCGGCGACTATGTGACGGTCGGCACCATCAGCGGTACGGTGCGCGAACTCAACATGATGGCCGCCACGCTCTTCACGGCGGACAATGTCAAGGTGGTGGTGCCGAACAAGGTCATCTGGGGATCGCCGATCACCAACTACACGGCCACCGACAAACGCCGTCTGGAGATCGCGGTCGGCATCGCCTACGGCGCGGACATCGCCAAGGCCAAGCGCATCGCGCTCGAGGTGCTGCGCGCTGACGCCCGCGTGCTGGCCGATCCCGCGCCGATCGCCGAAGTCATCGCGATGGGCAACTCGTCGGTCAATCTGGTGCTGCGCCCCTGGGCCACGCCCGCCAACTACTGGGACGCTTTCTTCGCGCTCAACCACGCGGTCAAGGAAGCGTTCGACCGGAACGGCATCGAGATCCCGTTCCCGCAGATGGACGTGCGCGTCAAGAACGTCTAGTTCATCAGGCTGTGGATGGGCGCGGGGATCTGGCCGCCGCGATTGACAAACGCCTCCGCGCCCTCCGGGCTGGCCGGCTGCGTCACCACGCCCGAGCCAAAGAGGCCGCCGAAGTCCACGAACTCGCCGCACCGGGCGCCCGGCACCGGGATCACGCGCACGCCGGTGGTCTTGCGGCTGGTGATGCCGATCGCCGCCTCGTCCAGGATGATGCCCGCCACGGTCTCGGCTGTGGTGCTGCCCGGCAGCAGGATCATGTCGAGGCCCACCGAGCAGACCGCCGTCATGGCCTCCAACTTCTCCAGCGTCAGCGTGCCCTCGGCCACAGCCTTGGAGAGCGCGTGATCCTCCATCACCGGGATGAAGGCGCCGGAGAGCCCGCCGACCGCGCTGGAGGCGAACGATCCGCCCTTCTTGACCGCGTCGTTGAGCAGCATCACCGCGGCGGTGGTGCCCGGCGCGCCGATGCGGCTCACGCCCATACTCTGGTAGATCTCGCCGACCGAGTCGCCCACGCGCGGCGTCGGCGCGAGCGAGAGATCGACCACGCCGAACGGGATGCCCAGGCGGTCGGCCACTTCGCGCCCGATCAGTTCGCCGGTGCGCGTCACGCGGAACGCCGTGTGCTTGATCTCCTCGGCGATCTCGTCCAGCGTCGCCGCGGGATCAAGCTGCACCAGGCGGTCGACCGCGCGCTTGACCACGCCGGGCCCGCTGACGCCGACATTGATCACGCACTCCGGCTGGCCCGGCCCGAGCATCGCGCCGGCCATGAAGGGATTGTCCTCCGGCATGTTGGCGAAGACCACGATCTTGGCGCAGCCGAAGCCGCGCGACGCGCGCGTCATCTCGGCGGTTTCGATCACCTTGCGCGCGATCAGGTTCACCGCGTCGACATGGATGCCGGCCTTGGTGGTGCCCACGTTGAAAGAGGAGCAGACGCGGCGCGTGACGGTCAGCGCCTGCGGCAGCGATTCGATCAAGGTGCGCTCGCCCGGCGTGATGCCGCGCTGCACCAGCGCGGTGAAGCCGCCCAGCAGGTCGATCTTGACCTGCTCCGCAGCGGCGTCGAGCGCCTGGCAGAGGCGCACGGCGGTCTCGACACTGTGCCCCTCCAGCAACTGGCTGACAGGCGAGACGGCGATGCGCTTGTTGACGATCGGCAGGCCGTATTTGTCGCTGACCTCGTTGCAGAAGCGCACCAGGCTGCCGGCCTTGTCGACGATGCGCGCGTAGACCGCCTCGACCAGACGGTCGGGATCGGGGTTGGCGCAGACATTCAGGTTGATGCCGAGCGTGACGGCGCGCACGTCGAGGTTCTCCTCGCGTACCATGCGGATGGTTGAGAGTACGGCTTGCCGGGCGAGCATAGGAGGTTCCTGGTTTCGGGTTACAGGTTTCGGGTTACAGGTGCGGGGGAGGTGTCACACCTCGATCAGGGCTTTGATCGGGCCGATCTCGTTGGTGGCTCTGAAGATATTCTCGTGGCAGAGGAGCGCGGTCAGGCCGTGCGGCGCCATCGCGTCGCGGAACGCCTCCTGCAGCAGGCGGAAGTCCGCCGCCTCGGGCACGGCGACCTGCGCGATGTAGACGACCTTGCCCTCCTCCTCCTCGACCATCCAGTCCTCGATGTTGATGCCGTGATCGACGAGGAACGAGGTGATGGCGAAAATCGTGCCGGGTTTGTCCGCGCCGCGCGTCGTCACCACGAACCGCGCGCCCTGCGGCACGGCGGCCGGCGCACCCTCGGGACGGTCGAGCACGGTCACGACCGCCTCCGACTCCAGGGTCGAATCCAACAGCGCGCGCAGGGCCTCGGGCGTCACCTGAGACGGATGCTCCGAGGTGAAGACGAGGTTGAAGAAACCGTCCACCACGGTCTGGCGGATGCTGCCGATGTTGCCTTCCAGCGAAAAGACGCCGCGCGTGACATCGCGCAGCAGACCCACGCGGTCCGGCACGAGCACGGAGGTGATGAAGCGCCGCCGCTCCGGCGGACAGGGTGCGTGCATGATGGCCCCTTAAATGCGAAAACCCCGAAAAACAACG
>JAQUEX010000282.1 GCA_028684935.1 Kiritimatiellia bacterium | reverse complement strand
CTTGATTTCGGGCGATTTTGACGATTTGGATTGCCTACTCCCGTAGGCATGCGTTACAGTGAACGCACTATGGCTGATGACCGAACCAACAATGTCGCCTCCGAGACCCTGGTGCTGGCTGACGGCGACAATCAAGAGAATCTTTTCCGAGTCCGCCGCACCAAGCTGCTGGTGATCAGCGGTCCGCTGCAGGGGCGCGAGTTTGTCCTGAACCGCGACACCTTCACCATCGGCTCGGGCAGCCACAACGACCTGACCATTGAAGACTCCACCGTCTCGAAACGCCACTGCGAAATCGTGGTCGAGCAGTCCGGCTACCTGATCCGCGACCTCGACAGCACCAACGGCACCTTTGTCCAGGGCGTGCGCGTCTCGTCCGCCCATCTCGCCCCCGGCTCCGAGATCCAGCTCGGCAAGACCCGCATCGTCTTCTGTCCGCTGCAGGACGCCAACGACATCCCGCTCTCGCGCAACGAAGCCTTCGGCGCCATGCTCGGGCGCTCGGTGCCGATGCGCCGCATCTTCTACCTGTCCGAGACCTACTCCCCTGCCGACGTGACGGTCATGATCACCGGCGAGACCGGCACCGGCAAGGAGATCCTGGCTGAGGAGATCCACAATCACTCCAACCGGCGTGACAAGCCGTTCATCGTGATCGACTGCGCCGCCATCTCCAAAGAGCTGATCGAGAGCGAACTGTTTGGACACGTCAAAGGCGCCTTCACCGGGGCCAACGCCGACCGCCAGGGCGCTTTCGAGCTGGCCGACGGCGGGACCGTCTTTCTCGACGAAATCGGCGATCTGTCGCCCGACCTCCAGCCCAAGCTGCTGCGCGTGCTCGAGAAGCGCGAGATCAAGCGCGTCGGCTGCAACAAGGTGCGCAAGATCAACGTCCGCATCATCTCCGCCACCAACCGCAACCTCGCCAACGAGGTGAACGAGGGACGCTTCCGAGAAGACCTCTACTACCGCCTCTCCGTGGTTCACCTCGAGCTGCCGCCGCTGCGCCGCCGCCGCGAGGATGTGCCGCTGCTGGTCAGAAAGTTCCTGACCGACCTGCACGGCGAGGACGCCATCAGCCAGCTCGCCGACGTCGACCGCACCATGGACGTCCTCAAGCGCCACGAGTGGCCCGGCAACGTGCGCGAGCTGCGCAACCTGATCGAGCTGGCCTTCTACAGCGAGCGCCGGCCCGTGGACCTCAGCGCCTTCCTCAGCCTCGGCAGCCTGCGCGCCGGGCGCAAGCCCGCCGAGCCGGAAGTCAACTTCGTGACCGACAAGCCCTTTAAGGACGCGAAGAACGACCTGATCGAGGAGTTTGAGAAGACCTACCTCAACGACCTGCTCGCCCGCAACAAGCAGAACATTTCGCGTTCCGCCCGCGAGGCCGGCATCGAGCGCGCCTACCTCCAGCGCCTGATCCGCAAGTACGGCATGCGCGAGTAAGTCCGCCGCCTCGTAAATCGGATGCAGCCGCCGCCTGCCGGGCGGCTGACAGCTCAAACACGGCGGAAGTGCGTTACAAAATCAGCATCGCCGTCCAGCAAAAGCTTGAGCGCAGAACGTTTGACGCAGAGCGCTAAACATGTGCTCGACTCGCATGCCCGCGGCCACCAACCAATGCCGCACGCTTCAGAAGTTATGAAGACGGATCTGGATGGAGCGCGGCTCGGCGTTAGGCGTAGTAGATTCCGAATTTCATGGTCAGTCCTTTCGAATGGTTTTGGTGAACTCGCTGAAGAAAACGGGGTAGTCGGAGGTGAAGTGATCGAAGCCGAGGTCCCAGAGCTTGCGGTGAATGTCGGCATTCTCGCCCTCCGTCCACGTGACGCCGTTGACGGAGACGCCGTGTTTGTGCATCAGCTCGATCGCGCGGCGGATGAACGCCGACGAGGGGCAGAACGGATCGGGTTTCGTGAGGTTCGTGCGCACGTGGATCTGCACCTGGTCGATACCGTCGAACCCTGTGGCGGCCATTTCGTCGAGGCGCTGCTGAACGTACGCCTCGGTCTTCGCCACGGACTCGGGACTGTTGTTCTTCGGGAAGTTCCCGGGCCATACCATCGAACGTCCTTTGGGCGCGACCTTGCGCCACTCCACTACCTTGCGCCAGTTGTGAGAACAGTAGTAGGTCTGGCTGATCACGCCGAACTGCTCGGCGAGCTTCGCGATCAGTTCCGGCGGCGCACCTTTCTCGTCCACGTAGAGGAGGCGGTCGGGGCGTCCGCGCATGAACGCCTTCAAGGCTGCCACGGAACTCACGCCCAAAGCATGGCGCGCGGGCACCCCGCCCGCAAGGTGAAAGTCCGCACGCGAATCTGGTTCGAAACCGGTAGGGCGGTCTCGCCGAGACCGCCGCCAGATTCCCGTTTTCTGGTTCATGGGCCCTGGCATCGTACCCACACCGAACTATCTCATTCGGCGTTTAACCAACGACCGGCGGGCTGCAGCCAGTCTATGCGGCGGCCTCGGCGAGGCCGCCCTACCGGTCGGGAGTCGCGAGGGTGCCCGCGCCGACTCCTGACCCGCCTGCTCCCCCTTTTCTTCAGAAACGCATAAACCTCGCGTATACCTGCCACTACCCCTGACGCTCGATTACACCTACCGCACGGCGGACAGCTCGAACACGGCGGAGTCGTAGTCGCCTTCGAGCTTGACGGGCAGTCCCATGGCCATCAGCGCCGCGCCGCTTAGCGCCTTGCCGTTGACGCGCGAATGGTCGCGCTTTTCTTTGTTGAGTTCCGTCAGCGTGTAGCGCCGGGCCGGATCAAGCCCCTGCAGCATCAGCGGCGCGGGGAAGTCGCTCATGATGCCGCGGTTGAGGCCGTACAGGAACACCACCGCCTGGGTCTTGTCGTCGTTGACCATCATCAGCGAGGCGTAGTTGTTTTCCCAAGGCGAGACCAGCCGGTAGAGGTCGCCCTGCTGGATCACGGGGCGCAGGCGCTTGTAATCCGCCACCGCCTTCTTGGCGAAGGCGATCTCGTTCGTCGCCATGCCCTTGGGGTGCAGCTCAAAGCCCAGCCGGCCGGACATCGCCACGTCGAAGCGGAACTTGAGCGGCGTGGTGCGGTGGGTCTGGTGGTTCGGCGAGGCCGTCACGTGCGCGGCCATCGCGCACGCCGGATAGAAGTGCCCCGCGCCCCACTGGATGAAGACGCGCTGGCGCGCGTCGGTGTTGTCGGAGGTCCAGAACTCGTCGGCGTAGCGCAGGAAGCCGTAGTCCATGTGGGCGCCGCCCGACGAGCAGGCCTTCATCATGATGCCGGGATACTTCGCGTGCAGGCGGCCGAGCAGGTCGTACAGCCCGGACGTGTAGTCAAACCAGAGGTTAGGCTGGCAGTCGGCGGCGAGGTGGGTCGAGCCCGCGTTCATGAAGTCCGCGTTGGCGTCCCACTTGATGTAGGCGAGCCCCGGAATGCCGGTGATCAGCGCATCCATCTGGCCGAAGAGGTTGTCGCGCACCGCGGGGTTGGTCATGTCCAGCACCACCTGCGTGCCGCCGCGCCCCTTGCGCAGCGGGCGGCTCTTTTCCTGCAGCACCCACTCGGGATGGCGCTCGACCAGCTCGCTGGTGGTGTTGGCCATCTCGGGCTCGACCCAGATCCCGAATTTCAGGCCGCGCGCCTTGGCCTCCTCCGCCAGCGCGCCCAGTCCGCGCGGCAGCTTCTTGTCGTTGAGCACCCAGTCGCCAAGGCCGCGCTTGTCGTCGTCGCGCGCGTACTTGCCCTTGGCGAACCAGCCGTCGTCGACCACGAACATCTCGCCGCCCAGCTCCTTCACGCCGTCCATCATGTCGGTCAGCGTCTGCTCGTTGAAATCGAAATAGGCACCCTCCCAACTGTTCAGCAGCACGGGCCGCAGCATGCGGCCGTCGCGCAACTGGTGGTCGCGCGCCCAGCGGTGCAGGTTGCGCGAGACCTGGCCCTTGCCGGCGGCGGAGTAGGTCAGCACGGCCTTGGGCGTCGCGAGCGTGCGTCCGGCCTCCAGCGTGTACGCGCCGTTGCCGGTGTCCGGGCCGGCGTTGACCGCCAGCGCGTTGACGTAATCGTGCTGCACCGCGATGTTCCAGGCGCCGCTCCAGGCCAGCGCCGCGCCGATCACGCGGCCGGCGGTCTCGGTGGCCCGCTCGCCGATCGAGAGCATGAAGGCGGGATTGTTGCCGAAGGCCGAGCGCACGCCCGAGCGCGAGGTCATGCTGACCGTCTGGCCCAGCGCCACCGGCGCTTCGGTGAGCTGCCCCTCGCTCGACCACTGGCCGGTCAAGGAGAGCAGGTGGTACTGCTTGGCCAGCAGCGGGAAGACCAGCGCCAGCGCGTCCATGCGCA
>JAQUEX010000052.1 GCA_028684935.1 Kiritimatiellia bacterium | reverse complement strand
CTCGATCTGGAAGGTGTTGGTGCCGTTGTTGAGCACCGCCTGCGCGCTCCAGGTGGTGGACGAGGTCCAGGTGACGTCGGTCTCCGCGCCGTTGACGCGCAGGGCGGTCACCGCGAAGGGCGCGTTGCCGGAAAGGGTCACGACATTGGAGTCGGCCTCGGACGCCGTCGCGGCCGGCGTCGTCACGCTGAACGCGCTGGCGTTCGCGGCGGCGAGCTGGGCGGCCACATTGGCGCGCCGCGTCTCGACGTTGGCGAAATAGGCGTCGTAGTTACCGTTGAGCACCGTGGCGTCGGCGCGCAGCGCGTCGTACTTGGCGCGCGTCCAGGCGCGCAGCGCGGGATCTGCCGAGGCGGCGAGCAGCTTCTCGACGGCGCGCCAGAAGACGCGCGCCGTGACGGGGTGCTTCAGGAAGGTCCGCATCGTGGGGTCATCGGTCGGGAACGTGGCGAGCGAGGGATTGATCGGATCGTTCAGCGGACGGTTCGCGCCGAACGAGACGTCGAGATCCCAAGCGATGAGCTGCCAGCCGGCGGCGCTGTCGTAGAGGTACATGTTCTTGCCGCGGTAGAAGCCGTAGGTGTCGTAGTTGCCGATGAACTGGTTCATGGCGATCACGCCGGCAAAGCCCTCGAGGTTGATCTCCTGCCGGATACGCTGCGTGTAGGTGGCGGGATCGGCCGTGTTGAGCGTCTCGACCAGCGAGAAGAAGTTGGCGTAGTCGTTGGCGCAGAAATTGTCATATCCGCGCTTCTGCCAGTTCCAGCGGTAGCGGCCGAGCTTGAGAACCTGGCCGTCGCCGTCCGGCGCGTCGGTCAGATACGGCTGCAGACTCGCGTTGATGGTCGTGAAGGCCGAGATGTCGAGCGTGTACTCGAACCAGTCGTCGATCTTGAAGAGGTCGTTGTCGTCGTCCTCCGGGAACCAGTGTTTGACGACGCCGGCGTTGGGCTTCTCGGTGTCCTCGTAGATCTTTTTGCTGAACTGCTCGGTACCGTTGGCGTAGACATGCACGAAGCGGCGGTGGACGTGCGGCAGACCGAGCGCCTGCACCAGCGAGAAGCAGAACTGCTCGCGGATGCCGAGGTCATCGTTGCCGAGGTTGCCGACAGTCGAGAGCACCATGCCGTCGTCGTCGAGCACGGTGTCGTCGTTCTGGAAGATCGCCTCGTAGTCGACGGTGCCGGTGCCGATCGGTGACGAGTAGTTGCTGTGGAACGGGCTGCCGGCGTACATCATGGCGGCGTGGTAGAGCACGCGGTCGTTGCCGTAGATGAAGGTGGCGTCGACCGGCGCGTTGCTGGCCCGCTCGCGGCGTGTCCAATAATCGATATTCTCCTGCGTCATCCAGAAGCGGTAGATGCCGAAGGCGCGGCTGTCGAGCGGCTCGCTGAAGCGCACCAGGCATTCGCGCGCCGGGGCGTCGGCCGGAAAGCGGGCGCGCGCGGCGGGCACGCCGCAGTCCTCGGCCTCGATGTGGAACGCGACCAGCGCGCCGGCGGGCAGCCCGGCCGGGATCTCGGCCGCCAGAAAACCGGCCGCGCACGGTCGCATGGCCACCCGGTTGGTGACGGCCTGGCCCTGCACGCGGTAGACGAGGCGCGCCTGCGCGAGGCCGTCGGGATCATGCAGCCGCGCGTAGACGGTGACCTTTTCGCCGGTGCGCGGCAGGACGGGCTGGTGGATCACGTCATAGATCGCGGGGGCGGCGTTGGCGGCGCGGCTGTTGGGCTGGCCGGGCGAGCCGAGCGCGCGCGTGGTGAGGATCGGGCCGCTGGCCTCCAGCCAGTTGCCGCGCGTGCGGATCAGCAGCTCGGGGCAGCCGGAGAGCCAGCGCACGCGGGCGCGGATGGTGCCGGTGCCGCTCTTGGGCAGCGTGGCGCTCATCGCGCCGCGGATGACGTTCATGCCGGTGTGGACACGGTCGGAGGCGCGCAGCCGGAGCGCGCGCTGGCCATCGAAGGCACCGACGACCGGTTCGATCGCGGAACGGTCGTGCGTGCCCATGAAGCGCCAGTCGGGCGTGTCGCTTTCGAACGAGGGATTGTTGACGAGATTCGCGCCGCCCGCCGCGCGCACCTCGACCGCGTCGATCAGGCATTCGCCCGCGTCCATGAGCCCGATGTGCATCTCGTTCGGATCGCCATAGATGCTGTTGCCGAAGCCGTGGTCGATAAGGCCGCTGAACTCAAGCGTGGTCCACGCGCTCTTCTGCGACTCATCGCTGGCGGCCCAACTGCGCGCGAGCGAGGGATCGGCGCGCGGGTCGATCCGTTCGAGCGAGCTGCCGCCGCCGTCCGCCAGCGCGTGCCACTCGCCGCCGTCACGGTAGGTGACGCGCTCCACGACCGTGTTGTTGGTGACGACAACAGGCGCGAGCGGATCGGCCGTGTCCATCACCGGCACCGGCTGTGAGAGCGTGACGGTTTCGCGGCTGTTGGCGAGCGAGCCGCTAAAGCCGTCGGGTGTGGCGAGCGCCGTGCGGTCGGGATAGAGCCGCGCGAAGGCGGCGGGATCACGCGGCACCACCAGATAGCCGCCGGCCGGGATGCTGAGCGGCCCGAAGGCATAATCGATGCCGCCGCCCAGCTTCCAGCCGTCGAGGTTCACGCTCTGCGCGCCGGGGTTGAAAAGCTCGACGTACTCCTCGTCCTTGTCCTCGGAGATGGGGTTGTACATGATCTCGTTGAGCACGACCGGCGCGGGGCGGCGCGGCGTGTTGGCCGCGCCCGGCGTGGGCGTCTCCAGGATGTTCCAGCGCGCGTCGCCGTCGGGAAAGCGGCCGTGCGCGACGCCGATCTGCTGGTCGTCCAGGCGTAGGGCGTCGATCACATGGCCGCCGGCGGCGGCCGGCGCGAAGAGCCAGACGGTGTCACCGCTGCCGTCGATCAGGAAGCCGAGCGCGGTTTCGTGAACGGCGAGAAAACCGCGCGCCGGGAGTTCGGTGCCGTCGGGGATGAGGTAGCCGGGCGCGCCGAGATCGTCGCGTTTGAGCACGCAGCCGCCGAGCGCGCGCGGGGTGTCCGCGAGGTTGTGCAGCTCGATGAAGCCGGGGGTCGCGCCGGAGTGGGCCAGCACCTCGTTGATCAGCACGGCCTCGAAAGTGGCAGGGCGCGCGGGATCTGCCGCGCCGGGCGAGCCGCCGGGCAGGGCCGAGGCCGACCAGCCGTCGGCGTCGCGCTCGCCGTAGGAGGGACGGGCGAGGACCAGGGTGTGGCCCGAGCCGTCGGCGGCGACCGGCCACGGCGGGTCGTCGCCGTACGTCACGGTGCTGAGCCAGGCGCCGAGCGCGTCATGCAGCGTGATCTCTCCGCTGCCGTCGAAGGCGTAGGCCTCGAAGCCGCCCACAACCTGCTGCAGGCCGGTGACCGCGGTGACATCCGCAGGCGACGGCGCCACGACGAGGTAACCGTTGGCGGCGAGCACGGTGCCGGTCGGGAGTGTGTAGTCGAAGACCCCGGAAAGGCGGTAGCCGCTAAGATCCTGGTAGAACGGGTTGGAATTGTACAGCTCGACGAAGCGCAGGTCGCGGCCGTCACTGCGGGAGGCAGGCGTGTGGCTGATCTCCGTGATGGCGATCGCGGTGCGGCGCGAGGAGGGGCCGGCCGGTTCGCGGCCGCCGCGCACGAGGGCTGCGGGCACCGGCGCGTTGAGCGGCGGGACAAAGCTGAAGCCGGTGAGCGCCAGCGTGTTCGCGGGCACGGCGCGGTCCTGCACGGTCAGCGCGAGCGTGTGGACCGCGCCGGCGGTCAGCGCGGTGTCCAGGTGCAGCGCCACGCCGGTACCGTCTTCCAGCAGCGTCGCGTCGAGCACCGCGCGGCCGCTGACGGCATACGCGGCGGGGTTGGTGGCCGAGGCGGGGTCGAGCGGCTCGGAGAAGGCGAGCGTCAGGATGCGGCGGTCGTGGAAGACACTCCAGGCGGTCAGCGCCGGCGCGGTGACGTCCGGCACGAAGCGATAGCGGGCGGCGGCGCTGGTGACGGTGCCGGCCAGGTTGGAGAGCACGCAGCGGAAGAGGCGGTTGCTGTTGGCGAAATCAGCGGTCAGGGTATAGACGGACGCGGTCGCGCCGGGAAGGTTGACGCCGTCGCGCTGCCACTGATAGGTGACGCCGCCCTGACGCACGGCCGCGACGGTGAACGTGACGCTGCGCTGGCCGGCCCACTGCTCCTCGATATCGAGCGAGATCGGCTGCGTCCGGATGACCGGCGGATCCAGATAGGGCGTCAGCACGGCGGCCGGGATGACATTGGTGGCGGTGGTGCCGGGCACCTGCCAGGCCACGGCAAGATTGTCGCCTCCGGTGTTCTCCTTCTGGAGTACCTCGATGTAGTAACGCGTGCCGGCGGTGAGGGCGATCGGTGCGGATTTCTGGTTCAGCTCGCGGGTCCATTCCCGTGAATTGGTCCAGCCCGAGACATAAGCGATGCGCCGGCGCGAGGCCGCCGTGTGGTCGGTGCCGAGCCAGAGTTCGCCGCCGTCGTCGGTCGCCACCCAGAAGGTGTAGGCGCCGGTGACCGACGGGGTCAGCAGCGCGCGCACGCGCTGGCCGTAATAGTCGGCCACATTGACGCCGGTTTCGAGCGGACTGTTGACAACCTCCTCGACGGTCGGCGCGTCGGGGAACGCGGCGGCAGCGGTGAGATCCGCGACGCGGCTGCCGGCGATGCCGGCATAATATTCACGGTAAAAACCCTGCTGCGCGCCGAGCGGCAAGCTGGCGCAGGCGAGAAAAAAGGCCGTCAAACAAGGCGACACGCGCATGAAAGCTCTCCGTGGTCCGTGAACACTGTGACTATCAGACCATCACTGTAACGCGTTGGAATCAAAACGGCAAGGATCAGTTCGCGCGGGCGCATGGCAGTTCTGTTGGGGCCAATCAATCATAATCTTAATCATAATCTTAATCTTAATCTTGCACATCGAACTTTCTCGAGAGTAGACTGCGCCCATGAAAACGAGCTTTGATCACGAGAAGCTGTCTGTCTATCAGGAAGCGATTCGATGTGTGGCTTGGGTTGGAGATCTCCTGGAAACACATCGTGATGTGGGTGCCCATCGTCTCGATGCGGGTGGGCTTGATCCGCAGCACCTCCGCTGATCGTGTTTATGAGGGGCCGGCCGAATATGAGGCCGACAATCGGCGACGAGCAGATTAAGATTAAGATTAGTATTACGAGAAGGTCTCCCCAACAGAACTGCCATGCGCCCGGCGCAAGACCGGTTAAGTTTCTCGGGTAAGGGTATCCGGTTAAGGGTGGCGAGTCAGAACGCGGGTACGTAAACGCGAACGATAAACACGAATGTTCGTCGCGCACCCCGGTCACCAACCGATGACTACCGCCCTAATGCCGACGCCGCGAGGAAACGATGCCCGCATCCTCGCGCACGCGGACGTGTGCGACCACCCGGCAACCGCCGGTAGGGCGGTCTCGCCGAGACCGCCGCCGGGGCGGACGCCCGCCCGTTTCCCGCCGATCCGCGCCGCCGAAGGATGATCCCGTTGCCTGTTCGGCGTCCGGCGTTCGTTGCCAAAGGCCCCTTTCAACTGAGATACGACTGAATCCCGTCTTTATGCGGCGGTCTCGGCGAGACCGCCCTACCGGTTGAGAGACAGAAGAAGCGAGGAAGGATGCGTGACCGAAACCCGAAACCAGAAACCCGAAACCAGAAACCCCAACGGTCAGAGGAACGGGGGTGCGCCCCGTTGGTCAGCGGGCGGCGGCGAGCGGATCATGGCGGCGCGCGCCGTTGCGTCCCTTTTCCCAGAACTCGGTGAAGGCCTTCTGGAAGCGAGGCATGTCGACGCCCTCGAAAGCGGCGGCGGTGGCGGCCTCGGGGTCACGTGTCGCCTCAAGGGTCTTGAGGTAGGCGGGCAGGATCTGCGCGTAGACGGAGAGCCGTTGCGACGGCACGCCTTTGCGGAGGAAATAGACCAGCCCCCAGGCGGTGGCGTAGTTCAGATGGCGCTGGGCGTCGGCGCCGCCATAAAAAGCCGCGTGGTCGGCGTGGAGGATGGCGGGGAGATTGGCCGCGGCGCGCGCAAGGTGCTCAAGCAGATAAGCGGCGCGGCCACCCTCCGGGAGTTCGACGCGCCCCCTGCTGTCGATCTCGGCTGACTCGAAAAAGCAGGCGTGCCCCTCGTTGTACCACATGGCGTTCGGGATCATGCGGGTGGCGTAGAAGAGGTACTGGTGGAATCCTTCGTGGCGGATGATCTCCAGCGTCTGGTCGCGGTCCTTGCCCTGCGAGAGGATCACCAGCTCGCGCCGCATGGGCGACCAGAGGCCGACGCTCCAGGCGTGTTCCTGGCCGACATACTGCCGGTAGGCCTCGGCATCCTCGAAGATCCGCACGACACTGACATCGCTTTCGGTCTGGAACGGCGGCACGAGGCAGGCGAAGGCCGTGCGCAGCGCCGGCAGGGTGGCCTGCAGCTCTTTGACGAGGGACTTGCCGGCTGAGCTGCGGATATCGGACAGGAAGACGTAGTCGAGTGTTTCGGCGTACCACCAATCCTTCATGTTGGCGATGCTGCGGCGTGCGGCGGCGCGGCTGGGATGGTCGGGCACGGCGGCGGCGTCGCGGTGCGCGGCGGGCGCGGTGCGCAGCGCCTTGCCCTGGACCCCGGCGGCGGGGGTGGCGCGCTGGGGCAGCGCGGCGACCGACGCCAGGAACTGCGTTTCGAAATCCTTGCGCACTTTGGCTTTCGGAGTGCTGTCGGCGATGCGGACGACGGCGCAGAACCACTCGGTCGGCTCGGTGCGTCCCTGCGGGGTGCGGCGCTTGGCGCGGAAGGCGTAGACCAGCGTGTCGTCGGCGTCGGCCGGGAAGTGGAGCGCGTCATGCAGGGCAAAGCCGGTCCGCAGCTTCTCGGGGGTGCCGGGCGCGCAGCCGGCGAATGCGGCGAGCCAGGCCGCGAGCGCGTCGGGGCTGTCGGGGTCGAACGCCGCGCCCGGCGCGGCGAGTGCCTCTTCAAAGGTCTCGCGGGCGACATGCTGAAGGTCACTCTCGATGCGCGGCGGGAGGCGTGAGGCGCGCCCCAGGATCAGGCGGTTGCCGTCATCGTCGCGCCATTGGCCGGCATGCTGGGTGGCGTACCAGAGCTCGTGCGGATCGAAGAGGTCGCGCCGCGTGCTCTCGCCGTTGCGGGTGAAGGTGTAGGTGAAGGTCTTGTGCGGCGGCAGCGGCTCGGGGACGGCGCCGCCGAGCGTGCGCAGGCTCAGCCCCAGCTCCGGATAATTCTTGTTGGCGCGGAACGACGGCGCGGCGCCGGCGCTGCCGGCCAGTGTCAGTGCCAGCGCCAGCAGCACGATTCCGCCGCAGCGGGGCTCGATGCCTATCATGGATATCCTCCCGCGCGCCGGCTCAGGTCGCGGCTTCCGTGAGCTGGTCGGAGCGCTGCGCGATGTTCTCAAGATGGCGCACGATATTTTCGACGGCGCCGACGACCTCCACGAAGACCAGACCGCGCTCGGGCGTGCAGAGCCCTTTCTGAAGGCGGTCGACATGGCCCTGCATGGAGGCGTGGGCCAGCTTCTCCAGATCCTCGACCACGATGCCCACGGCCTTGGCCAGGAAACGTCCGTCCTGCAGGCTTTCGTGGGTGAGGCCGGCAATGGTGGTGGCTTTCTCGAGCAGGGTTTCCAGCTCTTCGAGCGCATCTTTCGAGAAGCGCGACGAGGTCGTCTGGGCTTCGGCGCGGCGCGCGATCAGCAGCGCGAGGTCGGAGATACGCTCGGCATCGTTCACGCAGTGCATCAGCACCGGGATCGCGGCGGCCTGCTGTTCCGAAAGCTCCTTGCGCGTGAGCTGCACGAGGTAGTCCATGATCTCGCCCTGGTTACGGTCGACCTCATCCTCCATCGCCTCGATGTCGGAAACCTTGACCGGCTTGCCGTCCTTATAGCCGCGCAGCGCCAGCTCTGCCGTGCGCCAGGCGCTGTCGGTCATGTCGGCCAAGGCGCGCATGGCGCAGAACAGCGCGAGCGAGGGCGTATTGAGCAGATTCTTTTCAAGGTGCACGGTGGCGGTCGTGGCTTTCTTGGCCGGGATCAGATGCTCGCAGAGCCAGGCCAGCGTGCCGATGAAGGGGGTCATGAGAACGACGTTCGTCACGTTGAAAAGGGTGTGCGCCATCGCGACGTGGCGGCCGATGTTCTCGCCGAGGAAGACGTTGCCGGATGTCACGTCGTTCACGAGGTGAAGGAAGCAGGGCACGCCGCGCATCGGCACGTAGAAAAGGCCGACGATGACGCCGGTGCCGAGCACGTTGAACATGGAGTGGGCCGCCGCGGTCTGGCGCGCGGTGCGGTTGGCGTTGAGCGAGGCCAGGATCGCGGTGATGGTGGTGCCGATGTTGTCGCCCAGCACGATCGGCACGGCTGTCCAGATATTGAGCAGACCGCTGTTGGCCAGCGCGATGGTCAGGCCGATCGTGGCGGAGCTGCTCTGCACGAGCATGGTCATCAGGGTGCCGATGCCGATCGCGCCCAACACCGCGCCGAACGGCATCGGCTGGCCGGGCTGCGGCGTGCAGTCGAACGACTGGAAGACGCGGATGAAGCTGGGGAAGGTGCTGACGCTCTTCAGCTCGTCGGACATCAGCGTCATGCCGAAGAAGAGCAGGCCGAAGCCGAGCAGCGTGCGCGCGCTGCCCTGCCAGGTGGCCCGGCGCGCGATCAGCAGGCCGGCCGTGCCCGCGATGATGGCGGGCAGCGCCAGGCCGTCGAGCTTGAACGAGACCATCTGGCCGGTGACGGTGGTGCCGATATTGGCGCCGAAGACCACGCCGATGGCCTGCTGCAGCGAGAGCAGGCCGGCGTTGACGAAGCCGACGGTCATGACGGTGGTCGCGCTGGAGGACTGGATGAGCGCGGTGACGAAGGTGCCCGCAAAGATCGCGGCGACGCGGTTGCGCGTGACGTAAGCCAGCACCGTCTTCATGCGGTTGCCGGCCACCTGATGCAGGCCCTCGCTCATGAGGGTCATGCCGAAGATGAAGATCGCCAGGCCGCCCAGCACGCCGATCACCGTGCGCATGACGCACATCGAGAGCGCCTCGATCACAAAGGGGCGTGTGTGGAGGCCGCGCTCGCAGTCGGCGACCTCGGCACGGACCTCATACCGGCCGGTGGCGTCCGGGTCGGTCTTGAGTGTCACCTCGGCGACGCCGGCGGCGTCGGTCTTGACGCTGCTCTTCGAGAGCTTGCCCGCCTTGCCGGGCTGGCGCGCGAGCGTGAAATAGACCGGGGCGCCGGCCACGGGCGCGCCGTCCGGCGCGGTGAGCGTGACGCGCAGCGGCTTGGGCAGCGGCTGGCCCGAAGCGCCCTCCTGCCGGTTATTCGCCAGCGCGACGCCGGCCACGAAGCGCACGCGCCGGCGGATCTCCGGCGCGTCGGCGCAGACAATGTCCAGGTAGTGATCGCCGAACCCCTTGCCCAGCTCGACGCTGAAGCTGCACGTGCCGCCCGCATCGGTGACACCCTCGGCGGGGATCGCGCGGATGCCGCTGGCGGAGTCGGCCGGCTCTACCGTCAGACGCGCGCCCGCGATCGGGTGCGCGCTCCCTTTGCCGCCCAGCAGACCGCGCACGGCGCGGCTCAGGAGTTCCACTCGGATCGCGTTGGTCTGGACCGAGCCGGACGGCGCGAGCTGGGTCTCGGGCGTGAAGAGCACCAGTTTTTCGGGTTCGAGGCCCTTGGGCACCCGGTCGCAACCGGTGAGCAGCAGGCCGGTCAGCAGAAGCAGAGCAAGGGCGGACAGCGCGGTCTTCACGTGTGTCATAGGCGTTTCCATACAAGGTGAGGATCATGCAGGCAAGCGCTCACAGCGCTCAAACACATTTCAAACGCTAAGATAATATCAGATCCGCAGCCGGCCCAACACCCCCAAAACACATTAGGATTCGGTTAGCGCCCGGCCGGTTTCGAGGCGGCAGGCGGGCTGAAGAAAGTCTGGCGATGGCGTTCGGCGAAGGCTCGCAGGCGCGCGGCGACCTCGGGGTGGCGATCGATCACGTTGACGGTCTCATGCGGGTCGGCGGCCATGTCAAAGAGCGAGAGGCCGATGCGTTCCTGGCGGTAGGTGCCGGGTTTGCCGTCGCGGCCCGCGGCGGCCAAGGTGCGGTAGCCGTGCGGCAGGTGCAGCTTCCAGCGGCCGTCGCCGCTGAAGAGCCCCTCGAAGGCCTTGCCGGTGGTGAACGCGTAGTAGTCGTGCGGATTGACCGCGCCCGGGCGTCCGGTGATCAGGTCCCAGACATCATGGCCGTCGAGCGGCGTGGCCGGCAGCGCCGCGCCGGCGAGGCGCGCGAAGGTCGGCAGCAGGTCGATGGTGCCGAGCATCGCGTCGTTGACGCCGCCGGCGGGGATGCGGCCCGGGAAGCGCATCAGGCAGGGGCTGCGCGTGCCGCCGTCGAAGCCGGTGCCTTTGGCCTCGCGGAACGGCGTACGCCCCGCGTGGTTGCCGTAGACGTGCCAGGGTCCGTTGTCGGAGGTGAAGACCACCAGCGTGTTGTCGGCCACGCCCGTCTCGTCCAGGGCGCGCATGATCGCGCCGACCGACGCGTCGATCTCCATCATCACGTCGCCGTACAGGCCGGCGCCGGACGCGCCGCGGAAACGGTCGGACACCGCCAGCGGCACATGCGGCATGCTGTGCGGCACATAGAGGAAAAAGGGCTGATGGCGCTTGCGGCGGATGAAATCGACCGCGCGCTCGGTGTACCGCTGCGTGAGGGTGTTCATCTGCGCGGCGGAGAGATCGTCGATCGCGACCGCGCCGTTCTCCCAGTACTGGAGCGGGAAATTGTCGAAGGCGCGCGACTGGGGGTGGTGGCGCCACATGTCGTTCGAGTACATGAGGCCGCACGACTCGTCGAAACCGCGCGCCGGCGGCCGGGTGTCGGGCTGGTCGCCGATGTGCCACTTGCCGAAAACCGCGGTGGCATAGCCGCGCGGCTTGAGCACCTGCGCGACGGTCGGCCAGCGGGGGTCCATGCCGCGGGCGCGCGGGCCGTGCGCGCCGACCAGGCCGGTCCGTTCGGGATAGCAGCCGGTCAGCAGCGCCCCGCGCGAGGCGGAACAGATCGCCTGCGGCACATGCAGGTTCACGAAGCGGCAGCCTTCGGCGGCGAGCCGCCGCACGTTCGGCGTCTCATAGGCGGGCGCGCCGAACGGATGGAAATCGGCGTAGCCCGCGTCGTCGAGGAAGATCACGACGATGTTGGGCGGGCGCGCTGCGGGGGCGAGCGACGTGCAGGAGGCGCCGAGGCCCGCCGCCGCGAGGCCGGAGCCTTTGAGGAACGCGCGCCGAGAGAGGCGGAGCGGATTATTGGAGTTCAAAAGTCGCATAGACGGCGATGTTGATTTTTTGCGCGTCTGAGCTGTAGACCGGCGAGCTGTCATCGATCAGAAGCTGTTCCTGGTTGACGGCCGTGTTGGTGGGCGCAAACTCGCTGACGGAGAGTGCCGCGCCCAGTTTGGCGCCGAGCACGGTTGCCATCGCCCCGGCTTTGTCTTTCGCGGCTTGTGTCGCACGAAGCAGCGTTTCTCGTGTGATGGCGTCGGTACGCGAGCAGAAGAGCTTGTAATTCACCTTGCCTGATCCCCCGGTGCTGAGGTCATTCAGCATGTCATGGAAAACGCTGAGATCCCGTTGCCGAAGCGTGATGGTTCGGGAGACGTTAAAGCGTTCAGGCCCCGGCTGTTCGCCATCCTGTTTGATGAGGGCATCTCTGATGTTCAGGCGTCCGAGCGTCACATCAGAACCTTGTATACCTTTCTTGGCACATCTGTCGAGAAGCACCTTGACCTGTTTCTCGCAGGCTTCGCGGGCGTCGGCGAGAAGTTTGCCGTTCGCCTGCGGGGTCAACGTCCACAAGACGGTGTCAGGCTGGATATAACCGATCGCGCAGCCGCTGACAGAAATCGTGCGGATCGGCTTGTCAGCCGGGAAGATGTCCGGTGCGGCGCAGACGCTGATTCCGAACAGGGTACAGAAAATAAGGGGCAGAAGTGCTTTCACGGATGTACCTTTCAACTGGGGTTTATGGATATTACCGTCAAGGCGGCAAGCGCGGCGAGTTTCGTTTCCAGCGCGGCGACGCGCGACTCGAGCGCGTCGAGGCGGGATGGGGCGAGCGGCTGGGGAGTCGGCGCGGGCGTGAAGCCGGCCGCGCCGGGTTCGTCCAAAGCAGGCGGCGAGTCGCCCAGCAGGTGGGCGAAGCGCGCCTCCTTGTGGCCGGGCTGGCGCGGGAGTTCGGTCACGAGCGCGCCGTCCTCGCGCGCGGCGAGGCGCCGGAGTGCGGCCATGATCTCGTCCAGCGAGGCGAAGGGATGCATGCGCGCGGCGCGGCTGCGCAGTTCGCCAGGGGTTTGGGGGCCGCGCAGCAGCAGCTCGCAGATCAGCGCGCGCTCGGCGGGATCGAGTTCGAGTTCGGCGATCAGTCGCTCGCGGTATTTGACGGTGCGCGAGGTCGCTCCGGAGAAGCACTCGGCCAGCCGCTTCTCTTGAAGGCTGTAGAGGCCGTTCTGCAGGGTTCGTTCGTCGAGGGCCATCAGCGGCGCGCGGTTGTTCTTCTGGTTGCAGGCGGCAATCAGCGCGTTCAGCGTGAGCGGATAGTATTCAGGCGTGGTGAGGGCCTTCTCGATCAGCGCGCCGACGATGCGGGCCTCGATCGGCGAAAGCGTGCGTGAAGGCGAGTCAGTTTGCATGGTGGATACTATAGCGAAGAAAGGCGGTTGAAGAACAGGTGAAAAGGGCGCAAAAAACCTGCCGAAAAAAAGTTTGGATTTTCACAAAAAGGCGGTTGACGGGGCGTGCGGGGGGGTGCTATAGTTTGCGGCTCTTTCGGGGCACCCGGCGGCGCAGGCCGCTGGATGCGGACGGAGGCGGGCCGGAAAAAATCGCAAGAAATTTTCCGGACCGGGGTTGACAGGACGGCGGCGGTTTTGCTAAAGTCCCAACCCGCGCCGCAAACGGTGGATGACGCCGGCGGCGGCGCGAACTTGCTCTGTGAAATCCGGTCGTTCAGGCGCAGAACCGGGCGGGTCCAAAAGACGGACCGGCGGGGATGCGGGAGAATAGGAAGCTTGTGAAGCAACTGTCCGGAATGGATACGAACGAAACGCGCCGCGCGGCTCCGGCCGATGCGGCGTGTGGATTTTTTTTCTGAGAGTTTGATTCTGGCTCAGAACGAACGCTGGCAGCGTGGATTAGGCATGCAAGTCGAACGGGATCCGGGAGGTAGCAATACCGGCCGGTGAGAGTGGCGGAAGGGCGAGGAGCACGTGGACAACCTGTCCCGTGGGTGGGGATACCGTCCCGAAAGGGGCGTTAATACCGAATGGGGCCCCGGACCGCATGGTCCGGCGGCCAAAGGCGGGGACCGCAAGGCCCGCCCCCCCGGGAGGGGTCCGCGCACCATCAGCTAGACGGCGGGGTAACGGCCCACCGTGGCTTACGGTTAGCTGGTCTGAGAGGACGACCAGCCGCACTGGGACTGAGACACTGCCCAGACTCCTACGGGAGGCTGCAGTCGAGGATCATTCGCAATGGGCGAAAGCCTGACGATGCGACGCTGCGTGGAGGATGAAGGCCTTCGGGTCGTAAACTCCTGTCATGGGGGGCGAGGCGGAGGCGGTTAACGGCCGCCCGAGTTGACGGTACCCCAAGAGGAAGCCACGGCTAACTCTGTGCCAGCAGCCGCGGTAATACAGAGGTGGCGAGCGTTGTTCGGATTTACTGGGCGTAAAGGGCGCGTAGGCGGCCGCGTGTGTGGGGTGTGAAATCTCCGGGCTCAACCCGGAAAGTGCGCTCCAAACTGCGCGGCTCGAGTGCGGGAGGGGAGATCGGAATGCAGGGTGTAGCGGTGAAATGCGTTGATATCCTGCAGAACACCGGTGGCGAAGGCGGATCTCTGGAACGCAACTGACGCTGAGGCGCGAAAGCAGGGGGAGCAAACAGGATTAGATACCCTGGTAGTCCCTGCCCTAAACGGTGCACGCTTGGGGTGGGGGGATTTCACCCCCCCCGTCCCGGAGCTAACGCGTTAAGCGTGCCGCCTGGGGAGTACGGCCGCAAGGTTAAAACTCAAAGAAATTGACGGGGGCCCGCACAAGCAGAGGAGCATGTGGCTTAATTCGATGCAACGCGAAGAACCTTACCCGGGTTTGACATGCAGCTGCACGGCCTATGAAAGTAGGCCTCCTTCGAGGGTGCTGCACAGGTGCTGCATGGCTGTCGTCAGTTCGTGCCGTGAGGTGTTTGGTTAAGTCCAGCAACGAACGCAACCCCTGTGTCCAGTTGCCAGCGCGTAACGGCGGGAACTCTGGACAGACTGCCCGTTCACACGGGAGGAAGGTGGGGACGACGTCAAGTCAGTATGGCCCTTACATCCGGGGCTGCACACGTGCTACAATGGCCGGCACAAAGGGAAGCGAGGCCGCGAGGCGGAGCCAACCCCCAAAACCGGCCCCAGTTCAGATCGGGGTCTGCAACCCGACCCCGTGAAGTCGGATTTGCTAGTAACGGCGCATCAGCTACGGCGCCGTGAATACGTTCCCGGGCCTTGTACACACCGCCCGTCACATCATGAAAGCCGTCTGCACCCGAAGCCGGCGCACCAACCCGCAAGGGGGGGAGCCGCCTAAGGTGTGGGTGGTGATTGGGATGAAGTCGTAACAAGGTAACCGTTGGGGAACCAGCGGTTGGATCACCTCCTTTCTAAGGAGCAGCCCCGCCGCGAGGCGGGGCGAAGGTGAAACGCCCTTCGGGGCGCGGCGGCGCGGAGACGCGCCGCCACCCGGACGGAAGCCGGGCAGGCTGAGGATTCTCCCGCACCCCCCCCGGGCCGCAAGACGCGGCCCGACCGAACAGCGCCTGAACACGCGTCGAGAGAGACGTCCCGCGCCGGGGGCATAGCTCAGTTGGTAGAGCGCCAGCTTTGCAAGCTGGATGCCGCCGGTTCGAGCCCGGCTGCCTCCACCACCCCCCGGGGGGGGCGGGGCGGGCGGTTCCCGGAAGCGGGCGTGTAGCTCAGTTGGTTAGAGCGCGTCCCTGATAAGGACGAGGTCCCTGGTTCGATTCCAGGCACGCCCACCAGCTGCCGGCAGAACACTCTCGGCAAGGCGCGGCCGGACGGAATTTCCCGCCCCCAGGGGGCGGGTCGATCTTTGACAACTGCACAGTCTGGGTATCAAGAAGAGTTGCAACGTAACGAGAATGGCGAGGGTTTCGATCTTCGGCCAAGCGTATACGGGCGCACGACGGATGCCTTGGCATCACGAGGCGATGAAGGACGCGGTCAGCTGCGATAAGCCCCGGGGAGCGGCAAGCACGCTTTGATCCGGGGGTTTCCGAATGGGGCAACCCCGCACCCGTCATGGGGTGCGATCCCGGAATGAATTCATAGTTCCGAGGAGGCGACACCGGGGGAAGTGAAACATCTCAGTACCCCGAGGAGAAGAAATCAACAGAGATTGCGCAAGTAGTGGCGAGCGAACGCGCAAGAGCCCAAACCAGGAGGTTTACCTCCTGGGGTTGCGGGACCGCGGCGCGGCACGCGCGCGGCTAGGCGAACGGCCTGGAAAGGCCGGCGGCACAGGGTGACAGCCCCGTAGCCCAAAGCCTGCGCGCGGCCTAGCGGGATCCCAAGTAAGGCGGGACACGTGAAACCCTGTCTGAATCCGGGGGGCCCACCCTCCAAGGCTAAATACTCCGTGATGACCGATAGTGAACAAGTACCGCGAGGGAAAGGTGAAAAGAACCCCTGCTAGGGGAGTGAAACAGACCTGAAATCGTGCGCCCACAAGCTATGGCGGCGTCTTAGGACGTTGCCGTTTGCCTTTTGCATAATGAGTCCGCGAGTCACCCTGTGCGGCAAGGTTAACCGAAAGGGGAGCCGCAGCGAAAGCGAGTCCGAAACGGGCGAGCGAGTCGCACGGGGTGGACCCGAAGCCCGAGCGAGCTACCCATGGCCAGGATGAAGCCCCCGTAACAGGGGGTGGAGGTCCGAACGAGTCTCCGTTGAAAAGGGGTTCGATGAGCTGTGGGTTGGAGCGAAAGACTTATCAAGCCGGGTGATAGCTGGTTCTCCCCGAAATGCCTTTAGGGGCAGCCTTGGGCAATGCAACCCGCGGAGGTAGAGCACTGATTGGTCTAGGGCCCCTGCCGGGGTACCGAAGCCTGTCAAACTCCGAATGCCGCGGGCGTCAGCCCGGGAGTGAGACCGTGGGGGCTAAGCTTCACGGTCGAGAGGGAAACAGCCCAGACCGCCGGATAAGGCCCCCAAACTGCGCTCAGTCACTAAGGATGTGGGGTTTCGGAGACAGCCAGGATGTTGGCTTAGAGGCAGCCATCATTTAAACAGTGCGTAACAGCTGACTGGTCGAGAGATCCCGCGCCGAAAATGATCGGGAGTCAAGCGCAGTGCCGAATCCGCGGAGCGAGAGCTGGTAGGGGAGCGTTGTCTGACGGGTTGAAGCCGTGCGCGGAAGCGGCGGTGGACTTCAGACAAGTGATTATGCGGACATGAGTAACGAAAAACCGGGTGAGAATCCCGGTCGCCGGAATCCCAAGGTTTCCCGGGGCAGGTTCGTCCGCCCGGGGTTAGCCGGTGCCTAAGCCGAGGCCGAAAGGCGCAGGCGATGGACGTCAGGCGAATATTCCTGAGCTTCCGGCAAGGGTCTGACCGACGGGGAACCCGGCAGGACAAGCGGGGGTGCAGATGGACGCATCCTTTAGGGCGCAGGGCGCGCGGCAGGCAAATCCGCCGCGCACAAGCCCGAGGCCACGACGAGCGGGAAGCTTGCTTCCCGCAAGCCGCCCACTCCACGCCGGCAAGAAAAACCCCTAGGGACCGAGCCGGAAACCGTACCAAAACCGACACAGGTGGGAAGGTACCAGTATACCAAGGCGCGCGAGAGAAACCTCGTTAAGGAACTCGGCAATCTAGCCCCGTAACTTCGGAAGAAGGGGTCCCCGGCGCAAGCCGGGGCGCAGTGAACGGGCCCATGCGACTGTTTAACAAAAACACAGCACTCTGCCAACCCGCAAGGGGACGTATAGAGTGTGACACGTGACCAATGCGGAAAGGTCAAGGCAAGGGGTCAGCCGCAAGGCGAAGCTCTGAACCAAAGCCCCCGTGAATGTCGGCCGTAACTATAACGGTCCTAAGGTAGCGAAATTCCTTGTCGGGTAAGTTCCGACCTGCACGAATCGTGTAACGCTGTGGGCGCTGTCTCAACGAGGATCTCGGTGAAGTTGTAATGCCGGTGAAAATGCCGGATACCCGCAGAAGGACGGAAAGACCCTGTGAACCTTTACTGTAATCTGGTACTGTATTCTGGCCGCCTATGCGTAGCATAGCCGGGAGCCTTGGAAGCCCCTCCTTCGGGGGGGGCGGAGGCGCCAGTGAAATACCGGTCTTAGACGGACGGAATTCTAACCGCGAGCCGTTTTCCGGCCGCGGGACAATGCCAGAGGGTCAGTTTGACTGGGGCGGTTTCCTCCCAAACAGTAACGGAGGAGTTCGAAGGTACACTCAGCACGGTCGGCAATCGTGCGTCGAGCGCAAGGGTAGAAGTGTGCTTAACTGCGAGAGGGACACCTCGAGCAGATGCGAAAGCAGGACCTAGTGATCCGGCGGTGGCTCGTGGTAGCGCCGTCGCTCAACGGATAAAAGGTACTCCGGGGATAACAGGCTGATCGCAGCCGAGAGTTCATATCGACGCTGCGGTTTGGCACCTCGATGTCGGCTCATCGCATCCTGGGGCTGGAGAAGGTCCCAAGGGTTTGGCTGTTCGCCAATTAAAGCGGTACGCGAGCTGGGTTCAGAACGTCGTGAGACAGTTCGGTCCATATCCTCTGCGGGCGCAGGAGAATTGACGGGAACATTCCCTAGTACGAGAGGACCGGGAATGACCGGCCCATGGTGTTCCGGCTGTCGCGCCAGCGGCACCGCCGGGTAGCTATGCCGGGAACGGATAAGCGCTGAAAGCATCTAAGCGCCAAGCCTCCCCGAAGACAAGTTCTCCCTCACGAAAGTGACTGAAGGCCGGTGGAAGACCACCACCTCGATAGGGCGGGCGTGCAAGTCCAGCGATGGGCTCAGCGGACCGCTACTAATCAGCCGTGAGGCTTGGCCGTTTTTCCAACTTCACTTGATTGAAGGCCGGGGGCGCGATCCCCGCCCTTCCGCTTGCGGCGCGGCTCTTGCTGCCGCCCTGACTGTGCGTTGTCTTTATTTTCCGGGCCGGAGGGCCCGGGCCGGGTTTTCCCGGTGGCCACGGAGGGGAGGCAACACCCGTTCCCATCCCGAACACGGAAGTGAAGGGCCCCATCGCCGAGGGTACTGCAGGACGCGCCTGTGGGAGAGTAGGACGCCGCCGGGGGTTAATCGCGGGGGCCGCGGGTCGCAAGACCCGCGGCCCCCTTTTCTTTGGACGGGCGGCG